>JAMCVT010000060.1 GCA_023475565.1 Actinomycetota bacterium
AATCCTCTGCCGCAGCCGAAAATCTATGTGAACATTTACGGTTAGTTCTTCTGCCGTTTTGTGAATGATGTTTTTGAGGAGCCGTGTGCGTGAATTGCGCTCGCACGGATCTGTGAGGAGCGAGGGCACAATTCCTAGACTCAGAGCTTGGGAGAGGCCCTTCTTACTCGACAATGCTTTAGGCAACACTTATAAGAAAATAAGACCGAATAGCTGGGCTTATGAGTATCTTTGTCCTGTGGCTTAAAAGGACCAGAATTTACATCCTTCATGGTGGCCGCTTAAGGCGGGCCAAATTATTCTGGATTCTGGCTTCTGAATTCTGGATTCCGACCGCATAAGGATTGCATAGGAGTATAGTATGTTTGATCCGGCTGAAAAACTAAAGCGCCTGCCAGACCGGCCCGGGGTGTATATATTCAGGGATGCCGGGGGCAGGGTCATATACGTGGGCAAGGCCATATCGCTTAAAAACAGGGTGCGGTCTTATTTCCGCGCGGCCTCTTCCCTGAGCCCCAAGGTGCGGTCCATGACCGAAAAGGCCGCCGACCTGGAATATATAGTGACCGACAGTGAGGTGGAGGCCCTTATACTGGAGTGCAATCTGATAAAGGAGCACCGCCCCCGCTACAACGTTTTTCTAAAAGACGACAAGACCTATCCGTATATTAAAGTCACCATGAGTGAGGATTTTCCCAGGGTGCACATCACCAGGCGGGTGCAGAAGGACAAGAGCCTTTATTACGGCCCCTACACCCAGGTGGGGGCGGTTCACGAGACCATTGACCTGATCAGGAGGCTTTTCCCTTTCAGGTCCTGCAAGGACAGGGTTTTGAAGCAAAAGAGCAGGCCCTGCCTGAACCACCATATAAAGCGCTGCCTGGGGCCCTGCTGCGGACTGGTGGGCAGGGATGAGTACAGGACTATGATCAGGGAGGTCTGCCTTTTTCTCGAGGGCCGGCAGGAGGAGCTTGTCAAAAGGCTTACCTCCCGGATGGAAGAGGCCTCGGAAAAAATGGAGTACGAGCGGGCCGCCGCTCTGCGGGACCAGGTCAGGGCGGTGCAAAAGGTGCTGGAGAAGCAGAAGATAGTGTCCGGCCGCAGGGAGGACCAGGATGCCGTGGCTGTGGCCGCCGGGGACAGCGAGGCGGTGGTGATGGTCTTTTTTATACGGGGCGGGAAGCTCCTGGGCAGGGAGAATTTTGTGCTGGGCGGCCTGCAGGGGTTTGAAAGAGAGGAAATAATAACCTCCTTCGTCAAGCAGTATTACAACAGCGCCGATTTTATACCAGGTGAGATCCTTTTGCAGGAAATACAGCCCGGTGAGGCCGGGGTGCTGTCCCGGTGGCTGACCGGCAAAAAGGGCTCCCGGGTGGCCATGGTGGTTCCCAGGCGGGGAGAGAAAAAAAAGCTGCTGGAGATGGTGGAAAGAAACGCCGCCCTTGCCCTGGAGGAAATTCTCCTGGCCCGGGCCTCGGCCAGGGACCCTGCCCGGGAGGCCGGGGAACTGGCCCAGAGGCTGGGGCTTTCCTCCTGCGGCCGGATAGAGTGCTACGATATATCAAATATCCAGGGCGCCGAGGCCGTGGGGTCGATGGCGGTTTTTGAGGACGGCAAACCGGCCCCGGACCAGTACAGGCGCTTCAAAATAAAAACAGTTGCCGGCCCTGACGACTTTGCCTCCATGAGGGAGGTTATCGGCAGGCGCCTGGAAAGATGCCGGGTGGAAAGGGAACTCATCGGCACCGGCCGGCTTTCCACCAGGCAGGCCAAATTTCACGTGCTTCCGGACCTTCTTATCATAGACGGGGGAAAGGGGCAGCTCTCGGCGGCTGTGGAGGCCATGTCAGGGGCAGGCTTTAATATTCCGGTGTTTGCCCTGGCCAAGGAGGAGGAATTGCTTTTCGGCCCCGGAATGGAGTCACCGGTATTTCTTCCCAGGGATTCCGGCGCCCTGTACCTTCTCCAGAGATTAAGGGACGAGGCGCACCGGTTCGCCGTTTCCTACCACAGGAAGCTGCGCACCAGAAGAAATCTGAAATCACTGCTGGACGAGATAGAGGGTGTTGGGGGAGTAAGGAAAAAAGCCCTTTTGAAGGCTTATCCCACCATTGACCACATTGCCGCGGCCACCCCGGAGGATCTGGCGGCCCTGCCCGGCATGAACAGGCCTGCCGCCGAGGCGGTGCACAGTTTTTTCAGCAGCGGCAGGAAAGTTAAAGAATAGTTTTACCGGGAATAAAATGTAAACTATAATTAAAGCAGTGAGCAGCAGCTTGTTAAAAATCCCGTGTCCATTATAGGGTTTTAACAAGATATTACCAGGAAATTATGCTTTGTGGATAATTTCCTGAGGGGGTTAAGAAGGGGGAGTTCCCCCTTTATTGCGGGGTGGAGGGCCGATAGTCCTGAGGGGTGGCAGCCCCTTCTTAAATAAAGATAGGGGCGATAGCCCCTTTGGGGGAGGTATATTTTTGTCGGAATATAAGCTTTTGGCCACCGACCTTGATGATTCCCTGCTGGACGACCATTATTCCATCACCGCCACCGACCGGAAAGCCATCGAAAGGGCTATCGGGGCCGGTATCAGGGTGGTGCTGGCCACCGGCCGCATGTACCGGTCTGCGCTTCCCTATGCCCTGGAGCTGGGACTGGACTCACCCCTTATCACATACCAGGGGGCCTATGTCAGGTTTCCCTCCGGAAATGTGCTTTACCACCGCCCGGTGCCCTTTGAAACAGCGGTGGAGCTGTTGGAAAGGCTAAAAGCCACCGGCTATCACACCAATATATACATTGACGACAATCTGCTGGTGGAGAGGCTCGACCGGGAGGCCGGCATATACCGGGCCATATCCGGGGTGGAGCCGGTGGTGGTGGGGGACCTGGCCTTATACCTGAAGGAGGTGCGCCGGGAGCCCACCAAGGTGCTGGTGGTAGCCCCTGAGGAAAGAATTGACAGTCTGTCCGGGGAAATGAAAGGAGTCTTTGGGGAAAGCCTTTATATTACCAAGTCAAAGCCCTTTTTCCTGGAATTCATGCACTCCGGGGCCACCAAGGGAAAGGCCCTCCAGGCTGTGGCAGAGCACTACGGGATTAGTCCCGCCGGCATAATAGCGGTGGGTGACAGCTATAATGACCTGGAAATGCTGAAGTATGCGGGCCTGGGGGCGGTGGTGGCCAATGCCAGGGAAGATATAAAGAAAAGGGCCGATTATGTTACCCGGGCCAATACCGACGGAGGGGTGGCCGGGGTGATTAATAAGTTCATATTCTGCGGGGAGGACCTCCTTTGAATAGGTGCGTTGTGGGCGTTGACCTGGGCGGGACAAAAATATATACCGCCCTGGCGGACTCCCGGGGCCGGCTGGCCGCCGAAGTCAGGGTCCCCACCGGCGCCCGGGAGGGACCTGAGGCCGTCATAGGGCGCATAGCGGAAACTGTGCGCCGGGTAATGCGGGAGGCCGGAGTCGGCCCGGGGGCTGTGGCTGCCCTGGGGATTGGCTCTCCCGGCCCGCTGGACCAGGCCGCCGGGGTTGTCTACAATTCTCCAAACCTCCGGGGATGGATTAATGTTCCCCTGAGGGACAGGCTGAGGGAGGCCACCGGCATCTCTGTTTTCCTCGATAATGACGCCAACCTGGCCGCCCTGGGGGAGTTTTATTTCGGGGCCGGGCGGGGATCGGGGAACCTGCTTTATGTTACGGTAAGCACGGGCATAGGCGCCGGCATCATCATTGACGGCCGTATCTACCGGGGAGCCGGAGGGGGGGCCGGAGAGGCGGGGCACATGGTCATCAGCCCCGGCGGTCCCCTGTGCGGGTGCGGCCGGAAAGGCTGCCTGGAGTCGCTGGCCTCCGGCACCGCCATGGCGGTGAGGGCCGCAGAGCTGGTGTCGGCCGGCCGTGGAAAGGCTATACTAAGGGAGGCGGGGGACAATCCCGCCGCCCTGACCGCCGCCTCGGTAGCCAGGGCAGCCGGGGCCGGAGATCCGGAGGCCGCCGGTATTATATCCGAGGCCGGGGCTTACCTGGGTATGGGGCTGGCCAACCTGATTAACGTGCTGAACCCTGACAGGCTGGTTATGGGCGGGGGAGCCCTTGAGGCCGGAAGTCTTTTCTGGGACAGCATGGCCGGGGAACTGGCCGCCAGGGCGCTGGGGCCGGCCCTGGGGGATGTTACTGTGGTTAAATCCGTCCTGGGGGGCAAATCGGGCCTTATGGGGGCGGTGGCCCTGGCCCTGGACTCCTGCGGGAAGCGCCTGCCGAAAGAATAATAAAAGGACTCATTGAATAATATAGCAACTGTAGCCGGGGGGGATGGCCCTGTGAAAACAATAAACTTGGGCAAGGGCCACTGGCCCACATTTGACCGGGGCATAGAAAATGAATGGATAACAGCCAACGGACTGGGAGGGTATGCCTCTTCGACGGCTATAGGCGCCAATACCCGCAAGTACCACGGCCTTCTGGTGGCTGCCCTGGATCCCCCGGTGAGGAGAACTCTTTTGCTGGCCAAGGTGGATGAGAGGTTTGAGACCGGCGGGCGGACCTACAATCTTGCAGCCAACAGAAAGGCCGGCGGGGTGTGTGATGCCGGGTTTATCCACCTCCAGAGAGTGCTGGTGGGCATGTTTCCCACTTTTATATACAGCTTTGTGGATGTGGTGCTTGAAAAAACAATTTTCATGGTGCATGGCCAAAACACCACCGTCATACTCTACAGGGTTAAAAACGGGTCCTCTCCGGGTATGCTGCGGCTTTATCCACTGGTTAACGGCAGGGATTTTCATTGGACCACCGGAATAGGCCAGGTGGATTTTAAGGTGGACAGGAGGGAAATCCCCGGAGGGGCGGGGATAACCGTCAGGTATGGGAGTGATCTGCCTCCCCTTTTGCTGTCCTGCGGCGGAAGCGCTGCTTTCAATCCCCGGGAGGGATGGTTTACCGGGATGTATTACCCCCGGGAGGAGGAGCGGGGGGAAAACCCGGTGGAGGACCACTTTTCCCCGGGATTTTTCGAGGTGATCCTTGGGCCCGGTGAAGAAATGGAGATTTCTTTCATGGCCACCATTGAGGATATCGCACCCGGCGACTGCCTCAGAGGAACTGAGCTGCTGGCCGGAGAGAGGGAGCGCCTGAGCCGGCTGGTGGGTCTTTCCGGGTTAAAGGATGATTTCTCCCGGAGGCTTGCCCTGTCGGCAGACTCCTTTATAGTGAGGCGCAGGTCTACCGGGGCAAAAAGTATCATTGCAGGGTACCACTGGTTTAACGACTGGGGCAGGGATACCATGATTGCCCTGCCCGGGCTTACTCTGGTCACCGGAAGGTACGACGACGCCAGGGAAATTCTGTGGACATTTGCCCGGTACTGCAGAGAGGGGCTTATACCCAACATGTTTCCGGATACCTCCGGGGAGCCCCTCTATAATACTGTTGACGCCTCGCTGTGGTTTTTTAATGCTGTGCATAAATACCTTGAGTATACCGGAGACACCGGTTTTGTACTGAAAGAAATATATCCCGCGCTGAAAGAAATTGCCGGCTGGTATATAAGGGGAACCCGTTTCAACATAAAAATGGATGAGGATGGGCTCATTTACGCCGGTACCCCCGAAATGCAGCTTACCTGGATGGACGCCAGGGTGGACGGCTGGGTGGTTACACCCAGGCAGGGCAAGCCGGTGGAAATATCGGCCCTGTGGTATAACGCCCTGGTAATACTGGAGGGCCTGGCCGCTATGGCCGGGGAAGAATTTTCCCATAAAGGCCTTCCGCAAAAGGTTAAAAAAAGTTTTACGGATAAATTCTGGTACGGGGAGGGAGGATACCTGTTTGATGTTATCGGCGGGGAGGAAGCCGATACCAGCTTCAGGCCCAACCAGGTAATAGCCCTGGCGCTGCCCCACTCCCCGGTGGACCCGGCCAGGGCAAGGATTGTTTTAAGACGGGCCTGGCAGGAGCTTTACGCCACCTACGGGCTGCGCAGCCTGTCGTATTATGACCCCGGATACAGGGGGGTATACAGCGGAGACAGGGTCAGCAGAGACGGGGCTTATCACCAGGGAACGGTTTGGAGCTGGCTCATAGGCCCCTTTATAACGGCCTACCGGAAGGCCCACGGCTATTCCCACTCCAGCAGGGAGCAGGCCCGGTTTTTCATCAGCCCGTTCAGGGATCACCTGGCCAGCCACGGGCTGGGGTATGTATCAGAAATATTTGACGGCAACGACCCGGTGCTGCCGGGGGGCTGTATCGCCCAGGCCTGGGGTACCGGAGAGTTGCTTCGGGCCTACGTGGAAGATGTGCTGGAAGAGGCTCCGGCCCGGAGAGGCCCAAGGGGAGAGGCTCAAGGGTAGTACCTCCGTCGGAGACCCTCAGGGAATACATCTCCGGCTTCTCCGGCCATCAGGGAAGGCATCTCCGGATCTCCGGCAGAATAAGAATTTCAGTATAAGTATAATGCCCGAACAGGAGGTTTGATTTATGAAGGACCAGGAAAAGCTGCTGGATAATTACGAGCAAATGTATAAGACCGACTCGAAGGGGATGTTCCAGTCACTGGCCAGCCTGGCGGGGCAGTGCACCACGGCCTGCTGGGATTTGTCAAGGGATGTCGCACTCCCCGCGGTAGAGGCCGTCTCCAATGTGGTGGTCACCGGCCTGGGGGGATCGGCCATAGGGGGGGACCTGCTGAGGGTATTCTGCTCCGGCCGGTGTCCGGTGCCGGTACTGGTTAACAGGGACTACACCATGCCGGAATTCGTCGGTAAGGACACCCTTGTTTTTGCGGTGAGCTATTCCGGAAATACAGAGGAAACCCTCAGCGCCTATCAGGATGCCAGGCGAAGGGGGGCCACCGTTATTGCCATCACCACCGGGGGAAAACTCATGGAGATGGCCGGCCGGGACGGGTTTACCGTTGTACCGGTGCCTGGGGGCATATCTCCCAGGTCTGCCTCGGGATTTCTATTCATCCCCACCCTCAGGGTGATGGAAAGACTGGGCTTCCTGACCGGTATAGAAAATGAGGTTAAAATGCTGGTGGATAACCTGAAAACGCTTTACGAAAACCTGAGGCCCGAGGTTCCCGTGGAGAAGAATTCCGCCAAGCAGATGGCCTTAAAGCTGTTCAACAGGATACCGGTAATATGGGGGAGCAGCGGGACCACAGAGGTGGTGGCCCAGCGGTGGAAGGGGCAGATTAATGAAAATGCCAAGGCGCCGGCCTACTGGAACATATTCCCGGAGCTGAACCACAATGAGCTGGTGGGCTTCAGATTTCCCGAGTCCCCGCTCAAAAGCCTGCACGTTGTAATACTGAGGGATGACAGTGATCACCCCAGGGTAAAGAGACGTATAGAAATAACCAAAAACATAATCAGCAAGGCCGTGGCGGGTATAACAGATGTCAGGGCCAGCGGCGGAGGCCCCCTGGCCAGGACGTATTCTCTCATATACAGCGGCGACTACACCAGCCTTTACCTGGCCTGCCTGTACGGAATAGATCCCGGCCCGGTGGAGGTTATAGATTATCTTAAAAATGAGCTGGCGAAGGAGTAGTAGCTTATTCTGATATACTTTGGAGACGGGAGACGGGAGACGGGAGACGGGAGACGGGAGACGGGAGACGGGTGGACCAGGTTTTCCTGATATGTCAATTTTTGCAGTATGAGTGAGTTGTACCCGGTGATTTTTACATTATGTAGATTTCACTGGGTATAGATTTTTACACCCCCGCAGTATAGAATTTAATAGAGATATCTACACTTATTAATTGCTCATAAACAAACAAAATAAGGCAACAAAGGAATGCTTCGGCCAACTCCCGTCTCCCGACAGAAGGCAATACCTTTAAGCAGTCTCCTGTCTCCTGACCATATATTGTGGCAGAATAAGCAATAAGGGGGTAATGCTGTGAATAAAAAGAATCTGGTGATAGTGACGGGTCTTTCCGGGGCGGGTAAGACCCAGGCCGTCCGCAGCCTGGAAGATCTCGGCTATTTCTGTGTGGATAACCTGCCCCCCACGCTGATTCCCAAATTTGTGGAACTTTGTACCCAGACCAAGAAAGATGTGGATAAAATTGCCCTGGTGGTGGACATCAGGGGGGGGGAATTTTTTGACGCCCTGACCGAGGTTTTGGGGGAGCTGGACAGTATGGAGATAAGGTATGAAATACTCTTCCTGGAGGCATCGAGGGAGACACTGCTGCGCCGTTTCAAGGAAACCCGCCGCAGCCACCCCCTGGCGGTGGATGGGGATGTTCTGCACTGGATAGACGAGGAAAAAAACAGGCTGCAGGAGATCAGGGGAAGGGCCCACAAGATCATCGACACCTCTTACCTCAGCAACACCCAGCTGCGGGAGGAAATAAGCAGCCTCTTTGGAGACTCTTCGGCGGTATCAAAGATAAAGATAATAGCGATGTCTTTCGGGTATAAATACGGTATGCCCACCGACAGCGACCTTGTTTTCGACGTCAGGTTTCTGCCCAATCCCCACTATGATCCTGTACTGCGCCCCATGACCGGCAATGACCCGGAAATACAGGAATTTGTAATGAACTCCGCCACATCGGAGCAATTTGCAGGTAAATTTTTTGACTTTGTGGAATTTCTTGTTCCCCAGTACATCAAGGAGGGAAAAACATCACTGACCATAGCCATAGGCTGCACCGGAGGGGTTCACCGGTCGGTGGCACTGGCCAACAAGCTGACTGACTACCTCAGGAACAGGAAGTACAATGTCATGACCAAACACCGGGATATCCGCAAAAAGGAGGGATCATAAACCGTGAAGATACTCAAGTGGCTTTATCCCGGCCTGCGTGTCAAGCGGTGGATTTTCCTGGCTGCCCTGGGGGCTCTCATAAGCATTTCCGGCACCTCGATTCTGGTGGCCTCACTGGTTCCTTTTTCAAGGTATCTTCTGCTCCAGTGGGGGGAACATTTTTACGGGCCCCTTTCACGCCCTCCGGGAGCGGTGCTGCTTATTCTAATCGGAGTGGCGGCAGTTGTCTACAGCCTGCTCAGAGCTCTCAGGTCTATTGTTTTCACCCTTGCCCCGGAGGACGGGAGCAGGCTGATTGATGTTCTTTACAGCCGGCGCTACCTCAACCGGGGGCCCCGCATAGTGGTGGTAGGCGGAGGGACAGGGCTTTCAGTTCTCTTAAGGGGCATCAAGAAATACACCAACAATATCACGGCCATAGTTTCCGTAGCTGACGACGGGGGAAGTTCCGGGCGCCTGAGGGGCGATCTGGGCATTCTTCCGCCCGGAGACATAAGAAACTGCCTGGTGGCCCTGGCGGATAAGGAGTCCATGATGGAGAACCTGCTCCAGTACAGGTTTTCTGCCGGTGAATTAGCCGGGCACAGCCTGGGAAACCTTCTTATAGCGGCCCTGAACGACCTGGCCGGAGGCTTTCACCAGGCTGTCCGGGGTATGAGCAGGGTTCTGGCCGTCCGGGGTCAGGTGCTGCCCTCAACACTGGAGAATGTGTCCCTGGGGGCTGAATATACCGATGGGCATGTAATCTTTGGGGAGTCCAACATACCGGGGTATGGAAAGAGAATAAGGAGGGTATTTCTTGAGCCGGGGGACTGCTACCCTCTTCCCGAGGCGCTGCAGGCCATCGCCGAGGCTGACGCGGTGGTGCTGGGGCCGGGCAGTCTGTATACCAGCATTCTTCCCAATCTTATGGTTAAGGGGCTGGCAGAAAGCATCGCCGGCTCCGGGGCAGTAAAAATATACGTCTGTAATATAATGACTCAGCCCGGCGAGACCGACGGCTGCACAGCCGGTGATCACGTGGGAGCCATACTGTCCAACGCTGGAAAAGTTATTGACTATGCCATTATTCATAAAGGGGAAATACCTAAAAGCCTGCGGGAGCGGTACGAGACTGAGGGCGCCGTTCCCGTATTTCCGGATATAAAGGAAATAGAAAAGATGGGAGTAAAAGCGGCGCCGGACCACCTGCTGGCCGAGGGAGATGTGGTCAGGCACAACCCGGACAGATTGGCCAGGCTGGTGCTGAAGCTGGTTATAAGGACCAGAAGGGACCCCAGGGGCAGAGTCAGTCTGCTGTACGACATAAACAACAACGAGCGGGGATGACCGGATGCGCGGAAAATTGTTTGCCGTTTTGCTGCTGCTTTTTACCGCCTTTTTAATCTGCCTTGCCCCTGGTGAGGCAGGGGACAGTATTGTCAGTCCGGCCCCTGCGGACAGCTTTAAAGGTGTTCCCATATTAATGTACCACAAGGTCAATCCCGATTCCAGTACCGGAGGATACGGCCTCAGGGTGCGCCCCCGGGATTTTGAAAGGCAGATGGCCTACCTGTCCCGGAATGGCTACAGGTCGGTTTCCCTCAGCAGCCTGGCGGACCACCATGAAAAAGGGAGTCCCCTGCCCCCCAGGCCGGTTGTCATTACCCTGGACGACGGGTATCTGGACAATTACACTTATGCCTACCCCATTCTGAAAAAATATGGGCTGACTGCCACAATTTTTGTGGTGTCCGGCACGGTGGGCGGGATCAACCAGTTTGATTACAGGGCCGGAAGGCAGCCCAAAAATAAAATGGCCGGCTGGCCGCAGCTGAGAGAAATGGCCGGGGGGGGAATCGCTATAGGAGCGCACACGGTGCGGCACCCCCGCCTGGGCGAACTAAGCCCCGGGGAAGTAAGATCAGAGGTAGCGGGAAGTAAAAGGGTGCTGGAAAAGGAACTGCACAGGCCGGTGGAGGTGTTCTGCTATCCTTACGGCAGCTACAATGAGACAGTTGCCGGCATTGTCAGGGAAAGCGGGTTTCGGGCAGCCGTTACCACCGCCCAGGGCCTGGGCAGGTTTGCTAAGGAACCTTTTACGCTAAGAAGGATTCGTGTCCGGGGAGATTATAGTCTCCAACGTTTTATGAAGGAGCTGTCCGGGTACAACCACAGCCGGGCAGGCTGAATTGAATTAGAAGGCGTATCCCGGGGGTCAGGCAGAATTCTAATTTATACATAAAAGCCGTTTATGTTATAATATACATGCCCTAAAAGGGGGGATTTCCTTGTCTTTTTCGGCACAGACCAAAGATGAGCTGGCCCGGGTGTCGGACTCCCGAAAGTGCTGCAGAATGGCCGAGCTTTCCGCCCTGTTCAGAATGGACGGGAATATTCAAATCAGCGGCAGGCAGATTTATATAAACATACTGAATGAAAATGCCGCCGTGGCCCGCAAGATATTTTCGCTGGTAAGGGAATTGTTCGGAGCCCAGGCCGAGGTGCTGGTAAAGAGAAAAAGCAAACTGAGAAAAAACAATATATACCAGGTCAGGATCCCTCCTCAGGACATGACTGGAGAGATACTGGTTTCCCTTGGACTTATGGACCCGGGCGGAGATCTGCTGGAAAATGTAAAAAAAGATTTTTTCAAAAAGGAATGCTGCCGGAGGTCTTACCTGAGGGGAGTTTTTCTTGGGGGCGGGTCGGTAAATAACCCTGAGGGCACCTATCACTTTGAGGTTATAACCAACAACGAGAGCCATGCCCTGGATATAAGGCGTCTTTTTAAAAAGTTTGGGCTGGACGCCAAGATTAATATGCGTAAAAACTGGTTTGTGGTATATCTCAAGGAAAGCGAGCAGATTGTAGCCTGCCTTAATATTATGGGCGCGCATAATGCCCTCCTTGACTTTGAGAATAAAAGAATATTTAAGGGCATGAGAAACCAGGTCAACAGGCTGGTTAACTGCGAGACGGCCAACCTCAACAAGACCGTAAATGCGGCGGTGCAGCAGCTGGAAAGCATAAGAAGGGTCAAAGAGGTTATCGGGCTGGACAAACTTCCCCGGGGGCTTCGCCAGGTGGCCGAGGTTCGCATCAATAATCCCGGCGCCAGCCTCAGGGAAATTGGGGAGATGCTGGATCCCAGGCTGGGGAAGTCCGGGGTCAGTCACCGCCTTAAGAAACTGGAGGAAATGGCCCAAAAACTTTAATAAAGGTGTGAATTATGGGTACCGGCAGAAGGCTGACAGGCTACCCCGCCCCTCCGGGAAAAAATTCTCTCTGCAAGTGGTATAAAGTGGTGAGCCCGGTACGGGTTACCCTTAATTTTCTGGTTATCTACCTGTGCAAGTACATACCTTTTCTGGCCGTGAAAAGGTTGCTTTACAGGATGATCGGCGTTAAGGTGGGAAAGGATGTTTCCTTTGGGCTGGCCTCCATGATTGATGTTTTTTTCCCGGAGCTGATCACTGTCGGTGACAACTGTGTCATAGGGTACAACAGCACAATTCTCTGCCATGAATTTCTTATCAAAGAGTACCGGACAGGGGAAGTGGTTATAGGCAGGGATGTTGTCCTGGGAGCCAACAGCACAATACTGGCCGGGGTCCGCATTGGGGACGGGGCACTGGTGGGGGCCGGCGCACTGGTCAACCGTGACGTTCCGCCGGGGGTCCTGGTGGCGGGAGTGCCTGCAGTGGCGGTGGACGGTGGCGAAAAGAAGATCACTAGAGAGGAAAGCCAGAGCGGAGAAATGATTTTAGAAGAGTGATGAATGATATGTTTAGGCTGAGGCGCCATTGGCGGTCCTTCCTGTCCAATCCCTGGCAGCCGCGATATATCCTCCTGATCCTGGCGATAAATATTCCGGGATCGGTTTATGGGTATTACTGGTACGCCGAACAGCTGGCCTCCACCCCGAAGAGACTGCTGCTTTTCGTTCCGGACAGCCCGCTGGCCACCACTTTGCTTTCATTTGTTCTAATTCTTGCGCTGCTGGGGCACAGAAATCTTTTCTTTTCCCTGCTGGCTTTGGCAGCCTGTATAAAGTACGGCCTGTGGGCGGCAGTGGTGATCAGTGACTTCTGGCTTGGGGGGGGCGCAGTGGGTTGGGAAACCGTATTGCTGTGGTTTTCTCATCTGGGCATGGCTGCCCAGGGTGTGATATACATGAGGGCGGGACCTTTTGTTTTCCCCGCCCGGGGGATGGCCCGGGCCGCTGCCGTCGTTTCAGCCTGGATGCTGCTGAATGACTTTATGGATTATCACCTTGGCATACACCCCTACCTCTACTATTACGGTCAGGAGCCAATGGCGGCGGTATCGGCCTGGGGCCTGTCAGCCACCGTCATAATATACATTTTTATTATATTTGGCAAATCCGTAAGATGGGGCTGGTAAACAAAGAATTAGCGGTTGAATATCCTGGTATAAACAGGGCAAGGCAGGAAAACGGGCTGACCGGAGAGAACATAATATCATTAAGAAAACGAATTTATTATATTCTATTTTAATAACCCGGTAGGGGGTGATAGGCGTGCGCATGGGCTATGGTCTTCACATGGAGCAAACACAAAAATTAATAATGACCCCGGAACTGCGTCAGGCTATCACTGTGCTGCAGCTTTCATCCCTTGAGCTCAGCATGTACATTGAGCAGCAGCTGCAGGAAAACCCTCTTTTGGAACTGAAAGACGAAAGTCAGGAAAACGCCGACCAAATGGAGGAGGTCGATGCTCCTGAGACTCCGGGGGACTTTGACATTGACTGGCAGGAGTATTTTCATGACAGCAGCGACCTGGGGATGCCCAAGGCGGAAAAGGTGGCTGACCAGTTAGAATACTCCTATGAGAATTTTGTCAGTCAGGTTCTCACCCTGTCCGAGCACCTTATGTTCCAGCTATCCCTCAGCCGCTGCGGACCCAGGGAGAAGCTTATCGGAGAGTACCTTATTGGAAACATAGACGGCCACGGGTACCTGCAGGCAACTGTGGAGGATGTTTCCGGCAGCCTGGGAGTCGCAGTGGAAGAAGTGGAAAAGGTACTTGCCATAATTCAGACCTTCGATCCCATGGGTGTAGGCGCCCGGAACCTGGAGGAATGCCTTATTATTCAGGCGGACCAGATGGGTATAAGCGACAGCCTGTTCAGGAAGGTTATAAAAGATCACCTGGTAGATCTGGCCAAGGGCAAAATTGGGAAAATGGCTCAGGTTCTGGGGATCACCGTACAGGAAGTGCAGAGGGTGGCGGATATAATAAAGACCCTTGACCCCAAGCCGGGGCGCAACTTCGGCAGCCCCAACGACACCCGGTACATCACTCCTGATGTTGTCCTTGAGAAGGTGGGCAGTGAGTATATAATACTGATCAACGACAATTCCGTGCCCAGGATTACCATCAACTCTGCTTACCGGGCGGTGCTGAGCAAGAATGCCGACACCAAAACCCGCCGTTTTGTGGAGAGCAAGCTGAACGCAGCGGCCTGGCTCCTGCGCAGCATCGAGCAGAGAAGGCTTACCCTGTACAAAGTAGCCAACTGCCTGACTGAACTGCAAAGGGATTTCCTGGACAGGGGTGTTAAGTACCTGAAGCCGCTTAATCTGAAAAAGGTGGCCGATATAGTGGGACTGCATGAGTCCACGGTAAGCCGGGCCACCTCCAACAAATATATTCAGACCCCCCAGGGAGTCCTGGAAATGAAATATTTTTTCAGCTCGGGGCTGAGCAGCACCACCGGGCCCAGTGTCTCGGCCGAGAGCATTAAAAAGATGCTCCAGGAGATTGTGTCCGCCGAGGACAACAAGGATCCCTACAATGACCAGAAAATAGCCGAGATACTAAAGCGCAGGGATATAAACATATCCCGCCGCACGGTGGCCAAGTACCGTGATGAGATGGGCATAGCTCCCATAAGAAAAAGAAAAAGATATTGACCAGAGCTTATTCTGAAGGTAACTGCTGTCGGAATCCAGAATGGGTTGGGCATTCCTTAAAATATAAGTACGGCCGGGATTAAAATTGCTCCCCTCATATGCAAAACGCTATGAGGGTTTTTTATTCACCAGGAAACTATATGACGCTTCAAAGCGGCTATCTGTGTTTTTATAGGGGCATGCCAGGAATACCTTATTCTGAATTCTGAATTCCGCCATCGGGGACATTCCTGTCAGTTAAGGAATACCCCATCTTCAGCAGGTGTGTCCCCCTTCCTCTAAAGACGGCACCGCCGCAATAACGGCGGTATTTTTTTTGCAAAATGTATATTGTATGCAGGAATCTATTTAGCATGTATCGAATAGAATGTCATAATTAAAAAAAACCACTAAATATAACATACTAATAGGGGGAGCGGGTTTTATTATGACGGTGAGAATTGGCATAAACGGCTTTGGAAGGATCGGTCGGATCGTAATGCGGATTGCGCTGGATCGTCCGGGTATCGAGGTGGTGGCATTAAACCACAAATCAAGGCGCGTGCCGGCTAATGAAGGGTTTACCGGCACGCTGGCCCACCTATTGAAATATGATACCATACATGGTAAGCTGGAAAAAGATATACGGGGGGAAGGGGAATTTATACATATTGACGGCCATTCCGTAAAGGTTTTGTCCGTACAGGACCCGGTCTCACTCCCCTGGAAGGAACTGGGGGTTGATATTGTAGTTGAGTCCACCGGCAAATTTAACAGGCCGGAGGACGCGGCGCTTCATCTTAAAGCGGGAGCAAGCAGAGTGGTTATTTCTTCGCCTGCCAAGGGGGATACCTTTACCACCGTAATGGGGGTTAACCACACCCAGTACGACCCCGCAGTTCACCGGATAGTGTCCAACGCGTCATGCACCACCAACTGCCTGGCCCCGGTGGCCAAGGTGCTTAATGAAAGATTCGGCATAGTAAAGGGCCTGATGACCACTGTGCACGCCATTACCAACGACCAGCAGATCCTGGATATGCCTCATCGCGACCCCAGGAGGGCCAGGTCGGGGATAAACAGTATAATACCCACCACCACCGGTGCAGCGAGGGCCGTGGCCCTGGTGCTGCCAGAGCTAAAGGGCAAGCTGAACGGATTTTCCATGAGGGTTCCGGTTACCGATGTCAGTGTGGTGGACCTGGTGGTCAATTTGAGCCGCAGGGCTACCAGGGAAGAAATAAACGCCGCTTTACGGGAGGCGTCGGAAAAGGAATTAAAAGGGATAATGGCCTATAATGAGCTGCCGCTGGTTTCGTCTGACTACATAGGCGACGCCCATTCTTCTATTGTTGACGGCCTTTCCACCATGGTGATTAATGACGATCTGGTCAAGGTGGTGGCCTGGTATGACAATGAGTGGGGCTATTCAAACAGGATTATAGACCTCGTTGAATACATGGCAGCGAGAGGTTTGTAGCAAAATAAAAAGGGTCCTGTTTTTCGAGAATAAGACCGGTCGAGGCAGGCCGGTCTATCTTTTTTTATGGATAATAAAACTCAGGGGGGAAAGTATGCATAAAAAAACCGTAAGAGATATAGAAGTGGGCGGAAAAAGGGTGCTGGTGAGGGTGGACTTTAATGTCCCCCTGGACAAGGAGGGCAATGTCACCGATAACACCCGCATAAGGGCGGCCCTCCCAACTATCCGCTATCTGATGGACAAGGGGGCCAAAGTTATACTGGCCTCTCACCTGGGCCGCCCCAAGGGGACCTTTAATGAAAAGTACAGCCTAAAGCCGGTGGCCCGGCGCCTGGAGGAACTGCTGGGGAAGAAGGTGGCCCTGGCCGAGGAGGCCGTGGGGGAAATTCCCCGCCGGGCGGTGGAGCAGCTTGGTGAAGGTGAAGTTCTTCTGCTGGAAAATGTAAGGTTTTACCCCGAAGAGGAAAAAAATGATGAGAAGTTTGCCAGGGCACTGGCCGACCTGGCCGACATTTTTGTTAACGACGCCTTTGGAGCCGCCCACAGGGCCCATGCCTCCACCGAGGGGGTGGCCCGCACTATTCCCGGTGTGGCCGGCTTCCTTATGGAAAAGGAAATAGAGATGCTGGGCAGGGCACTGACGTCTCCGGCCCGTCCCTTTGTGGCCATAATAGGGGGAGCCAAGGTTTCAGACAAAATTGGTGTCATCGGCAACCTTTTAAGCAAGGTGGACACCCTTATCATAGGCGGGGGGATGGCCAATACATTCCTGAGCGCCAGGGGGTACAACATGGGCAAATCCCTGGTGGAAGGGGACAAAACCGAACTGGCCCGGGAACTGATGGAAAAGGCGTCCCAGGGTGGGGTAGAATTGCTGCTGCCGGTGGACCTGGTGGTTTCCATGGCGGCCGACCCCGGGGCTGAGAGGAAGTCGGTCCCGGTGGAGGAAGTGCCTCCGGACTGGATGGCCCTGGACATAGGCCCTGAGAGTGCCCGCCTGTTCGGAGAAGCTGTCGGCAAGGCTAAAACTGTTATTTGGAATGGCCCCATGGGTGTTTTTGAAATGGAGCCCTTTGCCGCGGGAACCTTCAGTGTGGCCAGGGCCCTTGCCGAAAGCGGGGCAGTAACCATAGTGGGGGGCGGTGACTCGGCGGCGGCGGTGGAAAAGGCCGGGGTGGCCGGACGTATAACCCATATCTCCACCGGAGGCGGTGCTTCCCTGGAATTCCTGGAGGGCAAGGTGCTTCCCGGAGTGGCTGCCCTCAGTGAGAAGTGAGATATGAGAAGTGAGAAGTAGGAGTGAATAATGTGCGTACACCTGTGATAGCAGGAAACTGGAAAATGTATAAAAATATAGGTGAGGCCGTGGGCTTCACCGGGGAATTGAAGGCAAAAAAACTGCCCTCCGGCTGCCTGGTGGTGGTATGCCCTCCCTATACGGCGCTGTCGGCGGTCTCCGGAATTGCCAAAGGGAGCGGGATAGCGCTGGGGGCACAGAACATGCACCATGAAAGTGAGGGCGCCTATACCGGTGAGGTATCCCCGGACATGCTTAAAGACTCCGGCTGCCTTTACGTAATACTGGGTCACTCCGAAAGAAGGCAGTTTTTCGGCGAAACCGATCATGGAGTCAATGCCAAGCTTTCCGCCGCCCTGGGCAGGGGTCTCATCCCCATTGTCTGCGTTGGCGAGTCCCTGTCGGAAAGAGAGTCGGGGAATACTGAAAAGGTTGTGGAAAGTCAGGTCAGAGGATCCCTGGCGGGGCTGGACCCCCGGCAGGCCGAAGGTATTCTGGTGGCCTACGAGCCGGTCTGGGCCATAGGCACGGGGAAAACGGCCTCGGCCGCAGACGCTCAGCAGGTAAACGGGTTTATAAGGGGCCTGCTGGAAGAAATGTTCGGCCGTGAGGCCGCCCAAAAGGTAAGAATATTATACGGGGGAAGCGTTAAGCCTGACAATACCGCCGGACTTATGCAGCAGCCCGATATAGACGGGGCGCTGGTGGGGGGCGCCAGCCTTGATGTGGAAAGCTTTGCCGCCATCATTCACGCCGCTGCGGGAGTATAATACATGTTGGGAATTAGGAATCGGGAATTAGGAGGGAATTGGGGGAAAATCCGATACTTTACCAATGCCTAATGCCCAATGCCCAATTCCCGACCCGGGAGGAAGACATATTGGCTAAAATAAAGGGGCCGCTTGTCCTGGTGATACTGGATGGCTGGGGCCTGTGCGATGACTGCCGGGGTAACGCCATAGCACAGTCAGACACTCCCAATATGCACCGTTACCTTAAAGATTACCCCCATACCAGGCTCAGCTGCTCCGGTGAGGATGTGGGGCTGCCCCACGGCCAGATGGGCAACTCGGAGGTGGGCCACCTGAACATGGGGGCCGGCAGGGTAGTGTACCAGGAGCTGACCAGGATTTCCAAGTCAGTAAAAGACGGCCATTTTTTTCAGAATGACGTTTTGCTTCAGGCAGTAAACCACGCGCTTAAAAATAACAGCTCGCTGCACCTGATGGGGCTTTTATCCGATGGTGGGGTGCACAGTCACATAAACCACCTTTTTGCCCTTCTTGAGCTGGCTGTCCGCCACCGGCTGGAAAGGGTTTACGTGCACTGCTTCCTGGACGGGAGGGATGTCTCGCCGGACAATGCCGGGGAATACATAGATCAGCTGGAGCAAAAAATAAAGGAATTAAAGGCAGGCAGTATAGCTACCGTTATGGGCCGCTTTTATGCCATGGACAGGGACCGCCGCTGGGAAAGGACCGCCAGAGCGTACAGCGCCCTTACCGCCGGCCAGGGGCTCAAGGCGCAGTCGGCGGCTGCAGCCCTTAAGGAATCCTACGGGCGCGGAGAGACCGACGAGTTTGTGCAGCCCTACGTGATAGAGGACAGCGGCGGTAAACCGGCAGCCAACATCAGTGACGGGGACGCTGTAGTGTTTTTCAACTTCCGGCCGGACAGGGCCAGGCAGATCACCCGGGCTTTCGTAGACCGGGATTTTAACAGCTTTGACAGGGGCGATCCGGTCAGGAATCTTTTTTATGTATGCCTGACCCAGTACGACAAGACTATTGAGGCCCCTGTAGCCTTCCGGCCCCAGCGTCTGAAGAATACCCTGGGCGAGGTGTTGAGCTCGGCGGGGATAAGGCAGCTGCGGCTGGCTGAAACCGAAAAGTACGCCCATGTCACCTTTTTCTTCAACGGAGGGGTGGAGCCCCCCAATCCCGGAGAGGAAAGGATATTGGTGCCCTCCCCCAGGGTGGCCACCTACGATCGGAAGCCCGAGATGAGCGCCCCGGAAGTTACCGAGGAGCTTTTAGGACAGCTGCAGTTTGATATTTACCGGGTGATCATCATGAATTACGCCAACCCGGACATGGTAGGCCATACCGGGGACCTGGAAGCGGCCGTAAAGGCAGTTGAAACGGTGGATAAATGTCTCGGCAGAGTTGTGGAGGCTGCCCTGGGCAAAAAAGGGGTGGTGCTCATCACGGCCGACCACGGCAACGCCGAGCATATGAGGGATGAGAAGGGACACCCGGTTACCGCCCACACCACGCAGCCGGTTCCTTTTGTGCTGGTGGGGGAAGATTATAAAAATAAAAGGCTCAAGCCCGGCCGGCTGGAGGACGTGGCCCCTACCGCACTGGCCCTGCTGGGCCTGGAAAAGCCTGCCGAAATGACCGGCCAAAGCCTTATCGTAGCAAATAAAGAGGAGGAAATGTAATGTCAACCAATATAATTGATATTTTCGCCCGTGAGATACTGGATTCCAGGGGAAACCCCACCGTCGAGGTGGATGTGGTGCTGGAGGACGGTACCCTGGGCCGGGCGGCCGTTCCGTCGGGGGCCTCCACCGGGGCCTACGAGGCCGTCGAGCTAAGGGATGAGGAAGCCGGGCGCTACCTGGGCAAAGGCGTCCTGAAGGCCGTGGACAATGTAAATAATATAATAGCCCCCGAGCTTTTGGGGTATGATGCCGCCGGGCAGGTGGCTCTGGACCGGGCCCTTATCGATCTGGACGGCACTCCCAACAAGGGCAAACTGGGGGCCAACGCCATCCTGGGGGTGTCCCTGGCCTGCGCCAAGGCGGCTGCCGCCGCGCTGGGAATGCCCCTTTACCAGTACCTGGGCGGTGTTAACGCCAAGGTTTTGCCCACTCCCATGATGAATATACTTAACGGCGGCAAGCATGCCGACAATAATGTGGATATCCAGGAGTTCATGGTCATGCCGGTGGGGGCGTCCAGCTTCCGGGAGGCCCTGCGCATGGGCGCCGAGGTTTTCCACCACTTGAAAAAGGTGCTCAAGTCCAGGGGGCTGAACACATCGGTGGGAGACGAGGGAGGGTTCGCCCCCAGCCTGGGATCAAACGAAGAGGCCCTGGCTGTTATTGTTGAGGCCATAAGGCAGGCCGGCTACAGGCCCGGGGAAGACCTGGCCCTGGCCCTGGATGTGGCTGCCACCGAGATTTACAGGGATGGGTCCTATATATTCGAAGGTATTCCCCGTACCTCCGGCGACATGGTGAACTACTACGCCTCCCTTCTGGACAAATACCCCATTATTTCCATCGAGGACGGCCTGGCCGAGGATGACTGGGACGGGTGGAAAGAGCTTACCAGCCGCCTGGGCGGGAGTGTGCAGATAATGGGTGACGACCTGTTCGTGACCAACACCGAAAGGCTTTCCCGGGGCATAAGCCAGGGAGTGGCCAACTCCATACTTATCAAGGTGAACCAGATAGGCACTCTGACCGAGACGCTGGACGCCATTGAGATGGCCAAGCGGGCCGGCTACACTGCCATAGTCAGCCACCGTTCGGGAGAAACCGAAGATGTCACCATAGCCGACCTGGTGGTGGCCACCAACGCCGGCCAGATAAAAACCGGGGCTCCTTCAAGGACAGACCGCGTAGCCAAATATAATCAGCTGATCAGGATTGAAGAGGAGCTGGAGGACGCCGCCCTGTACCGGGGCAGGGCATCTCTCTACTGCCTGCGCTGAAAAGCCGGTATTCTCCTTTAGTCCGGGGAGGGAGTAAGGCCGCCAATGCGGTTTTAGGCCGCGCGGCTCAACTCCCCCGGGCCAACCGTTGTCTAAAAAAAAAGCCTGTCTAATTGTCAATTAATGTAGGCCATGCTATAATGAGTTTTATATGGAATGGCAGAGGGGGTGAAGACTGTGCTAAAAGGCCTGGTGACCGGTCTGCACGTAATTTTGGCTATAGCAGTAATCGCAGTAGTTTTGTTGCAGTCGGGCAAAAGCGCTGGCCTGTCCGGATCCATTGCCGGAGGCGCTGAGACGATCTTTGGTAAGAAAAAAGGATTGGACGAGTTGCTGGGCAAGGTTACAGTGGTGATAGCTATTCTGTTTGCGGTAACATCATTGGTATTGGGTGCATCGATTCTTTGGAAATAATTTTATTATTTTGCATCGTGTTTTTACCTGTTTTTAAGTAACAAGAAAAAGTGGGGAAGAGGAGGGTAATGTAATAGTGGATATGACTTTAGCTTATTATGCTGCTGGTGCTGGAGTACTGGCGCTGCTTTTTGCTCTTGTAACACTGCTTCAGGTCCTCAAGGAAAGCATGGGGACCGACAAGATGAAGGAGATTTCACTGGCAGTTCAGGAAGGCGCCATGGCTTACATGAACCGCCAATATAAAACACTCATCCCGTTTGCTGCTCTAATTTTTATCGTACTCTGGGCGGCAGGATTCTTTGTAGAGCAGAAGCCGGGCTCTCACCTGCCGGTGGGCCTGCCTTCAGCCATATCCTTCCTGGTGGGCGCCGTTTGCTCGGCCATTGCCGGCTACATCGGCATGAACAGCACCACCAAGTCTAATGCCCGTACCGCTGAAGCTGCCCGCAGCTATGGCCTTGGCAAGGCGCTAAAGGTTTCCTTCCGCGCCGGGGCCGTCATGGGCCTGTCAGTGGCCGGCCTGGGCCTTCTGGGCGTATCGGTTCTGTTTATCATTTTTCAAAGCCCGCTTATTATCAACAGCTTCGCTTTTGGAGCTTCCGTGATAGCGTTCTTCGCCCGTGTCGGCGGCGGTATTTACACCAAGGCTGCTGACGTGGGAGCCGACCTGGTTGGTAAGGTAGAAGCAGGTATTCCCGAGGACGACCCCCGCAACCCGGCCACCATCGCCGATAACGTGGGCGACAACGTGGGTGACACCGCCGGTATGGGCGCCGACCTTTTCGAGTCTTATGGCGCCACCACCATCGCGGCCATGCTCATCGGCAATACCCTGTTCGGCTTCCCCGGAGTTATCTTCCCCATGCTGGTAGGCGCTGTGGGTATTATAGCGGCTATCCTGGGAACCTTTACCGTGCGTACCGGTGAAGGCGGCAATCCCCAGGCTGCCCTGAACGTCGGCCTGTGGAGCACCAACGTGCTTACCGCCATCGGCACTTTCTTCTTGGCCAAGGCTATTTTCCCCGCCACTCAGACCATCGTGCTGAACGGCAAGGACACCGGCGTGGCCTTTGGAGGAGTTTCCTTCGGTATCTTCATGGCTGTTATGGCCGGACTCGTCGTCAACGTGGCTGTGGGCTACCTGACAGAGTACTACACCTCCCACGCCAAAGAACCCACCAGAAGAATTGCCAATGCCTCCAAATCCGGCCCGGCCACCAATGTTATCCACGGTCTGGCTGTTGGTATGGAGTCTACTTTCATCCCCATGCTGGTATTTGCCGGGGCCATCTACTTCTCCTTCTGGGCCGTTTCCAGCAATGCTCCCGCCGGACAGGCCGCCATGTGGTCCATCTATGGTATCGCCATGGCTGCCATGGGCATGCTCTCCACCGCAGGTATGGTTGTGGCCATGGACTCCTTTGGTCCTGTGGCTGACAATGCCGGCGGCATCGCCGAAATGGCCAACCTGCCCAAAGAAGTCCGTGAAAAAACCGACAAGCTGGATGCTGTCGGCAACACCACCGCTGCCATTGCCAAGGGCTTTGCCATCGGCTCCGCCGCTCTGACCGCCCTGGCCCTGTTCAGCGCCTATGTGGACGGCGTCAAGCACAAATTCGGACTTACCGAGTTCATTGTCAACCTGACCGAGCCTATCGTTCTGGTGGGTGTATTTATCGGCGGCGCCGTGCCGTTCCTGGTGGGCGCCCGCACCATGCGCGCCGTGGGCGATGCTGCATTCGGCATGGTTGAAGAGGTCCGCCGGCAGTTCAGGGAAATCCCCGGTATCATGGAAGGCACCGGCAAACCTGACTACGCCCGTTGCGTTGACATCGCCACCAAGTCCGCCATTAGCAAGATGATCTTCCCCGGCATAGTGGCTGTTACAATTCCTATACTGGTGGGCTTCCTGCTGGGCGCCAAGGCTCTGGCCGGCTTCCTGGGCGGCCTGACCACCACCGGTGTGCTGCTGGCCCTGTTCCTGGCCAACGCCGGCGGCGCCTGGGACAACGCCAAGAAGTGGATTGAATCCGGAAACCTGGGCGGCAAGAAGATTGACGGCCAGCCCAACCCGATTCACCAGGCTGCTGTTATCGGCGACACCGTTGGCGACCCCTGCAAGGACACCTCCGGTCCGGCCATGAACCCGCTGATCAAGGTTGCCGGAACTATTTCCCTTATCCTTGGTCCGCTTCTTACCAAACTCTAAGAGACGATAAAAAACGCCGGGTCTTTGGACCCGGCGTTTTTTATTCTGCATATGCCGCGATTGTTGCGCCAAAACTATGCAGGCCGCCCATGTATGTTTTTTAAAGCCATCTCGTAAATCATTTTAAGCATGGCTAAGAAACCTCTGTGTCCTTGTGGCTTATAAGGGCTTAAATTTCTTCTTCCGTGGCGCCGCGTTAGCAGTGGGGGGTTAAATTATTTTGGGGGAGAGCCCTTATCGGGAGGACGGGGCCTGAACAGCCCGCAGGCCGCCGAGCCGGGGTCGGACCCCCGGGAGATTATCCCCTCCAGGCCCTCTTTTCCGGCCCGCTTTAACAATTCCAGAGCCTGAATGCTGCGGGGCACCCTTTTGCGGAGGGTGCCGTACTCTTTTATTCCGGCCACGCAGCCGGTCCTGGTTTCCTCCCGGCCGGCCACCTCCACCAGGAAAACGCACAGGCGGCAGGTTGCCACGGCCTTTTCCCTCAGCTCCGGCAGCATCAGGCGGTGCCCTTCCCAGAGCTTATTGCCCCTATTCATAGACCACACCGGAAGGGGTGAGGGAAGAGCCCCTTTTGATAACCTTCTCCCCGAAGCGGGTTCTTATCCTGTCGCAGGCGCCGGCAAGCCGGCGGAGCTTTTCCGACCAGCCAAACACATCGCACTGCACAGCGCTGTCTCTGGTCAGCCCGGAAAGGGACAGGCCCACCATCCTTACCGGGTAGCCCTGCCAGTGCCTGTCCAGGAGCCACAGCCCGGCCTGGTAAAGATCCTCGGGGAGGTCGGTGCAGGCGTTCAGGGTCCTTGAGCGGCCCAGCCAGTTGAAGCTGGTGTCCTTGAGCACCAGTGACACCGTTCTGCCGGTATAGCCGCCCTGCCGGGCGCGCCTGGCCACCAGGTCGCTTAAATCCAGTATGACCACGGCTATTTCATCCCGGCGGCGGAAATCCCTGGGAAGGGTAATCTGGTGCCCCACACTCTTGGAGCCTTCCAGGGAATGAGGGTCCACCGGGCTGTGATCGGCTCCGTTGGCCGACCACCACATCACCTCGCCCATGATCCCGAACCTTTTTTTCAGTATTTCCCGCGGGAAGACCGCCAGATCGCCTATGGTATGGATGTTAAAATATTTTAAATGCCTCTCGTACCGGGAGCCGATGCCGAAAAGCTTCCTCACCGGAAGGGGCCAGAGCCTTTTTTTTACGTCTTCCTGCCGCAAGAAGGTGAGGCCGTCAGGCTTTTGCAGGCCGGCGGCCATTTTGGCCAGCAGCTTGTTAGGCCCTATGCCTACGCTGCAGGGTATATCCACCTCGCGGAGGATACGGTCCTTGAGCAGTTGGGCGGTGGTCACCGGGCTGCCGAAAAGACCCTCACAGCCGGTTATGTCCATAAAAGCCTCGTCTATGGAAAAGGGTTCCACCAGGGGGGTGAAATCACCCATTATCTTCAGTATCCTGGAGGAAAAATGGACGTAAAAATGATGCCGGGGAGGGACAAAAATGGCTTCCGGACAGGCCTGGCGGGCCTCCCAGACGGGCATGCCGGTCTTTATTCCCCGGTCCTTGGCCTCGTAGGAGGCGGCCAGAACGATGCCATGCCTTTTTTCCTGGTCCCCGCCCACAATAACGGCCCGGTTTTTCAGCCGGGGATCGAGGGCCTGGTGGACGCTGGCGAAGAAAGAGTTCATATCGGCCAGGAGAATGGTTCTTTCCATTTGCAAATCACTCCGAACTGGTGTTTGTATTTAATTATAAAGCCGAACACCAGTTCGCGCAAGGCAGTCTGGCCTGGTAAATAATGCTTTTTACGCTTATACTGAGAGTCTCATTCTGTCGGAATACAGAATTCAGAATTCAGAATGGAAAAGCATTTCTCTTTCGTCATCTATGGTGCCGCTTTCAGCATGAAAAACTACCCTTAAAGACTCTTTCCATATCAGGAGAGGAGGACCAAGCATTCCAGGTACGTCCGTTAATACTGCTAATCTATGGGATACAGGGTCATTCTTTGGCCCTGACCGCAGAGCCCGGCAAAAATACTTCTGAATTCTGAGTTCTGTATTCCGACCGGAAAGTAGTGCCTATGAGAGCTGATAGATTACCGCTCCCAGGGAGGCTGCAAATAATAGTGCCGCTGCCCAAAAGGCCCTGTTCAGCAGGCTAATGGACCGCTCGGCCGCTGCCAGGCGTTCCTCCACATTCCCGAGGCGCTGCCCGGCTGGATCAACCATGTTTTTTTTAATGGTGGTGGCCAGGGAAACTATTTCATTGTCCATGCTCTTTAACTGGGCGCTCATAATTTTCCACCCAGCCCGGCCTGGTTAATAGCCTCTCTTATGGCGTTCAGAAGGATAACCGGGGTTGCCCTGACGGCTTCTTCCAGCTTCTCCAGCCTTTCCTTGATAGCCTCCAGCTCCCGTTGGTCCTGCCCGTGGAGTTCCTCCACCAGCTCTCCCAGCTTCCTGTTCTCACTGATTACCGGATCTACCATTTTAGCCCTGGCGCCCCGGACAATGTCATTCATGAGAATTTGTAAATCCTGGTCGTTTTCAGGTATGGGTCTGGTCATTATATTCCCTCCCGGCGGTTAAAATTTAATTAGTACATCCCGGTGCCGCTGGTTTATTACAGTTCATGCAGGGATTTCTTGAGCATCAGCATGAGATAGGCTGCCTGACTCCGGCTGCTTTGGGCGTTTATGGCGTCCACGGACCGGGTGAACTCCTCCACCATCTGTATTTTGATTTCCCCCCCGGTGCGGGCGCTTACTTCCCTTACTATTCTGCGGAGTCTCTCATCCAGCTGCCTGGCGTTTTCCATTTTTTCTAAATCACCCCGCTTCCCGGGAATTTTCTGAACAACCTCTCCAGTTCCCCCAGGTAGTAGAGGGCCTCCTGCCTGGTTTTTTGCGGCAGACCGGGCCTGCTTTCCGTTCCGCTGGCTATTCCCGAAAGCCATCCCCTTAACTCCTCTGCGGTACGGGCTGTTTTTCCGGTTTCAATGTCCTCTGCTTTTTTTCTCAGCTGCCTCAAAAGCCTTTCAAAGCCGTCGTCGCCCCGGTGCAGTGCATTCAGCGCCGAAATGGCGTATACCCGGGGGTAGGGGACCAGTCCGTTGGACTCCTGTCCAAGCCTTTGCCGGATATGAATTAAAATCTTTTCCCTTTCCAGGTCTGAAAGGGTATCTGCAAAGTTAATCACATAGAAGACCGGTATGTCCAGGCCCATCTCCCTGATGGCGCTGACTTGTTCCGGTATGCTCCCGTTAAGCACATGTTTGGCGTGCAGGAAAAAAAGCGCCAGGCTGCCCGAGGCCAGTACCGAGGCCGCTCTTTCAGAGTGCCTTTTATGCAGGGAGTCCAGCCCGGGGGTATCTGTAAAGTCGGCGAAAGAAAGGTTTTCCGACGGATGGCTGACGACCACCCGGCCCGCCAATAGGGAACCGGGAGGTGATATGGCCCGGTAGAAGGCCACCCGCTGGAAACTGTCATCCAGGTGGTACAGCAGCCGGTCCCTTTTGCCCAGGGTTATTTTTACGCTGGTAATGGGCGGCGCGGGGAGGGACCCGGCGGGAATTTTTTTTGAAAAAAGGGGTATGCGGCGGGTTTTTCCCGGGGCTGTGGGCAGTGCCGCCCGGCTGTATACAGCACACATTTCATCCAGCGCCCCGGCCAGCTGAGACAGTGTTACTTTCCGGCAGAGGCCGCCGGCACAGACTTCGGCTCCGGTGATCTGCTCCCTCAGGGAGGTATTTTCCAGTATTCCCTTGAGGGACTTTAACTCCCGGTAGTCCAGTGAATGCTTGCCCCCCTGGCAGATGGCGGGGAAAAATTCGGCCTTGTAAAGCTGCTCCACTTCGGCTGCCTTTTCCGGCCCGTGGCGCAGTACAACCGGACATGATGTGGTGGCCCTGTCTTCAGCGGGCAGCAGTGTTTCTCCCAGCAGGGCGTTTAAGAAAGTTGTCTTACCGGTGGAAAAGGGGCCCACCACCATTACCCGGAATTTTTCCGCCTGTATTTCCGCCGCTTTTTTCAATATTCCCCGCCTGTCATACCTGGAAAGGCAGCTGTTTGAGCTTATTTCATCAAGCAGGGACATGATCACTTCTCCGGGTCGGCGCCCGGCCCGCCCGTATTTTTTGTGGGGGGTCACCACTACCGGCCCGGTTATGAGGCGGCTGCTGTTGGCCTCCAGCATGTTTACCATGTTTCCATAAATAAGCGGCAGGTCCCTTAGAGCCTGTCTTGCGGAATTAATTGTGCCGGCTTTTTCCACCGCATCCCACAGCCTGATCAGGAACATTTCGTTTTCGGCCTGCCGGGAGGCCTTTTCAATCATTCCGGGGATGATTCTGTCGGCCCTGCTAAGTTTCTCCTCTATTTCCCGCACAAAGAATTCCATGGCCTTCACCCTTAAAAAAAGAGAAACAGGGCTGGTGCTGGAGCGGTCTGCCGTGTTTATGGCGTAAACATCGGACTTCCCGGGGAAGATGGACCTTATGGCCTGCTTTGTTTCTGTAAGGGAAGTTCCGTCAATAAGGCCGAGGTTGGCGTTAATCCAGAAGGATATCCAGCCCTTTATTCCGGCAGCCCCCAGCCCGGCCAGGAAACTGTGGGCCGCCTTGTCTATGCCCCTCTGGTGAAAAAGAAATATTATTCCGTCGGCCCTTGACATGTACTCCCGGACCAGTCTGTCTGTTTCCCCGCCCAGCCCCACCCCCGGGGTATCCACCAGACAGCACCAGCGCAGTATGTCGGAGGACAGGAATATTTCCACTTTATCCGGGGCTGCCGACATTCTTCTGTTTTTTAATATATTCCTGAGGTCCCGGTCCCCCAGCCGGACAGATCGGCCCTTTACCTGCTTAACCGCCGAAAACTCTTTGGAAAAACCGAGGTGCACAGGATATAAAGATGAAGGGGCGGCGTCGTCGGGGCATACCCGCTGCCCCAGCAGGCTGTTGACCAGGGTGGATTTTCCCGCGTTGACAGGTCCGGCAACCAGGAAGAGGGGTTTTTCCCCTCCCCGGTGCAGCTCACAGATATCGGTAACCCGCCTTATATAGTCCATAACGGTATTCAAGGGCAGCACCCGGCCTTTTTCTTTTTCTCAATTGGAATATATTATCAACAGTTCTTTTTGATGCATAAAAAAATGGGGGCTGGCGCCCCCATATCTATCTAAAAAAGGGGCTGCCGCCCCTGGGCTATAGCGCCCCACCCCGCAATTAAGGGGGAGTTCCCCCTTCTTAACCCCCCGGGGCAAAAATGCTTTTTAAGTCACTTTATTGCTTTAGCGCTTTAACGCGTCATATAGTTTCCTGGTGTATTAAAATTAAGTTGTGGATAAAAAAGTAGATTCCCCAGTGACTATGGAAATAGTGAAGTACCTTGC
>JAMCVT010000030.1 GCA_023475565.1 Actinomycetota bacterium
TGTTGATGGTTACCGTGAGTCTCTTTAAAGAAAGCCCCCACGTGCTGAAATACTACCGGGAAAAATTTCAGTACATTATGGTGGACGAGTACCAGGACACCAACCATGCCCAGTACCTGCTGGTGAACATGCTGTCCGGAGAGCACAGGAATGTTTGCGCCGTGGGCGATCCGGACCAGGGCATATACAGCTGGCGGGGGGCCGATATAGGCAACATACTGGCCTTCGAAAAAGATTATCCCGAGGCCAGGGTAATCACTCTGGAGCAGAATTACCGGTCCACCCAGACCATACTGGACGCAGCCAACCAGGTAATTAAAAACAACCCGGACCGCAAGGAAAAAAAATTATGGACCGCAGCCGGCGAGGGCCTGCCGGTGATTATCTACACCGGTGACACCGAGCGCTACGAGGCTGATTTCGTGGCCGGAAGGATTGAGAGACTGCATTCCCGGAAGGGGATAAAGTTTGGTGATATGGCGGTTTTTTACAGAACCCACGCCATGTCCAGGGCACTGGAGGAGAGCCTCATGCGCAGGGGCATACCCTACGGCATAGTTGGCGGGCTGAGGTTCTACGACCGCAAGGAAATAAGGGATTTAATCGGCTATTTGAGGCTTCTGGACAACCCCCTGGACAGGGTGAGCCTCTCCAGGATTATAAACGTCCCCAGGAGGGGAGTGGGTGAGGCCTCCCTTTCCAAAATAATAGCCTGCGCCGAGGAGCACTCCCTTACCTGCCTGGATGCGCTGGTACAGGCGCCGGCCATACCGGGTTTGCCCGGAAAGGCTAAAAATGCCTGTGCGGCGCTGGGAAAAAATCTAAAGGAAATATCCTCCCTGGCAGCCTCGGGAGCGGTAACCGTTACCGATCTGGTGAAGGATCTTCTTGACCGCACCGGCTACTGGGCCGATCTGGAGGCCGATAAAACAGTGGAGTCGGTTACCAGGCAGGAGAATATAAAGGAGTTTCTGACCGTTACCGGGGAGTTCGACCGCACTGTCGAGGAGAGCACACTGACCGAGTTTCTGGGAGGGATCGCCCTGGTGGCCGATGTGGACAGCTTCAGGGAGGAGTCCGACCAGGTGGCCCTGATCACGTTGCACAGCGCCAAGGGGCTTGAGTTTCCGGTGGTTTTCCTGATAGGTATGGAAGAGGGGGTGTTCCCCCATTCCAGGTCGCTGGACAAGCCTTCGGAAATGTGCGAGGAAAGGCGCCTGGCCTACGTGGGCATTACCAGGGCCAAAAAAATAATCTACCTGACCAGGTGCTGGCAGAGGACCTTATACGGCAGCACCAAGTTCAATGCGCCCTCCCGTTTCCTGGAGGAAATACCCGGGCACCTTACCACCCCGGAGGACCCCATGGATACGGAAGTCCGGGCTGAGGGCCGGCTGCCCGCAAAGCCCTCTTCTCTGCCCGGGTCCGGGCATCCTCTTATTACCACTGGAGCTAGGCTGTGGGGCGGCGGGGAGAAAAAGCCCCTTCAGGATTTTGCTGAAGGGGAATCGGTAAGGCACAGTAAGTGGGGTGTGGGGACGGTATTGGAGGTTAAGGGCAGAGGAGAGTCGGCTGAAATAAAGATTGAATTTCCCGGTTTTGGAACAAAAACCCTTATGGCCAGGTATGCGCCCCTTGAAAAGGTCTAATAATATAGACCAGTTATAAAGGGGGCTGCCGTTAAAGTATCTTCCCCCGGCCGCCGGAACTGCTGTCCGGCCGGCGGGCTGGTTAAGCAGTCCCGGGCAACCGGAGTGAAGAGATAATGGACCGACTGCTGATGGTGGCAGCCCTTACTTCATTGATACACCTTATCAATACTCTTATTTATGCGGTGAGGGTGGCCGGGGTAAGAACGGGCCGCCCGGCCACCGCCATGTCTCTTTTTAATATTATTTTTCTGGTAGCAAGCACGGCCAACCTGGTTCAGGGCCCTCTGCTGGCCACTATGGTGGAGGGGGCCATACACAGAGGGGGCGCCGTTGGGATTACCGGAGTGATGGAAAGGCAAATGGACTTCCCGTCCCGGTATTTCGAGCAGATAGCTATGCTGGCAGGGGATTTCAGGCTGGTAATACTGTCCGCCACTGTGGGAACTATGCTGGGCGCAGTGCTGCTGACTCCATTTATTGGCGTTTTTACCCGGTCAATTAATATTTTTGAAAAGGCCGGATCTATACCGGGGATGCTGTACAGCCTTATATTTCTAAAAGACCGTGGGGGAAAAAGACTGGAGCCGGTGGAAAGGATCGCAGCTCCTTCTTTTACCGGCCTGCCGGTACTGTTCCTGGCAGCCAACATACTGGTGACAGGTATTTTTACCACCGGAGTGCTGTCTGCCCTGTACGCCGGGGCCTTATACCCGGGCTACCGCGCTTCGGCCACCATGCTGGCCTCCCTGGTGAACGGGGTGGCTCAGGTTCTTTTCGCCACGGTGGTGGACCCGGCGGCGGCCCGGATAACCGACCAGGCCCTGCGGGGGGAAAGGGCAGCGGCCGAGGTAAGAAAAATGGCCCTTTATCTGGCCGTCACAAGGCTGGCCGGGACCATTCTGGCACAGGCGGTATTTGTCCCGGCGGCTTACTTTATAAGGTTTGTGGCAGTGTTAATCACATGACTATAACCCGGGGGGTGCCGTTCTATGCCAGTGCCTGAGGATGTAATAAAAAGGGCTGAAGAATTAAGGAAAGAGATTGAAGGTCATAACTACAGCTATTATGTGCTGGACAATCCCTCCATCACCGATGCCGGGTTCGACCAGCTGATGAGGGAACTGGCCGCTCTGGAGGAGCAGTACCCGGAACTGGCGGCGCCGGACTCTCCCACCATGAGGGTGGGCGGATCGCCCCGGGAGGGGTTTGTTGCCATACGCCACCTGTCGCCGATGCTGAGCCTTGGCAACGCCTTTGATGATGGCGGGCTGCGGGATTTCGACCGGAGGGTGCGCCAGGGGGTCCGGGACCGGGAGATAGAGTATGTGGCCGAGCTGAAGATTGACGGGCTGGCGGTTTCGGTTCTATACAGCAGCGGCACAATGGAAAGGGCGGCCACCCGGGGCGATGGAGAAAATGGAGAGGATATCACCCCCAACATGAGGACAGTCCGGGCGGTGCCCCTTAAGCTGAGGCATCCGGTAGGGCTGCTGGAGGTCAGGGGAGAGGTGTTCATGTCCAAGGAAGCTTTCGCCCGTCTTAATCAGTCCCGGGAGGACTCCGGCGATACTCTTTTCGCCAACCCCAGAAATGCAGCCGCGGGGTCCCTAAGGCAGCTGGATCCGTCGGTGACAGCCTCCCGGCAGCTGAGCGCATTTATGTACGCCCTGGGGGCGGTGGAGGGGGCGTCCTTCAAAACCCACAGCGCGGTGCTGGAGTTTCTGAAGGAACAGGGCTTTAAGATAAACCCCCACTACCGCGTATTCAAGGATATAGAGAAAGTAATAGAATACTGCAGTGAATGGCAGCAGAGCCGCTTTGACCTTCCCTACGCCACAGACGGGATAGTGGTCAAGGTCAACAGCCTGGAAGTGCAGGCTGAGCTGGGGGCCACCATGAAGACCCCCCGCTGGGCCATAGCCTTCAAATACCCTCCGGAACAGGCCCGGACCATTATAAAGGAAATTTATATAGGTGTCGGCAGGACAGGGGTGCTTACCCCCACCGCCATATTAAAGCCGGTCAGGCTGGCGGGCACCACCGTGACCAGGGCCACCCTGCACAACGAGGATATCATAAGGGATAAGGACATAAGAATCGGGGACACCGTAATTGTGCACAAGGCCGGGGACATCATTCCAGAGGTGCTGGAGGTAGTAAAGGAAGGGCGCACAGGCGGCGAACACCTGTTTAAAATGCCCGAAATATGCCCCGAGTGCGGGTCCGGGGTAGTCAGGCCCGAGGGAGAGGCCGCGGTAAGGTGTCTGAACAGCTCCTGTCCCGCCCGCTTCCGGGAGGGTCTTATACATTTTGTGTCCAGGGGGGCTATGGATATCGCCGGGCTCGGGCCGGCGGTCATAGGGCAGCTGATGTCGGCGGGACTGGTCCGAAACCCCGCGGACCTTTACAGGCTGAAAAAGGAAGATCTTCTGCCCCTGGAGAGGATGGGAGAAAAGTCAGCCCAAAACCTTGTGGACGCCATCGCCAAGAGCAGGCAGAATCCGCTGCACAGACTGATCTTCGCCCTGGGCATAAGGCACGTGGGAGAAAGGGCGGGCAAAATTCTGGCCGAAAGATTCGGGTCCATGGAAAGAATAATGCAGGCCCGCTTTGAGGATCTGGTGAATATTCCGGAAATAGGCCCCCGCATAGCCGGGAGTATAAAAGAATTTTTGGCCGACCCGGAGAGCTGGGGGCTGCTGGAGGAACTGTCCGGGCTGGGGCTGAAAATGGAGGCCGATGCCCTTAAAACGGAGGACGGTACCGGAGCTTTCCAGGGTAAAACGGTGGTATTGACCGGAGGGCTTAAGCGGTTCACCAGGCAGGAGGCCCAGGAGCTGGTGGAAAGGCTGGGGGGCAGGGTTTCCTCCAGCGTCAGCAAAAAGACAGACCTGGTGGTGGCCGGGGAAGACCCCGGCAGCAAGTATGAAAAGGCTGTCAAGCTGGGCCTGCAGATAATTGACGAAGAGGAATTTATAAGGCTTGCAGGTGAATAGCTTATACTGCAATTCTTAACTGTCGGAATACAGAATACAGAAGTCAGAATCCAGAATTCCGGGCATTCCTTTTATTTTATGATAGCGCTGCCAGCGGCACCAGCGGCACCAGCGGCACCAGCGGCACCAAAAAACTGTTCTTATTGCGGACAATTGTTCACTTTGCTATAATTAAATAACTTATGGGTAATATTTCCGGTCGGAATACAGAAGTCAGAATCCAGAATGGTTTTGGGCATTCCTGATAGGTCGATTAATATACAAATACTTAAGTATACAGGGTCGTTCCGGGGCTTCGCTCACAAAGCCCAATATAAAAAACTCTGTATTCTGGCTTCTGGCTTCTGAATTCTGGATTCCGACCGGGATTGCAATCAGTATAAGCAGAAAAAAGGAAGGTGTAGGGATGCTTACCATTGCCGAAGTGGACCACGTGGCCCTGCTGTCCAGGCTGGATCTATCCGCAGAGGAAAAGAAGCTGTACGGCGACCAGCTCAGCAAGATACTGGAATATGCCAAAATGCTGGACGAGCTGGATACCGGGGATGTACCCCCCACCGCCCATGTGCTGCCCCTTAAAAATGTATACCGGGAGGACAGGGTGGGAGACCACCTGCCCCTGGAAAAAGCCATGCAGAACGCTCCTGAACGGGACGGCAATTTCTTCAAGGTGCCCCGTATTGTTTAACTGTATACTGGAGGGATAATGTTGGACCTTTTTTATATGACCGCCCATGAGCTGCATGGAAAGCTGACTGCCGGGGAAATAAGCGCCGGGGAATTATGCAGGGCCTTCCTGGACAGGCTGGGCAGTGTGGAGGAAAGGCTGCAGGCCTTTATTACAGTGACCGAAGAAATGGCCTTAAAACAGGCCGGGGAAGTGGACAAAAGAATTGCCGCCGGTGAGAAACTGCCTCCCCTGGCCGGTATCCCCATAGCCGTAAAGGATAATATGTGCCTAGACGGTGTCAGGACCACCTGCGCCTCGAAAATACTTTATAATTTTGTGCCCCCCTACAGCGCCACCGTGGTGGAAAAGATAAAGGCCGCCGGCATGGTGATACTGGGGAAAACAAATATGGATGAATTCGCCATGGGGTCATCCACCGAAAACTCCGGATTTCAGATTACCTCCAACCCCTGGGACACCGAAAGGGTTCCCGGCGGGTCCAGCGGGGGTTCGGCCGTATCAGTGGCGGCGGGAGAGACAGTGCTGGCGCTGGGGTCCGACACCGGAGGTTCCATAAGACAGCCTGCCTCCCTGTGCGGGGTGGTGGGAATGAAGCCCACCTACGGGGCGGTTTCCAGGTACGGCCTGGTGGCCTTTGCCTCCTCCCTGGACCAGATCGGTCCCTTTGCCAGGGATGTTGCAGACTGCGCCCAATTGCTCAACGTTATAACCGGACATGACCCCCTGGACTCCACCTCAGCCCCCGGAGAAAAAACAGACTACACCGCTTTTTTGAACAGAGACATAAAGGGGCTTAAGGTGGGAGTGCCCAGGGAGTATATGGGAGAGGGAATTGACCCGGGAGTGCGCAAGGAGATTGAGGAGGCGCTGAAAGTGCTTTCCTCCCTGGGAGCGGATATAGAGGAGGCCACCCTGCCCCACAGCCGTTACGCCATACCGGTTTATTACCTTATTGCCACGGCTGAGGCCAGCTCAAATCTGGCCCGCTATGACGGGGTGAAGTACGGACTGAGGGATGAAGACGCCCAGGACATTGTCGACATGTACATGAAGAGCCGCAGCAGGGGATTCGGCACCGAGGTTAAAAGGCGTATCATGCTGGGCACCTACGCGCTGTCGGCCGGCTATTACGATGCCTATTATTTAAAGGCCCTGAAGGCCAGGACACTTATTAAGCAGGATTTTGACCGGGCACTGGACAGGTTTGACGTGCTGGTATGCCCAACCTCCCCGGGCACGGCCTTCCGTAAGGGTGAGAAGACCGATGACCCGCTGCAGATGTATCTTTCCGACATAACCACCATATCGGTGAACCTGGCGGGAATACCGGGGATATCAGTTCCGGCAGGCTTTTCCGGCGGACTTCCGGTGGGCATGCAGATAATGGGGAGGCCCTTCGATGAGGGCACTCTTATCAGGGTGGCCCACGCCTTCGAGGGAAGCGCCGGACACCGGGGCAGGTTCCCTTCATTATGAGAAATGAGAAGCGGGAAAGGAGGTAAATGGCAATTGGCCCAGTATGAAGCTGTAATAGGTCTGGAAGTCCACGTGGAGCTGAAGACCAATAGCAAAATATTCTGCCCGTCCAGCACCGGGTTCGGCGGTGACCCCAACACCCATGTCTGCCCGGTCTGCCTGGGGCTGCCCGGAGTATTGCCGGTGCTTAACAAAGATGTGCTGGAATACGCCATAAAGGTGGGACTGGCCCTAAACTGCGGTATAGCAGAGTTCTCAAAATTCGACCGCAAAAACTATTACTACCCGGACCTTCCCAAAAACTACCAGATTTCACAGTACGACCTTCCCATAGCTGAGCACGGTTATCTGGACATAAGGGTGGAGGACAGTGAAAAGCGGGTGGGCATCACCAGGGTGCACATGGAGGAGGACGCCGGCAAGCTGGTTCACCAGGGCAACATATCCACCACCCCCTATTCCCTTGTGGACTACAACCGCACCGGGGTTCCCCTGGTGGAAATAGTTTCGGAGCCGGACCTGAGGACTCCGGAGGAGGCCAGGGCCTACCTTGAAAAAATGAAGGCCATTATCCAATATACCGGGGTTTCAGACTGCAAAATGGAGGAAGGTTCGCTCCGGTGCGACGCCAACATATCGATAAGGCCGGTGGGCAGTGAGAAGCTCGGGGTAAAGACGGAAATTAAAAATATGAACTCCTTTAAGGCCCTGCAGAGGGCTCTGCACTATGAGACTGAAAGGCAGACAGAGGTGCTGGAGGAAGGGGGCCGCATAGTTCAGGAGACCAGGACCTGGGACGAGGCCAGGGGTATAACCCTGTCCATGAGGAGCAAGGAGCAGGCTCACGACTACAGGTATTTTCCTGACCCGGACCTGGTTCCCATGGTTATTGACCGGGAGTGGGTGAAGAGGGTTAAAGCTGCCCTCCCTGAGCTTCCGGATCAGAGAAAGGCCCGCTATGTGAGTGACTACGGGCTTTCGGATTACGATGCCGCGGTGATCACCTCCACCAAGGAACTGGCCGACTATTTCGAGGCCTGCCTGAAAGAATATTCCAATGCCAAGGCGGTGGGCAACTGGGTCATGGGTGATCTGTCCAGGCTTCTAAATGCCGGCGGCGTGGAAATCACTCAGTGCCGCATAAGGCCCGGCCAGCTGGCTGAAATGCTTGTATTAATGGACAAGGGGACTATTAGCGGCAAGATAGCCAAGGCTGTTTTCGAAGATATGTTCGAAACCGGCCGTGATCCTGGGGAAATTATCAGTGAAAAGGGGCTTGTGCAGATTTCCGACGAGGGAGAAATAGGCGCTGTGGTGGATGATGTTCTGGCCGCCAACCCCAAGGTGGTGGACGATTTCAGGGCCGGCAAGGATAAGGCCCTGGGGTTCCTGGTGGGACAGGTGATGAAGGTCACCAGGGGCAAGGCCAACCCTGAAATGGTCAATAAAATGCTGAAAGATAGAATTAAATAAAATATTTTAGAGCCTAAAATATTTTATTTAATTGGGAGCGGGATTAGTATTATCGGGCCTTCATAATTTTCAATATAGTGAAAACCATATACTGTATCCAGTATTCATTTGTTCCTGCCAATTATGTTCTTTTCAGTTAATTGGTTTTCTGATATTATAGTAGAAGGTGTTTTACGGCTTTCGCTTTTAGCCGTTTCTTTGTTTAAAGAATAAATTTCTTATGGAAAGGGTGAGCCTTCAGCATGAAAGACAGGAAACTCATGATTGTGGATACTACTTTGCGGGATGGTGAGCAGACTGCCGGAGTAGTTTTTGCAAATAGGGAAAAGGTGAGGATTGCCAAGTTTCTGGATGAACTGGGGGTGCACCAGATTGAGGCCGGCGTACCCACCATGGGCGGGGACGAGAAGGAGGCCATAAAGGCCATTTGCAAGGCCGGCCTGAAAGCCAGCATAATGGGCTGGAACCGCCCGGTCATCAAGGACATCGAATCATCCTTAGAGTGTGGTGTTGATGCGGTGGCCATCTCCATCTCCACATCCGATATTCACATCAAGTACAAGCTGCAGCAGACCAGGGAGTGGGTATTGGAAAACGTGGTCAGGGCAGTCGAGTTTGCCAAGAAGGAAGGCATGTATGTCTCGGCCAACGCCGAGGACGCCTCCCGCAGCGACATGGACTTTCTGATTGAATATGCCAGGGCCGTGAAGGAAGCGGGCGCAGACAGGCTGCGCTACTGCGATACGGTGGGAATACTGGACCCCTTCATTACCATGGAAAACATAGAGAGAATAAGAAGAGATGTGGATTTAGAGATAGAAATGCACACCCACAACGACTTCGGTATGGCCACAGCCAACGCGCTGGCCGGCGTAAAGGCCGGGGCAAACTACATCGGGGTAACCGTTATCGGCCTTGGCGAGAGAGCCGGGAACTCCGCCCTTGAAGAAGTGGTTATGTCATTGAAACACCTGTATGGGGTGGATCTGGGCTTTAAAACCGAGATGTTCCGCGAGGTGGCTGAATATGTTTCCAGGGCCTCCGGCAGAGAGCTGCCCGCCTGGAAGGCCATTGTGGGATCCAACATGTTTGCTCACGAGTCGGGCATTCATGCCGACGGGGCGCTTAAAAACCCAAAAACCTACGAGGCCTTTACCCCTGAGGAAGTGGGCCTGGAGAGGCAGATTATGATAGGCAAGCACTCCGGGACTGCCTCACTTAAGTCCAAGTTTGCCGAGTACGGTATACCCCTAAGCGACCATAAGGCCCAGGAGCTGCTGGCCAAGGTAAGGGCACACTGCGTGTCGCTGAAGCGCCCCCTTTTCGATAAGGAGCTGGTGTACCTTTACGAGGACTATTTCGGCAAGCCGCAGAACAGGCTGTAATTTATTGAGAAAAAAGATGATCAGACCGCGTGGGAGGAAATTTTAGGTATGTCGTACAGCATTACACTGATACCGGGGGACGGGATAGGGCCCGAAATAAGCGAGGCGGCCAGAAGAGTAATTGAGGCCACCGGAATAAAAATCCACTGGGACGTGGTTGAGGCCGGCGAGGCTGTCATTAAACAGCATGGAACACCCCTTCCGGAATACGTCCTGGATTCTGTAAAAAAGAACGGCATAGCCCTCAAGGGGCCGCTGACAACTCCGGTGGGTAAAGGTTTCCGGAGTGTAAACGTTACACTTAGGCAAGAGCTGAATCTTTATGCCAATGTACGGCCGGCCAAAACAATGCCGGGGATAGAAACAAGGTATAAAGATGTCGACCTTATAATAGTTCGGGAGAACACTGAGGACCTGTATGCGGGAATTGAGCACCGGGTGGGGCGCGATGCAGCCGAAAGCATAAAAATAATTACCAGGGAGGCCTCGGAAAGGATAGCCCGCCACGCCTTCAGCCTGGCCGTAAAAGAGGGCCGGAAAAAGGTCACTGCAGTGCACAAGGCCAATATTATGAAGCTTTCGGACGGCCTTTTCCTGGAAAGCGCCCGCAGGGTGGCCCAGGATTTCCCGGATGTAGAATTTGAGGATATGATAGTGGATGCCATGTGCATGAAACTGGTGCAGTCTCCGGAGAATTACGATGTTCTGGTGCTGCCCAACCTGTACGGTGATATAGTAAGCGACCTCTGCGCAGGCCTTGTGGGAGGCCTGGGAGTGGCTCCCGGAGCCAATATAGGCACTGAGGCCGCTGTTTTTGAGCCGGTACACGGCAGCGCCCCCAAGCATGCCGGAATGAACCGGGTAAATCCCCTGGCTATAATATTATCAGGGGTCATGATGCTGCAGCACCTGGGGGAAATGGAGGCTGCGGGACGTGTTTCCCGGGCTGTGACTGCAGTGCTGGAAGAAGGAAAAAGCCTTACCTACGACCTGGGCGGGAATTCCTCCACCAGCCGGATGGCAGATGCTATTATAAGCAAAATAGCTAATACTGAGTGAAACAACTGTCGGAATCCAGAATTCAGAATTCAGAAGCCAGAATGGTTTGGGCATTCCTTATAAGTTAATGAATTCCGCCGTCTATAAAACGGCACCGCCTGCAAGGCGGTTTTTTGTTGTATCGGAATAAAATAAAGGCCGGTAAAAAATAATAGCTAATAATAAAAGTTGGAGGGAGGTGGAACATTATGGCTCACCCGTCCAATTTCGGTGAGCACCAGGCCAGGCTCAGGGCCATGTACGAGGCGGACTATCCACAGGGAGTGGTGGTGGACCCCACGCCTATTACCGCGGGGGAAGAGATAACAGTGCTTTATTACGGACTTCTTGCCAGGGGAGGTGCACAGCAGGTGTACCTGCACGCCGGCTATGGAAATTCCAGGGTATGGAATGATGTTTCGGATATGAAGATGTCCAGGACAGGCTGGGGCTGGGTCAAGACACTTGAAATTCCGGATTCAGCGAGATTTAATTTTTGTTTCAGGGATAACGCCCATAACTGGGACAATAATTACGGTCTGAACTGGAGCTTTGAGATCCACAACGGCCGGCGTCACTAGAGCTCAAATAAGATAAAAGGTCTCCGGGGCCGTGTCGTGCCCGCGTTAGTGTTTGACTTATTATGGCCCCGGTGATAAAATATAACATAATATAGGACAAGTGATTCCGCCTGCCGGGCGGAGTTTAAAAGGGAAGCCGGTTGGAATCCGGCGCGGTCCCGCCACTGTATGAGTGAGCCCTCCTGCATCAGGCCACCGGAGAATTATCCGGGAAGGCGCAGGGCGGGGTGATGACCTCGAGCCAGGAAACCTGCTTGTTCTGGGCTTTTTTGAACGTACCCACGAGGGATGGGAAGCTTAAGCCCCGGGCTTTTTTAGAAAAAGCCAGGTTTTAGCCCCTGCCCAGAGGTGCGGGGGCTTTATTTTTTATAATGAGTGGGTGCTGCATCCCGAGGGAGGCAGCTTAAACGGAAACTGGCAGCAGTAGTTGCGAAAACCGGTGAGTGATCCCAAAGCCGTGGAGCATACTTGGGTTCATGATGATCCGAAAAGCCTGGCCGGCCTGATTTAATCACAATCCGTATCCGGATTGCGGTTGATGAAGGCTGTCTTTTTGTTTATTTCCTTTTTACCGCTCGCGAGGTATTGCTATATAATAATCTACTTAAAAGGGGAGTTGATTATTCAGTGAAAAGATACATATTTTCAATGCTTTCTTATTTTATATTAATTTTGTTTATACTTCCCCAAAATGCTTATGCCATGCACATTATGGAAGGATATCTGCCCTTTGGCTGGTGTGGATTATGGACAGCGCTAATGCTGCCATTCTTATTCCTGGGCATGAGGTCCATTCAAAGGACAGTGCAAGAAAGGCCAAGCGTTAAGATGCTTCTGGGGCTTGCAGGGGCCTTTGCCTTTGTGCTTTCGGCCCTCAAAATACCCTCGGTTACAGGCAGTTGCTCCCACATGACGGGTGTTGGCCTGGGGACCATTCTTTTTGGACCTATGGCAATGAGTGTTTTGGGGTGCATAGTGCTTATTTTTCAGGCGCTCTTGCTGGCCCATGGCGGACTGACTACCTTGGGGGCTAATACCTTTTCCATGGCGGTGGTGGGCCCCCTTGTGGCGTATGGAATTTACAGGTTATTACAGAGAGCCGGTGCGCCGCTGTGGGCTAGTGTATTTCTGGCGGCAGCGCTGGGAGATTTGCTGACCTATATCACTACCTCAGTGCAGCTGGCCCTTGCTTATCCGGAGTCTGTGGGCGGGGTGACGGCTTCTTTGGTGAAGTTCGCCGGTATTTTTGCGGTTACCCAGATACCGCTGGCAGTCAGTGAGGGCCTGCTGACGGTACTTGTATTTAATTTTCTTACCGCTCACAGCAGGCAGGAACTACAGGAACTTTCAGTCCTCAGGAAGGAGGGACAGTCATGACCGGACCCAAAAAAAGGAAGGCGTTTATAAACCTGCTGTTAGCACTGCTGGTGGTTGCCCTGGCTATTGTTCCTCTGGTGATGAAGCGTGATGCGGAATTCGCGGGGGCTGACGGGGAGGCGGAAAAGGTCATTGCCGAGGTGAGGCCCGGCTATGAGCCCTGGTACAAGCCATTATGGGAACCGCCCAGCGGAGAGGTTGAAAGCCTCCTGTTTGCCCTGCAGGCGGCTGTTGGAAGCGGCTTCATAGGGTACTATTTTGGCTACCAGAGGGGAAAGAAAAAAGATCAGGAGAAAGCATAAAACATGTTTCAAATCGACCAGTACGCCTATTCGAACCGTCTTTTAACAGTTCACCCGGGTGAGAAGTTGGCCTTTGCCGTCATTACAATGATTATCTGTCTGATTTCTCAGTCGCTGGCGGCCCTGCTGGCTGCCGCTGTACTGATGGCCGGAGCGGTAATCCTTGCAGGAATACCGCTCCGGGTATATTTAAAGCTGATGACTGTCCCGGCCTCCTTCCTTGTAATAGCTGTAGGCGCCGTGGCTGTCTCCATTTCCGGCAATGGTGAAGGATATCTTTGGGGTGTTGACCTGGGCAGATTTTACATTGGTATTGGCTCATGTAATCTGGATTTATCAATTCTGCTTTTATGCAGGTCTTTGGGGGCCATCTCCTGTCTTTACTTTTTGTCCCTGACCACGCCTATGGTGGAAGTTATTTCGATACTCAGAAAATTAAGGGTTCCACCCCTTTTTATAGAACTGATGGGGCTTATTTACCGTTTTATTTTTGTACTTGTGGAAACGGCTGAAAGTATATATACCTCCCAGTCTTCAAGGCTGGGGTACAGAAATCTGAAAACCGGCTACAGCTCCCTGGGAATTTTGGCGGCCAACCTGCTTGTCAGGGCCTACAGGCGGTCGGAAATACTTTTTACCACTCTGTCATCAAGGGGGTATACAGGGGAGATAAGGGTGCTGGAGACCCAATTTGCCGTTTCAGGAAAAAACATTCTGGCTATCATGGCAATAGATGTACTGCTGATATTGCTGAGTCTGGCGGAAATGAGCGGAGGTGGCCTTATTGGCAGAATCTATAATTGAGGCTGTAAACGTGGAGTATAGATACCCTGACGGGACAGTGGCTTTGAGCAGCCTGTCCATGTCCATAGAAAAGGGAAAAAAGATTGCTGTTCTGGGATCCAATGGGGCGGGCAAAACCACCCTGTTCCTGCATTTTAACGCTGTATTAAAGCCCTCGGGAGGGCATATTCGCTTCGGCGGAAAGGAAATAAACTACAACAGGAAGTGTATTGAGGAATTGCGCAGTAATGTGGGTATAGTTTTTCAGGACCCGGATTCCCAGCTTTTTTCGGCCAGCGTTGTCCAGGAAATATCCTTTGGGCCCATTAATATGGGTCTCCCCCGGGATGAGGTGCTGTCCAGGGTAAGCCGGGCCATGATTGACACCGAGACTGATCAACTGGGCGGCAGGCCCACCCATTTTCTAAGCTACGGTCAGAAAAAGAGGGTTTCCATAGCCGATATACTGGCCATGGACCCGGAGGTTATTATATTTGATGAGCCCACCGCCTGCCTGGATCCCAGGCTGTCCGTCCATGTGACCGGCCTGCTGGACCAGCTGAGCAGAAAAGGAAAAACGGTAATACTGTCAACTCATGATGTTGACCTGGCCTATTCCTGGGCGGACTATATATTTGTAATAAACGGAGGGACTGTTTCAGGTGAGGGTAAACCTGAAGATATATTCAGGGACAGGGATTTTTTAACAAGGAACAGCCTGGAGAGGCCGTGGATTATTGATGTGTTTGATGAGCTAATGAGTAAGGGACTGGTTTTGGGGGACTGCCCGGCGCCCAGGAGCAGGGAAGAGCTTCTGGACTGTATACCGGCCAGTGAATCCCCGGGCAGGGCTCTTCTGAAGAAAATAAAGTAAGACCGGCTGCGAAAGGAGACATAAGTGGAACTTTTTAATAATAGTGAGCACGGTGGTAATATTGCCAGGGCCGCGAAAAAGTACGGCCTTCCCGATAAAAGTTTTCTGGACTTCAGCGCCAGCATCAACCCTCTGGGGCCTTCCCCCGGAGTATATGAGGCCATAGCGGGAGAACTATGGAGGATAAGACATTACCCCGACCCTGACTGCGGTGAGCTGCCCTTACTGCTGGCCGGCCACCTGGGGGTGGAAAGGGAAAACCTGCTCTTGGGCAACGGCGGGGCAGAGCTTATTTATGCCCTCCCCCGGGCACTGAATATAAAAAGGGCACTGGTGGCGGCCCCCACCTTCAGTGAATATGCCGGGGCTGTGAAGGCCTCCGGCGGATCGGTAAGCTGCGCAGGCTACAGGCATGATCCCGGGGAATTGGCCGGGCAGCTGGCCGGATACGACGCGGTATTTATATGCAATCCCAATAACCCCACCGGGCGGGCCTTCAGCCGCGCATCCCTCATGCCGCTCATCGAGGCTGCCCAAAGGTCCTGCACCCGTGTTATAGTGGACGAGGCCTTTATTGATTTTGTGGCCGACCGCCCGGAAAAAAGTCTTATGAAACTGGCCGGCGGCACGCCGGGACTGGTGATTCTGTATTCAATGACCAAATTTTTCGGCATACCGGGACTGAGGCTGGGGGCCGCCGTGGCCGTCAACGAAACCATAAGGCTGCTGAAAAAGTCCAAAGACCCGTGGAGTGTAAATGCGCTGGCCATTGCCGCCGGGGAAGCGGCCCTAAGGGACGTTAAACACATGTCCGACACTCTTGAGGCAGTCCGGGAGGAGAGAAGCTATCTGTTTACCGCCATCTCTTCCATACCCGGCCTTAAACCCTACCCCTCGGAGGTCAACTTCCTGCTGGTGGATATTACCGGCGCCGGGATGACCACCGGTGAGCTGGTGGAAAAAATGGGCATGAGGGGCATACTGGTCAGAAATTGCTCCAACTTTGAAGGGCTGGAGGCCCCCTGCATCAGGGTGGCGGTAAGGCTCAGAGAGGAAAATGAGAGGCTGGTAAGGACCCTTGGAGAGGTTGTTGCAGAATGAAAAACCGCCTCATTGGCGGTGCCGTTTAAAGGAATGGGGACACACCGAAAGAGGAATGGGGACACACCTGCTGAAGTTGGGGTATATCTTTGAAGACAGGAATGTCCCCGATCGGTAAAGTTGGGGTATATCTTTGAAGACAGGAATGTCCCCGATGCATCGACGGCGGAATCCAGAATTCAGGAGCCAGAATATTTTGAAGCATTACTTGTAGCAATAGGCCGTTTCACGGCAGTCGCCAATAGGCGGCTTTTCTATTTTTAGGGTAGTTGTTCATGCCCCAAGCGGCACCATCAGAGAATGAAAAAAAATAAGGAATGCCCAAACCATTCTGGCTTCTGAATTCTGTATTCCGACCGCATAGGAGTTTCAGTATAAGTACTTGTAGGGTATTTTATCCCGGCAAAAATTGCATAAAAAAGGCAATTGCCGCAGATAATAAACATTACCCTAAATGTCCCGGAATGCCTTACGGGGACTGAGGATCAGTTAAAGCTGCAGTAAAAAAGAGATTTCACTAAGACGGCGCCGCCGGGACGGCGGTTTTTTATCAGATATAAACAGGAACAATTTTCATTGGCAAGGAGGAAGAGGAAAGTGAGGATTTTAATGCTCTCCTGGGAATACCCCCCCAAGAGCGTGGGGGGGCTGGCCCAGCATGTCTATGACCTGACCAGAGCCCTGGCGGAAATAGGTGAAGAGGTGCACCTGGTGACTATAGGCAGCAAAGATGCTCCGGAGTTTGAAACGGCAAACGGGGTAAGAATATACAGGGTATACCCCTATAATGTCTCATCCCTTGACTTTGTACACTGGGTTACCCAGCTTAACATAGCCATGCTGGAGAAGGCCGCGGCTGTTATGAGTGACATGGGCGCCTTCCACATTGTCCACGGCCATGACTGGCTGGTGGCACTTGCCTCAAGGGCCATCAAGCATGCCTTCAGGCTTCCGCTGGTGTCTACCATACACGCCACCGAGTACGGGAGGAACTACGGCCTGCACAACAATATGCAGAGGCATATAAGCGATGTGGAGTGGTGGATTATCTACGAGTCCTGGAAGGTGATCTGCTGCAGCAAGTATATGAACGGCGAGCTGCGGTATGTTTTCCAGGTGCCTGAAGACAAGCTGAGGGTGATTTCGAACGGGGTGGATATTGAGGCCTTCAGGCTGAAAAACAATAATTTCAGCCGGGGGGACTATGCCTCGCCCGATGAGCAGCTGGTGCTTTACGTGGGCCGTCTGGTCAGGGAGAAGGGCGTGCAGATTCTGATAGACGCCATTCCGCATATACTTAAATACCGCCCCTCCAGCAAATTTGTAGTGGCCGGAAAGGGGCCCCATGAAAGCAGCCTGAGAAGCCACGCCGCTGCTGTGGGGGTCGCCGACAGGATATATTTTACCGGATATGTAAATGACGGCCTGCGCAATTCACTTTATAACTGGGCGGATGCGGCAGTCATTCCCAGCCTGTACGAGCCTTTTGGGATTGTTGCGCTGGAGGCTATGGCCGCCCGGGCCCCGGTGGTCATATCGGACACCGGGGGGCTGAGCGAGATTGTGCAGCACGGTGTGGACGGGCTGAAGGCCTATACCGGAAACAGCCAGTCGCTGGCGGATATGGTTATATGGATGCTGAGCGACAGGAGCATGGCGGAAAAAATGAAGCAAAAGGCATACGAAAAGGTTCGCCGGCAGTACAACTGGCTGGAGATAGCCAGGCAGACAAGGGACACCTACATGGATATATTAAATGCCGGCAGAGGCGCCTCCCGGTATGATTCCGCCGACCGTGACAGCGGGCTGTTTGACAGGGTAACCAGGATGTTTGCCAGGACGTCATAACGGAATGGGGACACACCTGCTGAAGTAAACGTATTCCCCCGGGGACAGGAATGTCCCCGATCGGTATAAAGGGACACACAAGACACAGAGAACACAGAGGTTTTAGCCCTTTTTTAATGACAAAAGAATTTTGTTAAATAAGCCGGAGACGGCTACAAAGGTTCCCTACTTATCTACTTCTTGCTTCAAAGTAGTGCCTGTTAGCTAAATCTCTGTGATCTCTGTGTTCTCTGTGGCAAAAAAGACCCGAGATGTTTCAGGACAGAATAATGAGAAAGGAGATTTAATCTAATGAAGGCAATAATAATGGCCGGTGGAGAGGGATCGAGGCTGAGGCCCCTTACCTGCAACCGCCCCAAGCCAATGGTGCCTGTCATGAACAGGCCGATGATGTCATACATTGTGGAGCTTTTAAAAGCCCATGGCATTACCGATATCGGTGTGACACTGCAGTACATGCCGGAAAGTATAAGGGATTTTTTTGGAAATGGGTCGGAATTGGGGGTAAGCCTGAGATACTATGTGGAAGAGACACCCCTGGGGACTGCCGGAAGCGTTAAAAATGCCGCTTCCTTCCTGGATGACACCTTTGTGGTGATAAGCGGGGACGCCCTGACTGATTTTGATCTTTCCCGGGCCATTGAATTTCACAGGGAAAAAGAGTCGGTGGCCACGCTGGTGTTAACAAAAGTGGCCACTCCCCTGGAGTATGGGGTGGTCATTACCGACCGGCGGGGGTCGATAACCCAGTTTCTTGAAAAGCCTTCGTGGGGAGAGGTTTTCAGTGATACTGTAAACACCGGCATATATGTGCTGGAACCCGAAGTTCTTGATTATATAGAAGAAGGACAGATTTTTGATTTCAGCAAGGACCTCTTTCCCCTAATTTTAAAAAAGGGGAGGCCCATTAACGGAGTGGTGCTGGAGGGCTACTGGTGTGATATAGGAAATCTGCAGCAGTACCTGCAGGCTCACCTGGACGCTCTATCGGGAAGAGTAAAAATAAATATTCCGGCAGTTGGGAAGGAAGGCATATACACCGGGCAGGGGGTGGAGGTAGACCGGTCGGCAGTCATAAAGGGACCGGCCTTTATTGGCGACAACTGCAAAATAGGGGCAGAGGCCAGGATTGATGCCTTCACCGTGCTGGGCAGCAACTCTATCGTTGGCGACAGGGCCACAATGAAGCGCAGCATCACCTGGAACGGGGCCTATATAGGCAGAGGGGCTGCGCTGCGGGGGGCCATTGTGGGGTCCAGGGTACAGGTGCAGAGCGGCGCTGGAATATACGAGGGGGCTGTAATAGGGAGCGATACCGTAATAAAGGAAAACGGCATCATAAAGCCGGATGTAAAGGTATGGCCGCACAAGGTAATAGAGGCCGGCGCCACCGTACAGAGCAGTATTGTATGGGGTACCCGCTATCCCAAAAAGATATTCGGGCTAGACGGTATTACCGGGCTGGCCAATATTGAGACCACACCGGAGTTTGCCGCCAGGATAGCCGCGTCCTTTGCCACCGTGCAGGGTAAAAGCGGGAGGCTGGCGGCCAGCTCGGACAGCTATCCGGCCACCCAGATGATTAAAAGGGCGGTAATAAGCGGCATGCAGTCGGTTGGCGCGGTGGTGGCCGATCTGGGAGAAGGAATTACTCCCCTGCACCGCTTTGCAGTCAGGGCACTGGAGCTGGACGGCGGTATCCATATAAAGGTTTGCCCACGCAGGACCGACCTGGTAACCATGGTCTTTACAAATAAGAGCGGCGGCAACATATCCAGGGGAGTCGAGCGTAAGGTGGAAAATGTAATGCTCAGGGAAGATTTTAAAAGAGCCGAAGCAGACCGGGTAATGCCTTTGGATAATGTCCGCGATGCAGATACCCAGTATGTCAGGTCGCTGTTGACTGCTGTAGGCGGGATAAATACCGGCAGTAAAAGCATAAGGCTGGTAACCGCCTATGACGGAAAAAACCTGGACAGGTTTATAAAGCCTGCCTTCGACTCAGCCGGGATAAAGTACGACAACCTGGACTTCGAGCTTAAGGGAAGGGCCAGGAGCTGGCAGGCTTACAGGGAGATGCTTCCACAGCTGGCGGAGGCCGTAGTCAACAGCGGAGCCGATGGCGGCGCGGTCCTGGACCACAACGGGGACAGCCTGATACTGCTTGATGAAAGGGGAAGGGTTGTCAGTGACGACATGCTTACCGCCCTGTCAGCCCTGATAGTATTCAAAACCAGGGGAGGCCCGGTGGTTGTGCCGGTGACCGCCCCCGACACCATAGAGAAAATGGCCCAATTATACAGCGGCAAGGTCATAAGGACAAAGACAGCGGTGCAGGACTTTATTGACCGGATTATATCGCTGGAGGGCGGTGGGGAAGGGGAGGGGTCTTTTTCCCAGTTTCTGCTGCACTTTGACGCGCTGGGGTCCCTCCTGAGCATACTGGCCTTCACCCGCAGCCGGGGTATGACGCTGGGAGATCTGGTGGACGAGATACCGGCCTTCTACATGAACAAAAAGGTGGTGCCGGTACCCTGGGAGACCAAGGGCACAGTTATAAGAAAACTAATAGAGGACCCCGAAAGGGAAATGGAGCTGCTGGACGGGGTGAAGGTATTTCACCGGGACGGCTGGGCACTGGTGCTTCCGGACCCTGAAGAGCCGGTCTGCCGCATATACAGTGAGGGGGCCACTATGGAAATAGCCGAGTCACTGGCAGACTTTTATGTGGATAAAATAAGCAATATAGTTGGGATGAATTTAATATGCTAATACTGAAATTCTTACGGTCAGGAATTCAGAAGCCAGAATCCAGAAGCCAGAAGCCAGAATGGCTTGTGCATTCCTGATGGTGCCGCTTTACTAGAGTTGATAATGCCTCTCAGGAATATACCTGAGAGGCATGCTTTAAAAAAATTCTGGATTCTGACTTCTGGATTCTGGATTCCGCCGTCTGCTAAGACGGCAACGCCCATCCGGGCGTTTTGTTACGCTGTTTTTCCTGCAAAGCTCCTGAAGTCAATATCCGGGAAAATATTATTTTTGCTCTCCAGGTAATGAAGAGACCCCTCGTCGATTCTATCTTCCTTTATTTCGTTAAAAAGGCGGATAAAGTTGTCAAGATGTGTTTTGGTTCTTCTAATGGCGTAGTCGGTCATGGTTCCGGTGTTCATTATGAAGGCCCAGTCACTGCTCTGGGCCAGCAGCACTTCCCTGGCAGCCTGGTTTAAGGCCCTTAACCTGGCGCCATCGGCATTATAATACTGACCGGCCAGCCATTCCATCCTGTCCGAGGCAGCATGCAGGTGCCTGTATATCCAGTCGTTTTTGCCGCACAGCCAGACCTCGTTGTATCCCTTGTGGCCCCAGCTGGAGGCGCAGGGGGTGGCCACCTGGTTGCAGCCGTGAAGTTTAAGGTAGTCCCCCGGGGTTATCATTAGTATTTTCTTCTGGTCAAAATTCATTTTTTTGATTAAAAACTCCAGCCACTGCGGGCCTTCAAACCACCAGTGGCCGAAAAGCTCGGCGTCATAGGGCGCTACTATAACAGGCGGGCGGTCCATAAGGCGGCTTAAGTACTCGGCCTGCACCTCCCTGTTGAACATGAAATTGCCGGCGTGGGTAGCCGCTTTCTCAATGGCCGCCGCCGGCTGATAAGGCTCCTTGTGATCGGTTCGCCCGGTGATCCTGAAATACTTTACACCTGTGTGAATCCTTATCCCATCCGGATGTATATAGGGCTTTATGTATTCATAGTCAAGGTCATAGCCTATATCCCTGTAAAATTCCCTGTAGTGGAAGTCTCCGGGGTAGCCCTCGTTGGAGCTCCAGACCTGTTTTGAAGACTCGGTATCCCTCCCGAAGGCAGCCACCCCTGTGGGGCAGAATATGGGGGCGTACACCCCGTACCTGGGCCTGTGAGAGGCAAAAAGAATGCCGTGGGTGTCCAGTATAAAGAATTTTATGCCATTCTCCTTCAGTATTGCATCTATTCCGGGGGTATAGGCGCACTCGGGCAGCCATATTCCCTCCGGCCTTTTTCCCAGATGCCTGGTATGTAGCTCAATGGCGGTATTTACCTGGGCCCGGACAGCGTTTTTATTTAATATAAGCGGCAGAAATCCATGGGTGGCGCCGCAGGTGATAATCTCCAGGCGGCCGGCATCCTGAAATTTTTTAAAGGCCTGAACCAGGTTCCGGTCATACCTGTAAAATGTATCCCTGCACCGTCGGAAAAGGTTCTGGTACATCAGTGCCGAAGCCTGAAAGGCAGTGTTGTAAGTTCGTTCCACTTCCCTGCCGGATAGCTCCACCAGTTTGTCAATATGCTTAATATACCGCTCCTGGAGGAGTCCGTCGGTAAGCATTGAAATAAGGGTGGGGGAAAGGCTCATGGTAAGCCTGAAGGGAATGTTTTCACCCACCAGGCGCTCAAAGGCATTGATCAGTGGAATATAGGTCTCGGTTATGGCCTCGTAAAGCCACCTTTCCTCGAGTAAATTTTCATGCTCGGGATGCCTCACATAGGGAAGGTGGGCATGCAGTATAAGACACAGATAGCCGGTGTGCATATTGGTCCTCCCGAAATTTTTTTTATTCATGCGGGTTGTAAAAGCCTGGTGAGCTTATGCCGAGGGGGAGTTTACCCATTCTTTCAGCCAGCTCTTCGATAATAAGAGGTGAGCTTACTCCCATCTGCTGTCTGAAATAAAGGCCTTCAATCCACATCCACTCTTCATCAAACCTGTCGGAAAGGTTATCCCTGGGTGTTGTTACCATGTTTGATCGCAGTATGGTTATAAAGCTGCCATCGGGCAGTATCCTGCCAAGGTCCACGCAGTAGGTGCGGTTGGCAGACGGGACGTTTATGTACCACTCATCGGCAGGACTGCCGAGGCTGCAGTCAAAGGAGCAGATGGCGTTATGCCCGTCAAAGTCTATGCCGGTAACGTCATAAACCCTTAAAACCGCCCTTGAGGACTCCCACAGACCGGGGCTCAAATGGCCGGATATTTCATCCATTTTGGTGGCTGTTACTTCCCAGTACGAATATAGCCAGTAAGGGTCCCTGATCATTAGGACCAGACGGTCCATTCCGTATGAGCCGGGAAGCTCGGGCACCGTATCTATAATGTTTTGCCTGACCGGTTCAGCCAGTTCTACGGAGTATTCTTCGTCAAAGGCGGGCGATTCCCCGGAGACCTTGGGTTTTTTCGCCTTTTCTGTTCTGAGGGCCGGCCGGAAAAATAGTGCCAGGACTAACAGCAGCACAAGGGCCGACCCGATCAATACGGGCAGAAATGATGTCAAAAGGCACTCCTCCTTGGTGAGAATTAATGTTTATGCCGCCAAAAACGTGAAAATATAACGTCAAGCATGCTTTTATTATTACCACCGGAACAGGTATTATAACCACCGGGAAGGATGATTAATTTGTCTGAGCAGGCGCTTTGGATCAAAGCTTTGCAAATTTTACAACAAAAAATATTATTCCTTGACAGTAAAATAAAATACATCGTTGTTCTTTCAAAAATATCTTTACGGTGATAATATTTTTTAGTAAACAACGGAAAGGAGTATGATTATGTTTAAAAACCCGGATGACAGAGAGATAAGGTCAATACTGGAAAAGTCAAAAAATATTGCTGTAGTCGGACTTTCGGGAAACAGTGAGAGGGACAGCTACCGGGTGGCGGAATATCTTATAAAGCAGGGATACAGTGTAATTCCGGTAAATCCTTCGGAGGACCGGATACTGGGACAGAAAGCATACAAAGACCTGGCCTCGATACCATACAGGATAGATATAGTAAACGTGTTCCGGAGGAGCGATCACCTGCCCGGCGTTGTGGAGGAGGCCCTGGGGGTAAAACCGGTCTGTATATGGGCCCAGCTGGGTGTGGCGGACGAGGGTGCGGCCGCAGCAGCTATAGGCCGTGGGGTGGCCATGGTTATGGACCTCTGTATAAAAGTGGAGCACCAGAGGCTCCTGGGGGAGCCTCTGGCATGATCAGGTCCTCAGGAAAGGCCAAAAAGAGCAGGCTTATAGAAATATTGGCCGGGCTTTATCCCGGCGCCGGGACAGATCTGAGCTATAACAGCACATTTCAGCTGCTGGTGGCCGTAATGCTTTCTGCCCAGTGCACAGACCGGCAGGTCAATAAAATTACCGGAAAATTGTTTGAAAAATACCGTGATCCAGAAGACTTCGCCCGCCTGGAAGAAGAGGATTTGGCCGAAGAGATAAAGGGAGTCGGGCTATACAGAAACAAAAGCAGAAATATTGTTAAAGCCAGCAGGCTGCTGGTGGATAATCACCACTCCCGGGTTCCTCAAAACCGGGATGACCTGGAGGCCCTTCCGGGAGTGGGGAGAAAAACTGCCAATGTGGTGCTGAACGTGGCCTTCCACGCCCCGGTGATGCCGGTGGACACTCATGTATTCAGGGTGTCTCACCGGCTTGGCCTGTCTGCCGGGAAAACTCCGGAGGCGGTGGAAAAGGACCTGGAGGAGATTATCCCGCCGGATCTGATGGGCACCATGCACCACTGTCTCATACTGCACGGCCGCAGGGTGTGCAGGGCCCGCAGCCCTCTTTGCGGGGAGTGCCGGCTGGCCGAACTGTGCCCCGAACACCGCTCAAAGGTATTGACTCCCGGTCGGAATCCAGAAGCCAGAAGCCAGAATGAGTAAGGAATTAATCTCGGCCTTCTGGTACCCACTGAACACCTCAGAATACAGCACTGACAAAGTATTCTGGATTCTGACTCCTGACTCCTGAATTCCGACCGGAAAGCAGTGCCATTAAGTATATTGACTGACAGGACGGTGAATAGGGATATGAAAGTGGTTCTGGTGGAGCCTGAAATTCCGGCCAATACCGGCAATGTGGCCCGGACCTGCGCGGTGACCGGGGCCGAGCTGCACCTGGTGCGCCCCCTGGGTTTCTCTATAGATGACCGGCAGCTTAAAAGAGCAGGGCTTGACTACTGGCACCTGCTGAAGGTATATGTGCACGACAGCTTTCAGCAGCTGCTTATGGACTATCCGGCGGGAAGATTTTTTTTCCTCTCGACCAAGGGGAAAAGGTTTTATAACCAAACCCGGTTCAGGGAGGATGACTTTATTGTATTCGGCAGGGAGACGGCCGGTCTTTCCGACAGTATTCTTAAGGGAAATGATGAATATATGCTCAGAATTCCAATGCTTGACGGCACCCGCTCTCTAAACCTCTCCAATTCGGTGGCCCTGGTGCTGTATGAGGCCATGAGGCAGCTGGGCTATCCGGACATGAGCTGACATTAAGCATTTAGACTAAAAATAAAGGATCTAACCGCTCATGATAGAATATATGTATATTAACATTGACACTTTGAGAGGAACGTTGATATGAATATAAGTTTAAATGATTTAAAAAAGTCAATGGAGCGTGAGGGCTATATAAGCGAGGATGATCTGGCGGTCACCGTATATCTGGCCCTGACACTGCAGAAGCCGCTGCTGGTTGAGGGGGCTCCCGGGGTTGGAAAAACTGAAATAGCCAAGGTTTTGGGGAGGGTTTTTGCTGCAGAGGTCATTAGGCTGCAGTGCTACGAGGGCCTTGATGAAAATAAGGCCCTTTATGAGTGGAATTACCAGAAACAGCTTCTCAAAATCCAGATAATGAAAGATGCCTGTGCCAGGGATGATATAGAGAAGGACCTTTTTGACGAGGAATACCTTCTGGAAAGACCTCTATTGAAAGCAATACGGACTGAAAAGACGGTTGTTTTACTGATCGACGAGGTTGATAAGGTTGACGAGCCCTTTGAGGCTTTCCTTTTCGAGCTGCTGTCGGACTTCCAGGTGTCCATCCCGGAGCTGGGAACGCTGTCGGCCAGGAAGATACCCATAGTGGTGCTGACCAGCAACGGGGACAGGGATTTGTCCGACGGGCTTAAAAGGCGCTGCGTATACCTTTATATTGATTACCCGGATATTGACAAGGAAGTAAGAATACTGCAGACAAAGGTGCCGGAGGCCGGTGAAAGACTGCGCCTGGAGGTGGCGGCGGCGGTAAACTTTATAAGGGCAAATCTGGACTTGCGCAAGCAGCCTTCCATAGCTGAGTCAATTGACTGGGCCAGGGCTCTGATGGCCCTGGATGCGGATTTCCTTGGCGTGGACAGCATATCCCGAACCGTGAATACCCTTTTAAAAAACAGGGATGACAGGATGCAGCTGATGAGCGGTAATGTTTTACACGATCTGATGCACAGGCTTAACTCCGTTGGCTGGCCGGAGAAGGAGCATGACTGTGCCGGCTGTGGGCACGGCCATGAAGGTCATAAATAATAAAACCCGGGGTGTGTTTAATTTGGAACTTGACCGGATGACCGGCATAGTGGCAGAGGTGGAAGGGACGGGCATTGACTCTCTGGAATACAACATAACAAGATTTGTGCAGGTGCTCAGGCATCTGGGAGTGCGTGTCAGCCTGGCCGAGACAATGGATGCCATGGCGGCCCTGGCCAGGGTTGATCTTTTATCCAGGGGCCAGTTCAGGGGGGCTTTGCGGGCCTGCCTGGCTAAAAGCAGCAGAGAGGCCGGTCTGTTTAATCAGGCCTTTGACCTTTTCTTTACCACTGCCGAAGAAAAATTAAAAAGGCAGAAGCTGCGCAAGGAGATGCAGGAGGAAAGGGAAAGGCTCATCTCCGGGGCCCAGCAGGAATTAAATGGGGTAATGGAGGACTGGCAGGGGGAACTGCCGGAAAAGATTGCCCTGACCGATATGCAGCTGGAAACCTATTCACTTCTCCCGGAAGAGGAGAAGGAAAGAATGAAGGAAATACTGGAAAGAATGAAGGCCAACCCGGTTAACAACCCGGGTGAGCTGATCAACCGGGTGCTGCAGTCGTCCCTTAACTACTGGCGCTACTATATGATGAAAAACCTTAAAGAAAAAGAGGGATCCCGCATTCCGGCAGAGGCCGAACTTACCGGGGATGAGGAGTTGGATGAGGTTATACAGAGCGTGGCGGCCGAATTCTACCACACCCCGGGAGACCGTATAAAGCATCAGGACATGGAAAGCCTTGATGACGGGGATCTTCCCAGGATAACCGCGCTGATAAACCATATCTCCTCCCAGCTGGCGCTGGGCATGAGCCGGAGATATAAGAGGAGCTCGCGGCCGGTGGCCGTTGACATAAGAAGAACGGTCAGAAGAAATATAAAGTACGGGGGCATACCGCTGGAGCTGAAATTCAGATCCAGGAGGAAAAAGAGGCCCGGATTTCTGCTGATCTGTGACGTTTCAGCCTCCATGGCGCGCTATGCCCGGTTTGTGCTGCAGTTCATGTACGGCCTGAGCAGCGCCGTAAAAGAAATTGAAAGCTTTATATTCTCTGAAAATCTGGAAAGGATCACCCCGTTTTTCCGGCTGAATGATAATTTTTCCGGCAGTATGACTGAAATAGTCAACTCCAGCAGGCAGTGGGGCAAGTCCACCAACCTGTACCAATCGCTGAAAACCTTTAAAAAGCTTTACGGCGATACAGCTTCCCGCGAAACAATAGTGTTTATCGTAAGCGATACCAAGACCGTCGCTCCGGGGGAGGCAGCCAGGCTGCTGGGTGATCTGAGGCGTAAATGCGGTGAGCTAATCTGGCTTAACACGCTGCCTGCCATAGAATGGGAAAAACAGCCGCAGATTGGGGTGTTTAGAAAAATAGCAGATATGTACCCGTGCAATACACTTTCCCAGCTGGAAAAAGCGGTGCGCAGGCATGTGCTGGGAAGGTATGCTTGAGGGTAGTGCATCTGCGAATCTCCGGCATAATAAAAATTTCAGTATGAGCGTATGTAGAGGTGGTTTTACTTGGGCATTAAGAAATTGGACGGTTTCCTGATTGACGAGCTGTCGGCGCTGCATTCCATTCACAATATAGTAATGGGAATAGATTACCAGGGGCGGATTATCATCTTTAATCCGGCGGCCGAAAGGGTTTTTGGAATAAAGGCGGAAAAAGCCATGGGGCGCTTCATAAACGATGTAATCCCGGGAACAGGGCTTATGAAGGTGCTAAAAACCGGCAAGTCCCATATAGGCAGGAAATTCAAGGTGGGCAGCTATCTTTACGTGGTTAACCGGACCCCCATAATGAAAGGGCATAATATAGTGGGAGCCATCGGGGTAGCCCAGGAAATTACCGAGCTTCAGCACCTGGCGGAGGAACTGGAGGTTGTCAAGGAGCTGAAGGGAACACTGCAGACTATTTTTGACAGCGGCAGCGACGGGTACATGGCGGTAAACAATGACGGTATGATTATTATGATTAACAGTGAATTTGCAGAGCTGCTGGATATTCCCTCAACGGTTACCGCAGTGGGCAGGCAAGTCAACGAGATAGTAAAAGAGCCCAGGCTGCATGTAGTGCCGAGGACAGGCAAGCCGCACCACGGAGAAATAATACGCATAAACGGCAGAGAAACTGTGGTGATGCGGTATCCTATCCGCAAAGACGGCATTATCATGGGATCGGTGTGCAAGGTTATATTTAAGGATGTTGGGCAGCTGGTAGCGCTGGCCGAGAAGATAAACTTTCTAAACAAGGAGCTGGACTACTATAAGAGCGAGCTGGAAAGGGTGCAGGGAGCCCGCTACACCGTAGACAACCTGATCGGCAGCAGCCCGGTAATGATTGCATTAAAAGAGACCATAAGGAGGGTGGCCCAGAGTCCCTCCACCGTTCTGATAAGAGGAGAGAGCGGAACCGGTAAAGAGCTTTTGGCCCATGCCCTCCATACCGGATCGCCCCGGCGGTTTAAGCAGTTTGTCAAGGTCAACTGCGCGGCGGTGCCGGAAAACCTGCTGGAATCGGAACTGTTCGGCTACCGGGAGGGAGCCTTTACCGGCGCCAGGAAGGGTGGGCAGACCGGTAAGTTCGAGCAGGCCGACGGGGGCACCATTTTCCTGGACGAAATAGGCGATATGCCTATTGCCATGCAGTCCAAGCTTTTGAGGGTGCTGCAGGAAAAGGAGATAGAAAGACTGGGGGAAAACAGGCCCAGGCAGGTTGATGTGAGAGTGGTGGCGGCTTCCAACAGGCCACTGGAGGAGCTCATCGCCGAGGGAAGGTTCCGCCAGGACCTGTATTACAGGCTGAATGTGGTTTCCATTCATATTCCCCCGCTTAAGGAAAGGGTGGAAGACACAGTTGAGCTGACCATGCACTTCATAAAAAAATTCAACATGGAGTTCGGGCTTAATGTTAAGGATGTGGAAAAGGATGTCCGGGATCTTTTCTACTACTACAACTGGCCCGGAAATGTAAGGGAGCTTGAAAATATAATAGAAAGGGCCTTTAACATGGTGGACGGGGAGGTTATCTGCCTTTCCCACCTTCCCCAGTACATGCAGAAACTGGGCAAAGGCCCCAGGAAGAACATTGCCGACAAGGGTCTGCCGGCCCTTCTGGGCCAGGTGGAAAAAGAGGCCATCACGGAAACCCTCAAGTCCACCGGAGGAAATAAAATGCAGGCAGCCAGATCGCTGGGAATATCCAGGGCCTGGCTGTATAAAAAAATGAAGCAGTACGGGATCAATGCTTAAAGGTAATACTTACG
>JAMCVT010000161.1 GCA_023475565.1 Actinomycetota bacterium
CTGAAAATCCCTTTCTTCCCCGCTTCAAGAAGGGAAACCCCCCCCCAGGGCCCGTATTCCCTTTTTCAGGTAAAGAGCCAGCTCCAGCGACTCCTGCAGCAGTTCCCTTCCGCAGGAGGCCATCTGGGCCCTGGCGGCGTCAAGGGAAGACAGCAGCAGGTAGGAGGTGCTGGTGCTTTGCAGAAGCCTGAGGGCAGCCTCCACCCTGTACCGGTCCACCATGTTCCCCTTTATGTGGAGCATGGAGGCCTGGGTAAGGGCCGACAGCATTTTATGAGTTCCCTGAACGGCAGCGTCGGCGCCCTCATCCAGGGAGGGCCGGGGCAGTTCTTCATGAAAGCGCAGGTGCGGGCCGTGGGCCTCGTCGACAAGCAGGGGTATATTCATCCGGTGTGTTATCCGGGAGATGGCGGAAATATTCGAAACAATGCCGTGGTAGGTGGGGCTGACCAGTACCACGGCCTTTATGTCCGGGTGGAGGCTGGTGTAGTATTCGATAGTTTCCGGGGAGGTGCTCAGGGGGATGGCGAAATGCCTGTCGTATTCAGGCCTGTAGAAAATAGGAACAGCCCCTGCCAGAATAATGCCGCTCAGTATTGAGCGGTGCATGTTCCGGGGCACAAGTATCCTGTCCCCCGGCCCGCAAACGCCCATTATCAGGGCCTGCAGGCCGCATGAGCTGCCATTTACCAGGAAGTAGGTGTGATCTGCCCCAAAGGCGCCGGCAGCCAATTCCTGGGCCTCTTTTATGACACTCTGCGCCTGGTGCAGGTCATCCATGCCGGGAACATTGGTGACATCGGCGGCAAATGCCCTGTTGCCGATAAGCCGTCCAATAAGTTCCTCCATAACCGGCGCACCTTTGTGACCGGGCATATGGAACCTTACGGTCCAGTCATTTATATATTTGGTGACAGCATCAATTATGGGTGTTTTCTGGTTGTCGCCCACCGGTCCTTCCTCCCCCTGTCTGGCATATAAACTCATATATGCCGGGACCGGTCAGGGTGACACATTGCAAAGTCAGGTAAATAATTCTTCAATACTCCATGCTGATAAAGACCAGCCCTAAGGTTATGAAGAAGGCCCCTATCAGCTGGACATTTTTAATCATTTCCCCCAGGAAAAAGTAGCTCAGCAGCATGGTTACCAGGGGGGAGCAGGACATAACCAGTGTCACGTCGTTTATGTTGCCCTTTTTCAGGGCGGCAAAATAGGCCAGGTCGCCCAGGAGTGTTGCCAGAATGGCCTCAGTGCCTATCAGAACCCAAAACAGAGGAGGTATCTGAAAAACCTGGGCAAAACCCCTGGACCCGATAAGCCAGAACATCACCAGAGTGGCGGCCATAAGTGTTCTGACTGAAAGGGCGGTGGCGGGATTGACCTTATAAAGCCCCAGTTTGCCGAACAGGGGAGCCAGCCCCCAGCACAGCATCCCCAAGAAAGAGTAAAGAAAAACCATGGCTTCCTCCGGGCAAAATAATTTACAATTATTTGATATGCAAAAATTGGATAATAAGAACCTGAATTATAAGCCTGACATGTTTTCTGTTCGGCTGATAGCTGACACAATAAAAAAACCGCCTTGCGGCGGTTGTATTGGAAGGCATACTCATTCTGGCTTCTGACTCCTGACTTCTGTATTCTGACCGGGGGAAAGACCCTTTAGCCATTATAGTCCCACATCCGCCCCTATTACCCCCGCGACATTTCCGGAAGAATCCCTTACCGGTGCGGAAAGAGTTACGCAGGGCCTGTGGGTGATGGCCGAAACATATATCTCAGACACGTATTCTTCCCCCGCGGCCGCCTGCTTCCACCAATCCCTGGCCCTGGCGTTGGCCAGGCCGGCAGGAGGTTCGGAAAAGACAAAGGTCCCGTCCATCCTGTTTGTCCACACCGCTTCCAGGTCCGGCTGGCTTTTTAGAAACTGGGCCAGCGCCTTTCGGTGCCCCTCGGCATTCATGCCTGAAATAGCGGGGCTGGAAGATATTTCTTTGAGCAGCTGCATCAGCCTGCCCGTTTTTTCCCTGAAATGGCCGCTGTCTTTTATAACGCCCTCCCCCAGATGTATCTTTTTGCCGGCGTCTTCTATTATGGAGGCCGCTCTTTGCATTATATTCCCCAGTTCTTTTATCTTATCCAGGTTATCCTGCTGGGATCTGGCGGCAATATCCACGTGCCGGAGGTATTCCCCCATCTCTCCGCTGGATCTCTGTACGGTGGAGGATATGGCCTCCACAGCGGCGGCGATGCTGTCCAGGCTCGACCGGGCGTTCAGCGTGTGCCTGACCCCTTCCGTAACGCTGTTCCCAGTCCCGGAAACCTTCTCCTCAACCAGACGGACATCCCTGCGGATAGAGCTGATAATGTCCGTAATTTCATTGGTGGCGGAGAATGTGCTTTCGGAAAGCTTTTTTACTTCCTGGGCCACCACCGCGAAGCCCCTGCCGTGCTCCCCGGAACGGGCTGCCTCTATGGCTGCGTTAAGTGACAGGAGCCTGGTCCGGTCGGAAATTTTTATTATGCTGTCCAGTATAATGTCAACACGGGCTACAGATCCCACCAGACCGGACACGTGGTCGGCCACATCCAGGGACTGGCTTTTGATCTGATCGATGGCGCTGCGGGCGTTTTCCATGTCGGTGCGGCAGTTGGAAAGAGCTATTTCATTTTCCCTTGTTTCGCGGCCCAGATTTTCGGAAAGGAAGGCCAGCGACGAGGCCACCTCCTCCACCGCGGAAAAATTGACGGCGGCCTGGCGGGATGCCTCGGTGGTCAGGCTCATCTGCTCCACAGCAGCAAATACCTGGCCCGAGGCCAACTGAACCTTAAGGGTAATCTCTTTTAAAAGGGCGCCCAGTTTTTCCGCCTCACCCCCCAGCCTGGCGGCCTGGTCCCGGCTGTACCCGGTTAATATGACTGAGAACAGGGCGCCCACTGCGGCTGTGTTTACCGCCAGCAGTAAAAAGGTGCTCAGACTCCGGTCAAATAAGAGTGACAGGACTGCGGCAAAAGCCAGGGCCGGCAGAAAGACTTTGATCCAGGCAGTATATTTTTTTGTCATAAGCATCTCCTTCTCCAAAAAAAGTCCCTGCCGCAGAAAACGGCAGGGACCGCAATGTCTCTTTTTGTATCTTCGTTGATACTGTGTTGAGAAGAATTATACCGCATATATACCCTGACTTGCAACAATATGCCAAAATTTTTAATTCCGGTTGTTGGAGATTAAGGTAAAGGGTGTTCTGAACTGCAAAAGAAGGCCTGTGGAGTTATTTGCGCGGGGCTGGTTATATTAAAGATACTTAGCTATGAAAGGGGATATGGAAATTGTCCGAAATAATAATGGGGGTGGAGGGATTGGACTCATCTGATTCCCGGCTGGCGGTAACCAATGCCCTTTATAAGTATTCCGGGGTGCTGGACATAAACGTAAGCCCCGGCGGTGAGGAAATGAGGGTGAGGTACGACTCTTCCAACATACTGGCCCGGGATCTGGAAGAAACCGTTCAGAATGAGGGCTATAATGTAAAATGGCTCAGGGAGTAAGCCGGGGTTGTCTAGCCAAAAGCCGTTTTTCGGTTCCGGCCTCCACCCCTATTGGAAAAAAGATAATCGTCCAGTATGGATAGTATGGGAATGGCTGCAATTATTATAGAAGCCACCGAGGCCGAGGTCATTTTTACGCCGTTGTTTTCAAAGAAAAACTACACATTTAGCCTATTATCCCGGCCAGCGCGAAGGCCGGGATATACTCTCTTTAAGAGACCGGGGTGAAAGCAACGTCCAATCTACTATACACCGGTCCAGTTGAAAGGGCCAATTTGTTTTTCCGGTCCTAAAGGGTGTAAAATACCAGGAGGAGACAGGAGACAGGATTTCTCAGCTTATAGGTGAATCCAGTCCATTTTAATAAAAACCTCTTATAAGCATTCAAGCAGGGCTTAAAAACCTCTGTGTCCTCTGTGGTTTAAAAAGGACCCCAATTTTCATCTTCTTGGTGACCGTTTTGGGCGGACCGGGTGTCCGGCTTCTGAATTCCGATGGGTTATTTAAAGCTTGAAAGGGAAATAGGGTGGCGGCTGTGGCAAAGAGTGATCTGCCGGTAAAAAAGGGAGAGGTGGTCAGCCTTGACATAGGCGGGCTGACCCATAATGGCGAGGGGGTTGGGCGCTGCCGGGGGCTGGCTGTTTTCGTGCCCGGAGCAGTGCCGGGAGATGCAGTGCTGGCTGAGATTGTGAAGCAGCAGAAAAATTACGCGGTGGGGCGGCTGCTGGATATAAGGGAAAAGTCGGGGTTCCGGCGGGAGCCGCAGTGCTCCCTCTTTGGGTCCTGCGGAGGGTGCCGGCTCCAGAATATGGGCTACCGGGAGCAGTTGAGACTTAAAACCGCCCTGGTCAGGGACAGCCTTTCCCGTCTGGCCGGTATGGGGGATGCTGTGGTCAGGGATATGATGGGCATGGAAAACCCCCGGCACTACCGGAACAAGGCCCACTTCCAGGTGGAGGAGCAGGCCGGAGGCTTCAGGCTGGGGTTTTACGGGGAAGGTTCCCACAGTCTGTCTGCTGTTTTCGGCGGAGAACAAAGCCGGGGCTGCCTGCTGGTGGACAGTGACCTGAATAAAACAGCTTCAAAGATAGAGGCCCTGCTGGACAGATATGGGCGGGAGAAGGCGGGCCGGGGCTTTTTCCGCCATGTGATCCTTAGGAAGGCCTATAACACCGGTGAAATAATGGCCGTACTGGTGACCCGCAGCGGGGACTGGCCCGGGCAGGAAGGCTTTGCCGAAGAACTGGCCCGGGCCGGGGGGCGGGTGGTGTCCCTGGTCCGGAATATCAACGATGGCCCCCCTGGGGCGGTATTGGGGAAGAAAAGCATTATTCTGGCCGGAAAGGGCTACGTCACCGACCGGCTGGGGGAGTTGTCCTTTATCATCTCCCCGGCCTCCTTTTACCAGGTCAACCCCGTTCAGACACTGGTGCTTTACAGGAAGGCCCTGGAATACGCCGGGCTGAAAACCCCCGGGGATTTAACGGTGGTGGACGCCTACAGCGGGGTGGGGACCATAGCCCTTTTTATGGCCGGGCAGGCCCGGCGGGTGGTAGCCCTGGAGGTTGTGCCCGAGGCGGTGGAGGACGCCCGCAGGAATGGGGAAATGAACGGGATAGACAATATTGAATTCCACACCGGAGAGGTGGAAAAGCTGCTCCCCTCCCTGGCCGGCCGCGGCCTGCGCCCCGATGTGGCCGTGCTGGACCCGCCCCGCAAGGGGTGCGTCCCGGAGGTGCTGCAAGCCGTGGCTGAAATGGGGACCCCCCGGGTGGTTTACGTCTCCTGCCACCCCGGCACCCTGGCCCGGGACCTAAGCCGCCTGGCGGCGCTGGGCTACCGGGTGGAGGAGGTCCAGCCGGTGGACATGTTTCCGTGGACTCATCATATCGAAAATTGCGTATTATTGTCGAAAAAGTAATGCTGTAAGGATTTCATTAAATTATTTTGCGAGTGTAACTGAAGTTTTTGGGGCCAAATATATGTTAACGGTTGACCTGAACATATGTTTGGTCTTATGATTATATTGTTACAACTATTTACAATAGTTTATTATCAATTGGTCAAATGGGAAAAACTTATCATGGAGGTATTGCCGTGAAAGATAATCATAGAATAAACCAGAATAAACTGCAAATCAGAAATAGTACAGCAGAATTTTTAATATTCACTTCACAAGCAAACGAAAATACAATAGAAGTCCGAGTTGAAGATGAAACGGTTTGGCTCACCCAAAAATTAATTGCCGAACTTTTTGGTGTGGATCTTAGGACGGTAAATGACCATTTGAAAAATATTTACGCTGAGGGTGAGCTAGTGGAAGAAGCAACTATCCGGAAAAACCGGATAGTTCAAAAAGAGGGAAACAGAGAAGTAAGAAGAGATGTTTTATTTTACAACCTCGATGCGATCATATCTGTCGGTTACCGGGTGAATTCATTCAGAGCAACCCAGTTTCGGCAATGGGCAACCGGAGTATTGCGTACTTTTGCTATCCGGGGATATGTTTTGGACAAAGAAAGATTAAAAAATGGGACCTTCTTAAACGAGGAATATTTTGAGCATTTGCTGGAAGAAATCAGAGAAATCCGGGCAAGTGAAAGAAGGTTCTACCAAAAAATCACGGATATTTATGCTACGGCTGTAGATTATAATCCGAATACAAAATTAACAAAGGATTTCTTTAAGACGGTTCAGAATAAACTTCATTTCGCAATTCACGGCAGTACTGCAGCAGAAGTCATTTATAACAGAGCGGACAGCACCAAGGAGCATATGGGTCTGACAACATGGAAAAATGCACCCTACGGCAAAATAGTAAAAAGTGATGTTTCTGTTGCAAAGAACTACCTCACAGAAAAAGAATTAAAGTCTTTAGATCGATTTGTGACGATGTATCTTGATTACGCAGAAAGCCAGGCTGAAAGGAATATCCCTATGACAATGGAAGACTGGGCTAAGAAGCTAAACGCATTCTTGCAATTTAATGAAAAGGATATTTTAGAGAACGCAGCAGGAAAAGTGACCGCTGCTATTGCCAAGGAATTTGCGGTTCGAACCCCTAATTTTAGAGTCTAATCCCCTTATTCTCCTGTTTTCATAGAATTTTAAAAAACACGGAGACAGGCCACGCAATTTTTCAATGTTTACCTTACTGACA
>JAMCVT010000024.1 GCA_023475565.1 Actinomycetota bacterium
GCCTCCAACAATATTGAGCTGGTCAGGGGCAGGCTGGCCAGTGATCTCAAAAAGCTTGAAGGCTGTGGGATGAAGCTGAGAATAGAGGAGAATCCGGCCGGTAAGTATACTTTTCTTTCCTGCAGCGTATCCGGGGACAGCCGTTTCGAGAAAAATGAAGAGGAAGCCCTGGCTCTTTTCAAAACCTATATTGCCGACGTGCTGGCGGACCTGATTATTTTTAAATGGCAGAAGGCCTTTCTGGTAGACATAATAAGGGAAAATTACTACTATTTCGGTGAGGCTGAGCGCAGCACCATTTTTCATAACGCCCTTCGCTACCTGGAGGATTTCACCGGCAACGGTCTGATAGGAATGAGAAAAAAAAGAAGGATACTGGCCAGGATCAGGGAATTTTTGAACAGCTGCAACCTTATAGTGGTGGATGGATTTATAAGATTCAGAATGAAGGACTACATAAGGGAACTGCAGGAGGCGGCGGATAAGGCCGTGGATGATTTCCTGATGGATAAGGAGTACCAGGAGTTCATCCAGCTTCTGAAATATTTCGTCGACATACAGGATTCCAGGACTGACCTTATAAATGTGGTGATGAAGACAAACGGCAGCTTTATGCTGTACGACGGGCAGAACAGGGCGGTAAACAGCTCTTACCTGGAAGGTTTTATAGTGGACCTTATAGAGAGCGAGATAAATTACGAGGATTTGCTGATAAGCGCCCTTATAACCATAGCCCCCCGGGATATAATTTTTCATTCCGTTAAAACCGAGGGGCCCCAGAGTACCCTTGAAACAATAAAAAGCATTTTCTCCAACAGGGTTACCCTGTGCCGGGGGTGCGACCTCTGCACCGTCCAAAACTAAAAACCGGGGAGCGTGCCGCGCACTTCCCGGTTTTTTTGTCTAATAATGTTTAATTTGCCGCCGATTCCTGATAGAATACCGTGGGGGCGAGTAAATTGGACATTTTATACTATGTAAGCGTACCGCTTATCGGGGCGGCCATCGGCTGGTTCACCAACTGGGTGGCGGTGAAGCTGCTGTTCAGGCCGCAGAGACCTGTAAACATACTGGGCTACACGCTCCAGGGAGTGGTGCCCAAGAGAAGGGATGAGCTGGCCAGAAGCATAGGCAAAATCGTGGAAAATGAGCTTTTATCGGTGGACGACCTTGTTGAGGCGGTAAAGTGCGGGGACACTATGGACAGGATAGCCGGGGCTGTGTCTCGCGCCATAAGGGCCAGGATAACGGACAGGATACCTGTCTTTGTGCCTGTTTCGGTAAAGAGAACCGTATCAGACATAATAACCGACCAGCTGCGCAAAGACATACCGGCCGTTCTGGAGGAGTCCCTGGCCCGTTTAAGCGTTACCGTCAAGGAGACAGTAAGCTTAAAAGCCATTGTGGAGGAAAAAGTGAACAACTTTTCCCTGGACAGGCTGGAGCAGGTGGTGCTCTCGGTTTCGGCCAGGGAGCTTAAGCATATAGAAATACTGGGGGGAGTGCTGGGGTTTCTGATAGGGCTGGCGCAGGTGGGAATACTGTATCTTTCCGGGCTGTAAGGGAGTATCGGCGCAGTGTTCATTCTATCCGGTTGACATTGTAAACTTTCTAAAATATAATCAACAAAGATCCATAATAAATGGCCATGAACGGGAGAGTAGGCCCCTTTATCCGTGACAGAGAGGGTGCGTCTTAAGGCTGTAAGCGCGTCCCCGGACAGGAAGCCGAAGACCACCCGGGAGCCGCCGCCGGAAAGGTTTATACCGTTAAGGCAGGCCGTGCAGCGGGCGTTAGCCGCACTAAAGAGGAGCTTTCTGGCTCAAGCCGGGTGGAACCGCGGGTTAAAAAACCCGTCCCAGCGGAGGATACTATGATATTTTCTGCAGGGACGGGTTTACTGTTTTTTATATAACAAAGGGGGAAATACAGTGGTAAAGGTAACTTTAAAGGACGGCAGCGTCAGGGAATACAGTGAGGGAACAACTCTGGCCGGGGTGGCCGCCAGCATCAGCGGAAGGCTGGGCAGGGAGGCCCTGGTGGGTAAGCTGGACGGAAAGCTGGTGGATCTGTCCACGCCCCTTAAAAAGGACGCCAGCGTTGAGTTCTATACCTTTGACGATGAGGAGGGGAGGAGGGTCTTCCGCCACAGCACATCCCACGTGCTGGCCCAGGCTGTCCAAAAGCTTTTCCCGGGCATCAGGCTGGCCATCGGGCCGGCCATAGCCGACGGATATTACTATGATTTTGACTCCCCGGAAAAGTTCACCCCCGAGATGCTGGAAAAGATAGAGTCCGGTATGGAAGCTATAATAAAGGCCGATCTGCCCTTTGAGAGGATGGACATGGAAAGGGGCCGGTCCCTGGAGTTCTTTGACAGGGCAGGGGAGAACTATAAGGTTGAGCTGATCAACGACCTGCCGGAGGATGCGGCTATTTCCTGCTACCGGCAGGGGGATTTCACCGACCTGTGCGCCGGGCCCCACGTCCCCTCCACCGGAAGGCTGAAGTCTGTTAAGCTGACCAGCCTGGCCGGGGCCTACTGGCGGGGCAGCGAGAAGAACAAGATGCTGCAAAGGGTGTACGGTACCTCCTTTCCCAAAAAGAGCATGCTGGAGGAGCACCTGGCCAGGATAGAGGAGGCCAAAAAAAGGGACCACCGCAAGCTGGGGGCGGAGCTGGACCTTTTCAGCATCCAGGACGAGGGGCCGGGGTTCCCGTTTTTTCACCCCAAGGGAATGGCCCTGCGCAACGAGCTGGAAAATTTCTGGAGGGAGGAGCACCACCGGAGGGGCTACCAGGAGATAAGGACCCCCGTTATTTTAAACCGTACCATGTGGGAAAGGTCCGGACACTGGGACCATTACAAGGAAAACATGTATTTCACCAAAATTGATGAGCTGGACTACGCGGTAAAGCCCATGAACTGTCCGGGGGGCATGCTGGTATATAAAAGCAGGCTGCACAGCTATCGCGACCTGCCCGTCAGGATGGGCGAACTGGGCCTGGTCCACCGGCACGAGCTGTCCGGGGTGCTGCACGGGCTGATGAGGGTGCGCTGCTTCACCCAGGATGACGCTCATATCTTTATGCTGCCCAGCCAGGCCAAGGATGAGATTATCGGTGTGATTGACCTGGTGGATTATTTCTACAGCGTGTTCGGGTTCAAGTACAGGGTTGAGCTGTCCACCAGGCCTGAAAAGGCCATGGGGTCGGACGAGGTTTGGGAGATGGCCACCAGCACACTGGAGGATGCCCTCCAGTCCAAGGGTATGGAATACAAGGTGAACGAGGGGGACGGGGCCTTTTACGGTCCCAAGATTGACTTCCACCTGGAGGACTGTCTGGGGAGGACCTGGCAGTGCGGCACCATACAGCTGGACTTCCAGATGCCCGAAAAATTTGATTTAACCTACGTGGGGGAAGACGGCCAGAAACATCGCCCGGTCATGATCCACCGGGTAGTGTTCGGCAGCATAGAGAGGTTTATAGGCATACTCACCGAGCACTTCGCCGGGGCCTTCCCGGTGTGGCTGGCTCCCGTACAGGCCAGGGTGCTGCCCATCACCGGCCGGCACGTGGAATATGCCCAAAAGGTAATGGAGCGGCTTGACGGTGAGGACATCAGGGTAGAGCTGGATGACAGGAATGAAAAGGTGAATTATAAAATCCGCGAGGCCCAGGGGCAGAAAATTCCCTACATGCTGGTGCTGGGGGACCGTGAGGCCGAAAACGGCACGGTGGCGGTCCGCCACCGCACGGCGGGGGACATTGGATCCATGGGGCTGGAGGAATTTGTGGCCCGTATTAAGGATGAAATAAAGACTAAAAAAATATGATCCGATATACTGTTATTATTTTTTCTTGACTGAAGAAGAAAGATATGCTAAAATTCATATGCTTAAACTAAAAGTAGAAGCCATCCGCTTCTCACCCGGCAACGCCTTGCGGGGCTGTTCGCCAGGTAAGATCAGCAGTAAGCAGAAGAAAAAACATTGAAACATTTCTTTTGTCTTTTCCAGCGGGTGGTATGACCCGCTTTTTTATATTTGGGAGGTGATATATATTTCCAAAGATTTTCGTATCAATGAAGAAATCCGGGTCCGGGAAATAAGGGTGGTGGACGCCGACGGCAACCAGCTGGGTATAATGCCCACCAGGGATGCCCTGAAAATGGCCGAGGAAAGACAGCTGGATTTGGTGGAGATAGCTCCCCAGGCCAAACCCCCGGTTTGCCGCATTATGGATTTTGGAAAATATAAGTATGAGCAGAGCAAGAGAGAGAAAGAGGCCCGTAAAAAGCAGCGCATAATTGAGCTCAAGGAAATAAAAATGCGGCCCAATATTGAAGACCATGACTTTTACGTGAAGGTTAAAAACGCCATCCGCTTCCTTAAGGATGGGGACAAGGTAAAGGCCACCATGGTTTTTCGCGGCCGTGAGATTGTCCATACCCAGCTGGGCAGGCAGCTGCTGGTCAGGATGGCCGAAGAGCTGAAGGACCTCTGCAATATTGAGAGGCAGCCCAAGCTGGAGGGCAAGAATATGATTATGATACTATCACCAAAGCAGGATATTAAACAGGACTAGAGAGGAGATTTCGCACTATGCCTAAAATTAAGACGCACCGGGGCGCCGCAAAAAGATTTAAGAAAACGGGCACTGGTAAATTCAAGGGTTCTCATGCTTTCCACAGCCATATTCTGGGCAGTAAAAGCCCCAAGCGCAAGAGGAATCTCAGAAAATCCACTATAGTTCATGAAGCTGACCAGCGTAAACTGGAAAGAATACTGCCTTATTAAAACAATACAGTCTTTTTCGCTTAAAGATATGAGGAGGGATTATTATGCCACGGGCTAAGAGCAGTGTGGTTTCACGTAATAGACACAGGAAAGTGCTTAAGTTGGCCAAGGGTTACCGGGGTTCCAAGAGCAAACTCTTCAGGGTGGCCGACACACAGCTTCTTAAATCACTGGCTTACGCATACAGGGACAGGAGAAACAAAAAAAGGGATTTCCGCAGGCTGTGGATTGCCCGCATCAACGCCGCCGCCAGGATGAACGGAATATCGTACAGCAGGTTTATGAACGGGCTCAAGCAGGCCGGGGTAACCATAAACCGCAAGATGCTGGCGGATATGGCCGTTAACGACTCCAACGCCTTCGTCCAGCTGGTGGAAATGGCTAAAACAAAAATGTAGATAAAAAGCATGGCGGGGAGCCATGCTTTTTTTGTATACCAGGGAGCCTGATTCTCCGGTCGGAATACAGGAGTCAGAATTCAGAAGCCAGAATGAAAAAACATTTCTTAATAGCCTGATCAAATGCCGGCCTGCCGTTGAATGCACATTTGATGCGCCAATCAGCCATTAAACATGTTTACTGCTTGCAGAAAGGAAATAATCATGGATACCGTTACAAGCAGTCAAAACCCCTTTATAAAGTACCTGGGGAAGCTTAAAAATAGAAGATTCAGGGAGCGTGAGGGAAAGTTCCTTATCGAGGGGGCAAGGTTTGTGGAGGAAGCCCTCAAATCGGGATGGCCTGTGGAGAGCCTTATCTGCTCCGGGGATTTCCAGGAATCCGGCCGGTGGGCCGGTATTGCCGCCGCTGCCCAAAGGCTGGCTATAAGGGTAATCCCGGTTACCGGTAAATTAATGAAGGAACTGGCCTCCACCGAGACACCCCAGGGGGTTATGGCGCTGTGCGGCATGAAAAGCTGGCGGGTGGAGGATATACTGAACGGCCGGCCGGGGCGGGGAGAGGGGAGGAATACTCTGGTGGTGGTGGCCGACGGGGTAAGTGACCCGGGGAACCTCGGTACCATTATAAGAAGCGCTGACGCCTTTGGGGCGGATGGGGCCGTTCTTACCAGGGGGACAGTCGATCCATACAACAGCAAGGCCTTAAGGTCCACAATGGGATCTGTTTTTCATATTCCGGTGGTAGGCGGGGCCGACCCGGCAGAAATTTACAGGGGGCTCTCAGATAAAGGGGTGGCGCTTCTGGTAGGTGTCCCGGAGGGCGGGGTCCCGGTGAGCAGGCTGGACCTTTCCGGGCCCCTGGCCCTGGTGGTGGGGAGTGAAGCAGAGGGTCCTTCCCGGGAACTGCATTCCCTGCCCCATGAAAAGGCAACCATTCCCATGCCCGGCGGGGCCGAGTCCCTGAATGCCGCAGTGGCCGCCTCAATAATGCTGTACGAGGCAGCCAGGCAGAGGGCATAAAGAATGCCTGAACCATTCTACCCTGTAAATGTGCTAATACTGAAATTCTTATCGGTCGGAAGCCAGAAGCCAGAAGCCAGAATGGTTTAGGCATTCCTTATAAGTTAAATATAGCTTATAAGCGGGGCTCATAAATCTCTGTGACCTCTGTGGCTTAATAAGGACCCCAATTTTAATCCTCCTTGGTGGCTGCTTTTGGCGGCCCGGGTGTCTTCTGAATTCTGACTCCTGAATTCTGTATTCCGACCGCAAAGAATTACAGTATAAGCTCCTTTTAGTGCACTATAACCATGCACTTTTCCGGTACGTTGTGCAGTATCCAGTCCATGTCGCCCCTGTTCAGCAGTATGCAGCCGTAGCTGGGGGGGAGGCCGATCAGCCCGTGGCTGTGGTCTTCCCCGGGGCGCATGGGGTGAAGCATTATATCGGCGTTTAGCCTCAGATATCCAATAGGGGAGGGATCGTCCGGAAGGAATTCTTTAGAGCTCCCTCTTTTTGTTTCATACATGGTGACCCGGGGTATCTTCTCAGCGGGGATGGACAGCCACCCGCTGAAGGACTTTAGGGGCTTACTGCCTTCGTAGACATCTAGGGAGCAGGGGTTGCCCAACTTAACCCCGACCCAGCGCCGGCTGCCCAGATTGGTGGTCCCGAAGCTGAATTCCCTGTGCAGCCGCTCTCCGCACTCCGACACCAGGTTTAGGCTGACCTTGTATTTGCTGTTGGGCATTAAAATACCGTCCGGATCGAAAACGGCTGTATTTTCTTTTATCAGGGTGGCCCCCTTTATCCCTTCCACCTCTATGACAGCCTCTTTGAGGGGGTGGCTGGCGGTCACCGATATGCTCCGGCTCAGCCATACGCTGGGGGAGAAAGGCTGGGGGTATAGGCCGGCTATTTCCAGGGCCGGGGCAGTGGTGAAACTCAATTCCGCCCCGTCGCCGGCCACTCCCCCGCCTGTCCCCCTAAGGCCGGGGGCTACCTTAATGCTGTATCGGGAGCTGTTTTCAAATCTTTCCCGGGGCTCCAGCACCCAGCGGCTGTAGTCCCGGCTGTCCTCCTCCCCGGGGTTCGCCGTCAGGGGGGAAAAATTGCCCGGAGCGGTGGTGGAAACATGCCCGTAAAAGCTTTCGGGTTCCACCGGAGTATTGAAAACCATTACCAGCGGTCCCGCAGTGGGAACGTCCGAGGAAGGTTCCAGGGCTATAAGTTTAGGGGGCAGGCTGAGCCTCACCTCTTTCTGTACTGATACAGTGAAGGGGGGAACCAGGGCCCGGGCTTTCCTGAAGGTGATTTTATACTGAAGGCCCCGGGGGTATTCCGACTCGTCTATAATAACCTGCACCGTATTCCTGGAGATCCAGCGGGTATGGTACACAACTTTTCTGCCGGGGGTCTCTCCCGTGACTGTCAGGCGCTCCACCGCCCTCTCCCTGTTCATGGGGGCCAGGAACGAAACATTTACCGCTACCCGCCCCCCGGAGCCGTCCCCCACTTCAAACCTGGCGTAGTGGCCCATGAATAGCCAAACTGTGATCAGGGTCAGGGCTGTGAGCAAAAAGGTCTTCATCTGGGTGTAGGTCATTTTAAACAGCATAAAGATACCCCCACAATGGGAAATCAATACTATATATTACTAAGCCGGCCAGGTTATGACAGTCTGGGGAAACTTATAATCCTCGCTATAGCGGCAGGAGTTAAACGTAATTTGTGGGCTTAAAAGAGAAATTTTACTGGCAGTAATATTGCTAACGAAAAGGCTTTTTTTTGGGGGAAGTTCCTTGTTTTAAGGTTTTTCTTATGATATAATCAGACGCGAAGGGTCCCAAAAAAGATTGAAAGGTTGTGGTTAAATGTTTTTAACCGCCGAGTTTTTTTGGAGGCTGTTCGAAGCGACAGGTTCTGTCAGTGCCTATATACTGTACAGAAAAATGGCCTTACATTGATATATAACCGTAAAAGGTGATGACGGGGAATAGTAAGGGATCTGCCCCCTTCAGGGAGGAATGGCCTTGACTGGAAGCCTTTCCGGGAATAGCGATTTCGTGAATTCACCCCCGAACCGCAGCTGAAAGTGATGTTTTTTTCACCGGTAGGTGTCGCCGGGTCTTCCACCGTTATCCGGGAGCGGGTAAATAGTAAATTTTTTGCCCGGGTGAGAGGTTTTGCAAAAAGGCAAACTATTAGGGTGGTACCGCGAAAAAATTCGTCCCTTTGGGGGCGATTTTTTATTTACCGGCGTTAACCATTATTTGCCGCAACACCGGCAGGTTGAAATTAAACTTTTTAACAAATTTTATATGTCAATACCAGTGGGGAGTGAGATTTGATTGGAACAGAAATTACAGTATATTCAGGCCAGGGCCATGGAGGAGATGTCCGGCGCCGGGAGCCTGGAAGATTTGAATGAGGTCAGGATACGCTATCTGGGCAAAAAAGGGGAGCTGACCGGGGTGCTGCGCGGAATGGCGGCCCTGAGTTCCGAGGAAAGGCCCAGGATAGGCCAGGCTGCCAACAGGGTGCGGGCTGAGATTGAGGCCAGGCTGGAGGAAAGGATGTCCCAGCTCAAAGACAGCCTCAGGGAGAAGAAGCTGTCGGCCGAAACTATAGATATAACTTTGCCGGGCACAGTGTTCAGCACCGGGAAACTGCACCCCCTGACCGCTGTTACGCGCCAGATAGAGGATATTTTCCTGGGGCTGGGCTTTTCCATAGCCGAGGGGCCCGAGGTGGAGATGGACTATTACAATTTTGAGGCTCTTAACCTGCCCAAGGAACACCCTGCCAGGGATATGCAGGACACATTTTTCATTACGCCGGAAATACTTTTAAGGACCCATACCTCTCCGGTCCAGGTGAGGACCATGGAGCGTACCGCCCCTGCCCTGCCGGTGAAAATAATAGCTCCGGGCAAGGTGTACCGGCGGGACGATGACGCCACCCACTCTCCCATGTTCCACCAGATAGAGGGGCTGGTGGTGGACAAAAGGATAACCTTTGCCGACCTGAGGGGGGTGCTGCAGGTGTTTGCCGAGAAGATGTTCGGCTCTGAAACCAGAACCAGGTTCAGGCCCAGCTATTTCCCTTTCACCGAGCCCAGCGCCGAGGTGGATATCTCCTGCGGAATGTGCGGCGGGGAGGGCTGCCGGGTCTGCTCCCGCACCGGGTGGCTGGAGATACTGGGCTGCGGCATGGTGCACCCCAGGGTGCTGGAAATGTCCGGGTACAATTCCTCCGAGGTGACCGGCTTCGCCTTCGGCATGGGAGTGGAGAGGATCACCATGCTGAAGTACAACCTGGATGACATGAGGCTTTTGTTTGATAATGACGTGCGCTTCCTGGCGCAGTTTTGAAATAATACTAAAGGGATTGAATTCCTGGTCGGAATACAGAATTCAGAATTCAGAAGCCAGAATGGTTTGAGGGCATTCCTTATAGGCTCGGCCCTCAGAGTTCGGGATTAAAATTTTTGAATTCTGACTCCTGGCTTCTTGATTCAGACCGGAAACAATACCTGTGAGCTGATATAGGGAGGTTATCGTGATGCGCGTTTCTTTGAAATGGCTGCGCGACTATGTGGATATAACGGCTCCCCACCAGGAGCTGGCCGAGCGGCTTACCATGGCCGGGCTGGCCGTGGAGGCCGTGGAGAGCCCCGGGGAGGGCATTGAAAAGGTATACACCGGAAAAATACTGCAGATTAGCCCCCACCCCAACGCCGACAGGCTCACCATCTGCCGGGTGACCCTGGGGCAGGGGGAGGACCTGGACATAGTAACCGGGGCCGCCAACGTCAGGGAGGGCCATGTGGTGCCTGTGGCAGTGGAGGGCGCCCGGCTGGCCGGAGGGCTGGTGATAAAGAAATCAAAATTGAGGGGCGTGGAGTCCAGGGGAATGCTGTGCTCGGGACAGGAACTGGGCCTGGACACCAGCGTAATGCCCCCGGACCAGGCCCACGGCATAATGCTGCTTGACCCCTCCACCCCGCTGGGCCTGGACATCAAGGGAGTCATAGGTCTGGACGACACTATTCTGGAGCTGGAACTTACCCCCAACAGGGGAGACTGCCTGTCCATGGTGGGGGTGGCCCGCGAGGTGGCCTCCCTGCTGGGAGAGAGGCTGCGCCTGCCCGATACCTCGGCGGAAGGGTCAGGCCGGGGGATTGAGGGGCTGGCCAGGGTGGACATTGATGACCCCGGCCTGTGCAGCCGCTATGTGGCCAGGCTTTTCAGAAACGTAAAAATAGGCCCGTCTCCGGGATGGATGCAGGACAGACTCCGGGCCGCCGGGATTCGCCCCATCAGCAACCTGGTGGATATAAGCAACTATGTGATGATAGAGCTGGGTCAGCCGCTGCATGCCTTTGACTATGACACTCTTAAAGACGGCCATATTATTGTGAGGCGGGCCGGAAAGGGTGAAAAGATGGTCACCCTGGACGGCAGTGAGAGAAATCTGAGCGAGGACATGCTGGTTATAGCCGATCCCGGGGGCCCGGTGGCCATTGCCGGGGTGATGGGGGGTCTGGCCACAGAGGTTACCGAAAAGACAGTCAACGTGCTGCTGGAGTCAGCCCACTTCAATCCCGTAAGCATAAGGAGAACTTCCAGGGTTCTGGGACTCAGGTCCGAGGCCTCCTTGAGATTTGAAAAGGGGGTGGACCCGGTCACCTGCCTTAAGGCTGCCGACAGGGCCGCCAGGCTTTTGCTGGAAATAGGGGCCGGCGAGGTGGCCCCCGGGGCCGGGGACAACTATCCTGTCAAGGGTGCTCCCAAAACCATTGTGCTGAGGCCCGGCAGAGTGGAGCACGTGCTGGGTGTGGAAGTGCCCGGGCAGGAAACCGTCAGTATTCTTAAAAGCCTGGAGTTTACTGTAAATGACAGCGGCGGGGACCTGCTGGTAAGCGTCCCCAGCCACAGGCAGGACGTTTCCCTGGAGGAGGATCTCATTGAGGAAATAGCCAGGATGCATGGATATAACAGGATTCCTTACACTTTGCCCTCCGGGTCAGGCACAATGGGGGCCAGGACACCGCGTCAATCCCTGGAGGTTGCGGTAAAGGATTTTATGACTTCCCTGGGTCTTAACGAGACGGTGACGTACAGCTTCACCGCCCCGGCCACCCTGGACAGGGCCGGGCTGCCCCCGGACAGTCCCTTGAGGAATGTGTTAAGGCTGCAGAACCCTCTAAGCGAGGAACAGTCCATTATGAGGACACTGCTTATTCCCGGGCTGCTGGAGGTGCTCCAGCGCAATGCCAGCCGCCGCGCCACCGACCTGGGGCTGTTTGAGATAGGCAGGGTATTCCTCCCTACCGGCGCCGGCCAGCTGCCGGTGGAAAAACAGGTTCTGGCCGCTGCCGCCATGGGGAGTGCGCCCTCCGGCTGGAACAGGGCCGCGCAGCCCCACGATTTTTACTATATGAAGGGAGTGCTGGAGGCGCTCCTGGACAGGTTCGGCCTAAGGGGCTGCAGCTTTGTGAGAGAAGCCGGGCACAGCCTTTTCCATCCCGGAAAGGCCGCCAGGGTTACAGCGGGAGAGACTGTTATCGGAGTAATAGGTGAAATACACCCGGATGTTTTGGAGAATTACAATCTTCCCCAGAGTGCCGCCGCTATGGAAGTGGATTTCGAGGCCCTGGCCGAGCTTTCGGGGAGGCCCAGGAAATACCGGCCGCTGCCCAAATTCCCCGGCATTGAAAGGGATTTGTCCCTGGTGGTGAAAAAGGATATCCCGGCCCGGGACATAACCAGGACCATCAGAAAGCACGGCGGCCAGTACCTGCAGGAAGTGAGACTTTTTGACATATATCATGGCGGGCAGGTCCCCGCAGGCTGCCAGAGCATGGCCTTTTCTCTTAAATTCCAGGCCGGGGACAGGACCCTTACCGACCAGGAGGTCAATGGCTGGATGGCCAAAATGTCGGAGGCCCTGGCCGGGCAGTTCGGGGCCGGGCTGAGAAGTTAAGAATAATTTGACTGTAAAGGGAGGATTTTGTTGAATAGATGACGAATTTACCCTCACCGGGGGTGAGGGTATGTCTGAAACCACAAACAGGGTTGAAGTTACCATCCTTGAAGAGCGCTATGTGCTGAAGGGTGAGGAGTCCGAAGATTACCTGGAGATGCTTGCCTTTCAGATAAATAAAAAGCTGCAGCAGGTGCAAAATATGAATCCCAGGCTGAGTGTGGTGCAGACCGCCATACTTACCGCGGTCAACATACTGGATGAATATACCAAACTGCAGCAGGAATACCAGGGCCTGCTGGAACTACTGGACGATCCCGGGGTAAAAAGCAAAAAGTAAACAAAAACACCCTCTTCGCAAGGAGAGGGTGTATATCATCTACAGGCTTTGACCGGCGGTTAAAACCGCAGCCGGTTTCAGACTGTGGTACTACCGGGGGCCGTGGGGTAAAATAGTATATATATATATTCTTTGGAGCGAATTTTATGCATAATGTGGAAATAGCCTGGGCTTTTTATGAGCTGGCCGATCTGCTTGAATTCAAGGGGGAAGATTTTTTCAAGATAAGGGCCTACCGCCAGGCAGCCAGGACAATAGCGGCTCTGGACGACCCGGTGGAGGAACTGTACCGGAGGAAAACCCTTATAAGAATACCGGGTCTGGGAAAAAACATAGTTTCCAAGGCTGGGGAGCTTGTCGAAAAGGGAAAAATGGAAAAGCTGGAGAAACTCAGGACCGAAATACCGCCCGGCCTCCTGGAGATAATGGCGCTGCCCGGAATAGGTCCCAAGAGGGCGGCCTTTTTATACGAAAAGCTGGGGGTAAAATCCCTGGATGACCTGGAAAAGGCGGCCAGGGAGAGGAAGGTGCGTTTTCTTAAGGGGATGGGCGCCAAGACCGAGCTGGATATAATCAATAACATTAATATGATAAAAAAAAGGTCCGGCCAATTTCTCCTGGGCGTAGCCCGGGAACTGGCCCTGGATCTAAGCCGGTACCTCAAGGGTAGGCCGGGTGTTTCCGGGGTGGAGGTGTCCGGCAGCGTCCGCCGCTGGCGGGAAACCGTTGAAGACGTGGACCTCCTGGCAGCCTGCCGCCAGTTTGGCCCGGTGCTGGATTCACTGGCCTACCATCCCCGGACAAGGGAAATAATTGACCGTGGAGATAACTACATAAAGGTGATGACCTGGTGGGGAATACCGGTGGAGCTTGTCACTGTGGATCCGGACAATTTCTGGCACGCCCTTTTATGGGAAACGGGGAGCGAGGGGCACCTGAAGGAGCTGTCCCGCCATGCGCTGGCTAATAACTGGGAGTTTACCAGGGAAGGAATGAGACTGAAGAGCGGGGAGACTCCGGCAGGGGGCCCCCCGTCCGAGGAAGAAATATATTCCCGGCTGAGCTTGAAATACGTCCCCCCCGAGCTGCGGGAGGGCGCCGGGGAGGTTGAATCCGCCCTGTCCGGAAAACTTCCCCGGCTGGTCAGTACCGGGGACATACGGGGCGACCTGCATATGCACTCCCGGTGGAGCGACGGGGCGGCTGAAATAGAGGACATAGCGGCCAGGGCCAGAGAGAAGGGCTACAGCTATGCCGCCATCACCGACCACTCCCGGTCCCTTAAGATTGCCGGGGGCCTGACGGCGGAACGCCTGGCGGAACAGTATGAACTGATAGACCGCCTGAATGAAAAAAATGACGGCTTTAGAATTTTGAAAGGTATTGAGGTCGATATACTGGCCGGCGGCGGGCTGGACTTTGAGGATGAGATACTGGAAAGGGCGGACGTAGTGGTGGCCTCGGTGCACAGCGGGTTCAGGCAGGACCGGGAGACCATAACCGGGAGGATCCTGGAGGCGGTGGAAAATCCCCATGTTGATATACTGGGGCATCTCACCGGAAGGCTCCTGGGACACCGGGAGGGGTACGCCGTGGATGTGGAAAGGGTGCTGGAGGAGGCCGGCAGGCGGGGAAAGATTATGGAAATAAACGCTTCCCCGGACAGGCTGGACCTCAACGAGAAGCACGCCAGGATGGCCGTGGAGTGCGGCGCCCGCATAGCCATTAATACCGATGCCCACGACCTGAAAAGGATGGACGAGATGGAGTACGGGGTGTCCGTTGCCCGCCGGGCCGGCCTGGAGCCCCGCCATATTGTCAACACCCTTGGCCTGGAAGACCTTCTGAAAGTGCTGGAAAATGGCTCATCCTGAAAGTTTTTCCGGTCGGAAGTCAGAATCCAGAATCCAGAATCTATTGCGTTCCTTATATGCTTTCGGGGAATAAAACGGGCTTTCTTTCAGGTATAGATATCTGTGACCTTTGAGCTTATAAAAAATAATCAGCATTTCAGGGTAATTTTTTATGCCGAAAGCGGCGCCACAGAGGATGAAAATATGAGGAATGCCCAAACTATTCTGGATTCTGACTTCTGAATTCTGGATTCTGGTCGGAAAGCAGTGCCTGTGAGGTGTTTTTAGTTGAGTGGCTTTGTTTATGACAGTGGATTTATTCTGCCCCGTGAATTTTACGGCAGGGAGACCGCTCTGGTGGCCCGGGATCTGCTGGGGAAAATAATTGTCAGGCTGTCCGGCAATGGGATAGCGGCAGGAAGAATAGTGGAGACCGAGGCCTATGTCAGGGGAGATCCGGCCTGCCACGCCTTTCGGGGCATGACTCCCAGGAACCGGGCCATGTTTGGGCCGCCGGGCCATGCTTACATATATTTTACCTACGGGATGCATTACTGCTTTAATGTGGTCACGGCGGAGGAAGGCGTGGGGGAGGCTGTGCTGGTAAGGGCGCTGGAGCCCCTGGAGGGCCTATGCATAATGAGTAAGAGGAGGGGCAGGGAAAAGAATACCGATCTCTGCTCGGGCCCCGGCAAGCTGGTGCAGGCCATGGGCATCGGCCCGGACCTGTATGGCCACGACTTGACCTGCGAGCCCCTGGTGATATTGGGAGGAGAGCCCCGGCCCGGGGAAGCTGTGGCGGTCGCCGCCAGGGTGGGCATAAGCGCTGCGGCCGACCTTCCCCTGCGCTTTTATTTTAAAAACAACAGGTATGTGTCAAAAAAATAATATGGAGGGAGATAATCATAAATGAAAATAAGGGAGATTTATGAACTGGCGGTGGCCATGGGCATGGAAGCGGACCCCAGGGGGATGGACAGGGTACGGAGCCTCCTTGATAAGGAAAAGAAAAAATATAATGATATGAAGGAAGAGGACAGGAAAGAATTTGACGCCGAAGCACTTTCCAACCCATATGCGGACACCCGGATACTGACCGGGGACCACGGTAAAGAAGTAAAAAGTGTTTTAGTGGGTATAGATATGGAGGTGGGGGAGGTTCTTCTGGCCGACCGCCTTATAGAAAAAGGCAGGCCCATTGACCTGATACTGTCCCACCACCCCGAGGGGAAGGCCCTGGCCAACCTTTACAGGGTTATGCACATACAGGAAGATGTGCTGGTCCAGGCGGGGGTCCCGGTAAATGTTGCCGAGGGGATTCTTTCGGCCCGCATCGGTGAGGTAAAAAGAACAGTAATGCCCATTAATCACAACCGGGCGGTGGACGCTGCCGCGATACTGGGCCATGCCCTCATGTCGGTGCACACCCCGGCGGACAACCTGGTTACTTCAGCCCTGCAGAAAAAATTTGATGAACAAAAACCGGAGACAGTGGGAGACGTTGTCAAGCTGCTTAAAGGGGAGCCTGAATACGCCGGGGCTGCCCAGTATGGCGCCGGGCCCGCCATCATAGTGGGCAACAAGGAGCGCCGGGCGGGCAAAGTGCTGGTGGATATGACCGGGGGCACCAGCGGGTCGGAGGATGCCTACGCAAAGCTGTCCCAGGCCGGTGTGGGCACCCTGGTGGTCATGCACATGGGTGAAAAGCACCGCAAGGAGGCCGAAAAGAGCCACATCAACGTTATCATAGCCGGGCATATGGCGTCAGACTCTATGGGGATGAACCTCCTGCTGGACAGGCTGGAGGCCTCCGGGGTGGAAGTGGTGCCGTGTGCAGGGCTGATAAGGCACAAAAGGATCTAATGGGAATACCATTGCGGTCAGGAGATGCTTAAAAGTATTTCTTTCTGTCAGGAGACAGGAGACGCTTATGGGTAAGTATCTCCTGTCCAAGGTATTACCTCTGGGCAGTCTCCTGTCTCCTGACCTGTAAGTTATACAGTATTAGAACTATTCAGGGGGATAACATGATAAAACCTGAACTGCTGGCCCCTGCAGGGGGCTGGGAAGCCCTGGTGGCCGCCGTGGAAAATGGCGCCGACGCAGTGTACCTGGGGGGGCGGCTGTTTAACGCCAGGCAGTCGGCAGACAATTTTGACGGCGGTGACCTTTCCCGGGCGGTGGAATATGCCCACCTCCGGGGGGTAAAGGTATATGTCACGGTAAATACTCTGATAGCCGACACCGAAATGGAGGAGGCCCTTGAGTTTTTATTCACCCTGCGCAGCCTGGGGGCCGACGCCGCCATTGTACAGGATATGGGGCTGGCCTCCTTGGCCCGCAGGGCGGTTCCCGGCCTCCCCCTGCACGCCAGCACCCAGATGACCGCCCATAATTCCCCCGGAGTGCTGGAACTGGCCGGGGCCGGGTTTGACAGGGTGGTGCTGGCCAGGGAGATGAGCCTGGAAGAAATAAAGGAGATAAAAAGAAAAACCGGGGCTGACCTGGAGGTGTTCATTCACGGGGCGCTCTGTATATCCTACTCGGGCCAGTGCCTGCTGTCCAGCATGATAGGGGGCAGAAGCGGCAACCGGGGGCGCTGCGCCCAGCCCTGCAGGATGCAGTACTCCCTTATGGACGGGTCCGGCAGGGCCGCGGCCGGCCCGGACCGGGCCGGGGAATACCTGCTGAGCCCCAGGGACCTCAATATGAGCGCCCACCTGCCTCAATTAATAAAGGCCGGAATCAGCTCCTTTAAAATAGAGGGGCGGATGAAAAGGCCCGAATACGTGGCCACGGTGGTGCGTGTATACAGAAACCTTATAGACAGGTCCCTCTCCGGTGATCCTTACCTGGTGGACGGTCAGGAGGAGGAAGACCTGGCCCAGATATTTAACCGGGATTTTACAACCGGGTACTTTTTCGGCAGCCAGGGCCGTGCAATGATGAGCCATAAGCGCCCCAACAACAGGGGAGTAAGGCTGGGCCGGGTCCGGGGCTATGACAGGAGAACCGGCCTGGTGGAGGTGGTCCTGGAAAGGCCGCTTAAGACCGGGGACGGTCTGGAAGTCTGGGTAACCGAGGGGGGCCGGGTAGGCTTTACGGTGGAGAATATTTTCCTCGGCGGGGAAAGGTCTGACAGCGCTGCCCGGGGGGAGAGCGTGAGACTTAAAATTCCCGGCCGGGTAAAGCCCGGGGACAGGGTTTTTAAAACCCATGACGTTAATTTGATGGAAGAGGCCAGAGAGACCTATGCCTCCCCCAGGGGTGCCCGAAAGAAAGTCCCCCTTGAGTTCAAGGTTGAGGGAGGCCCGGGAGAGCCTCTGGTGATCACCGCCACCGACCCGGAGGGACGCACAGCCTCGGCAGCCACGGGATCTCCAGGGCAGGAGGCTGAAAAAAGGCCCCTTGACGGGGAGTTTCTAAAAGAAATGCTGGGCAGGCTGGGGAATACCCCCTTTTCGGTAAGCGCTTTAACCTGCGATATAAAGGAGAGGGTTATTTATCCCGCCAGTGAAATAAACCAGGCCCGGCGGAAAGTTACCTCCCTGCTGGAAAGAATGATATTGAAGGACCGGGGCAGGCCGCCCGGGGACAGGGAGGCGTTCAGGGCAGAGCTTGAGCTGCTGCTGAAAAGGGAGCCCCGAAAAACACCGGCAAACCGCGGCACTCCCCTGCTGTCGGTGTCGGTGGGGGATCTGCCGTCCCTCAGGGCAGCGGTTGAGGCAGGGGCTGATATTGTATACCTGGGCCCGGCCGGTTTTCAGTCAAAGCCCCCGGTAGGCAGGGAAGCTCTTTTAGAGGCGGCGGCGTTGTGCCGGGAAAAGGGGAAAAGCCTGGTGCTGGCCACCCCCAGGATCATTAAGGACCGGGAGATGAAGAATCTTTTACAATCGCTGGCAGGGGTGCCGGCGGACGGGGCTCAGGCAGGAAACCCGGGACTGCTGGCGGCGCTTGCCGAAAGCCTGCCGGATCTTCCCCTGTTCACTGACTTCGGCTTTAATGCCTTTAACATGTATACCGTGGATTACCTTCTGGGCAGGGGGGCCTTGCGGGTCACCCTTTCACCCGAGCTGACCATGGCCCAGGTGAAGCGGCTGGCCGGCCTGTACCCGGTGGAGGTTTTTGTCCAGGGCGCCCTGGAGCTGATGGTGTCGGACCACTGTCTCACCGGGGCTGTTCTTGGCGACAGCGCCCCCGGCAGCGCCTGCGCGGGGGAGTGCCGAAAAGGAGGCTACCGGCTTAAGGACAGGACCGGGGCGCTTTTTCCGGTGGAAACAGACCGGCACTGCCGGATGCACCTGTTCAATTCCAGGGATCTCTGCCTGGTGGAGGACATACCCGAGCTTGCCGGGGCGGGAGTTTACTGCATGCGTATAGAGGCCCGGCGGGAAAACCACCAATATGTCTCCGAGGTGACCGGAGTATACAGGAAAGTGCTGGACCGGCAGGCCTCCGGGGCCGGCAGGAAGTCTCCAGGGCTGGAGGCGGCCAGGGAAAGGCTGGAGGGCTTAAGCCCCGCCGGAATAACCAAAGGGCACTACTATCGGGGAGTGTAACCCCGGGTGCTTATACTGAATGTAAATCCGGTCGGAATACAGAATTCAGAATTCAGGAGCCAGAATGAGCAAGTAATCCAAACAGATGCTTTTGGGACGTGATTATTTCCGAGTAATCATTGTCCTGCTAAACAAACAGTATAAATCAGGAGTTCTTTAATTAACCACAGAGTATGGCATGCAAAACATTCTGAATTCTGACTCCTGGCTTCTGAATTCCGACCGGAAAGTAGTACTTGTATGCAATTTAAATTATCGGGAGAAAGAATGAACATGCTTGTTGACGAGCGGACACTGAAAAGACTGGAATATGACAAGGTGCTGGAGAGGCTGGCGGGCTTCGCGGGGTCACCGCTGGGGAGAGACCGGGCGCTGGATCTGTTTCCTGCCGGCAACCCGGATATAATCCGCAGGAGTCAGTCCGAAACCTCAGAGGGACGGAACCTCATGAGGCTGGACCCGGCCGCCGAAATGGGCGGCTGGTACGATGTAAGGGCGCAGGTGGTGCAGGCGTCCCGGGGTATAGTGCTGGACCCCGGGGAGATCCTGGCGGTGGGTAGGACACTTTCGGCTGTTAGGCGCCTTAAAAAGTTCTTCCTGGAAAGGGCCGAACGCTATCCCCTGATGGCTGAAATATCCGGGGCGCTGGGAAATTTTGCGGATCTGGAAAGGCGCATACTGTCATCCATTCTGCCCGGGGGCCTGGTGGCCGACAGCGCTTCCCCGGCCCTGGGACAGATAAGAAGACAGCTGGCCTCCCACCAGGGCCAGGTTAAATCCAGGCTGGAGTCTTTTATACGCTCGGCCACCTACCAGAAGTACCTCCAGGACCCCATAGTGACCATAAGGGAAAATCGCTACGTGATACCGGTAAAACAGGAGTACCGGGCACAGGTTCCGGGCATTGTGCATGACCAGTCCTCCAGCGGGGCCACCCTTTTTATTGAGCCCATGGCGGTGGTGGAGGCCAACAATGAGGTCCGCCGCCTGCAGGCGGCGGAAAAGCAGGAAGTGGCCAGGATACTTCACGACCTTTCAGAGGGTGTATCCCGGGTTTCCGGGGACCTGACGGTATCCCTGGACGCCCTGGGGAGGATTGATTTCATCATGGCCAGGGCCAGGTACAGCCTGAGCCTCGATGCCTGGGAGCCGGAAATAAGGTCAGGGCCTGAGCTGGACATAATAAAGGGCCGCCACCCTCTCCTGGGGGGCGAGGTGGTCCCCACCTCCATAACCCTGGGCCGGGAGTTTAATACCCTGGTAATTACCGGTCCCAACACCGGGGGCAAGACTGTTACCTTAAAGACTGCGGGCCTTTTGGTGCTCATGGCCCAGTCGGGGCTGCATGTGCCCGCCGGGGAGGGAACGGCTATCGGGGTGTTTGGCCGGGTATTCGCGGATATAGGGGACGAGCAGAGCATTGAGCAGTCCCTGAGCACCTTCTCCTCGCACATGAGAAATATTGTTGATATACTTAAAAATGCCGGGCAAGACAGCCTGGTGCTGCTGGATGAACTGGGTGCCGGCACCGATCCGGCGGAAGGGTCCGCCCTTGCCCAGGCGGTGTTGGAAAGGCTTCACCGTGAGGGAGCCAAGACCGTTGCCACCACCCACTACAGCGAGCTTAAAAATTTTGCCTTTGCCAACCCCGGTGTGGAAAACGCCAGTGTGGAATTTGACCCGGTAACCCTTCGCCCCACCTACCGCCTTATCATAGGCCGGCCGGGGCGGAGCAATGCCTTTGAGATAGCTGCCCGGCTGGGACTTGAGCCGGCCCTGGTGGAGAGGTCCCGGGAGTTTATATCGGCCGACCAGCTGAAGGCGGCCCAGCTGATGGACCACCTGGAGAGGGAAAGTCAGGAGGCCGGCCGGGACCGGGAGGAGGCCTCAAGGCTTTTAAATGAGGCCCGCCTGCTGGAGGAAAGAAACCGGAGCATGAACCGGGAACTGGCCGAAAAGAGTGAGGCGGTGGTCCTTAAAGCCAGGGAGGAGGCCGGGGCCATGGTCCGGGAGGCCCGCCGGGAGGCCGAGGAATTGATCAAAGAGCTGAGAGGGAAGCTGTCCAGCGAGGCTGCCAGGGAGAGGGAGACCGGTATAAGGGATGCCAGGGAGAGGCTGGCCGGGCTGGAAGCCAAAGCGGCCCATAAATCACGACGGGCGGAGCCGTCCCCGGGAGACATTCCCGAAGACGTCAGCCCCGGTGAGGAGTTTTTTATCCCCCGTTTCAACCAGAAGGGCTTTGTGCTTGGCCCCCCGGAGGACGGCCAGGTAACCGTCCAGGTGGGCATAATAAAGATCACCGTGCCGCTGTCCGACCTGCGCAGGGCGGAGCGCTCCGGGCCCGGAGAGGGTAAGGTGGAGGTGGCCCGCATTATGGCCTCCAAGGCCAGGGAGATATCCACCCGCCTGGACCTGAGGGGGATGACCGCCGGCGAGGCCCTGGACGAAATGGAAAAATACCTGGATGATGCCGGGCTGGCCGGGCTGCCCAAGGTTTATATCGTTCACGGCAAGGGCACCGGGGCGCTGCGGGCCGCCGTTCAGCGTGAGCTCAAGTCCCACCGGAGGGTGAAGTCCTTCCGCCTGGGAGAGACCGGTGAGGGCGGCATGGGCTGTACCGTGGTGGAACTTCAGTAGATATTGCTTTAACCCAACTTCTCCCCCCTATACATGTATCACCAGGAGGTCTTTTGGCTGCCAGAAATACCTGCCTATTCTGTCTCCTGTCTCCCCGCCGTCTGTAAAGACGGCACCGCCCGGAAGGCGGTTTATCAATACCCTCCGATCCGGTCTCCCAGCCTGGGAGACAGCTTTATAGCCACTGCCGCCAGCTCTTCCCAGGTCACACTGTCATGGGGCCTGAAATTTCCGCTGCCGTCCCCGGAAAGCAGGCCCAGGCCGCTGGCCAGCCCGATGCTGTTTCGATCTTTAAGGGGCAGTTCTGAGATATCCTTAAAGGGCGACTCTATCAGGCCGGGGATTGAGGCAACCTCCCGGTATCTCAGCCCGTTGACCAGCCAGGCGGCCAGCGTCCTCCTGTCCAGGGGCTCACCGGGCAGGAATTGCCCCCCCTTTTCTATAAATTCCAGCTCAACAGCCCTCTGTATGGCCGCATAGTCCGGGTCGCCGGCGGTGACATCACTGAAGGCGGGGCCGGACTGGCGCTCATCATAGTAGTTGAGTCCTGCGGCGGCCATAAGGAGTCTGATGCCATCCCTCCTGGAGGCCGGAGAGCCGGGGCTGAAGCCGTCCGGTGGAGGGAGCAGCCCGCTTTCGGCCACCAGCAGCAGCTGCTGGCCCGCCCAGCTTCCGGTGAAATCATACCCCCTCGCTCCTGTTCCGGTGACCGGGCTGCCGTCCCAGCCCAGGGGATCTCCTGTTACGGCATCAATACAGTCTATTCCGCCGTACTGGGGCTGGTAAACCAGCCTCACCGGCAGAGTCTTTCCGTTATTGTCCCGGGGGAAGAAATACGTCATTTTAAGGGGAGATTCAGCAAGCCATGTGGCGGAGGCCTGGTCAGCCGTAATGACGGGCTTGGCGGTGGGGAATTCCACCCGGTGCCAGTCGCAGTTGTAGCTGGTTATCTTCCCGTTCTGTCCAATGGTTATAGAAATACCTTCCTGGGGGAAGACTATGCCGTTTACCACCCGGGCAAACCTCAGGCTGTAGTAGGGGGTCTTTCCCAGGCTGGTGGAGTTCTCTCCCAGCACCAGGTAAGGGTAAAGTTCAGGCTCAACCTTTTGTATAAAATTTTTGGCTGTAATTACAGCCTCATCCCTGGTTATAGCCTTCCCGCCCGCCCGGTCAGGATCTCCAGGGAGTTGTTCCATGCTGTGGAATTGGGATACCCGTCCGCTAAACACCTCTATGCCCACACTGGGGTAAAGTGCATAACCTCCCCGGCCTTCCTCATTCCGGGGCCTGAAAGTCCAGTATTCCTCCCGGCCCATGGGTCCGCTGCCGGAGCCGGAGCCTTGCTGCTCCACTTCTCCCGGGTAGCCTATCTCCTTAAAGAATCTTCTGGCCTTCTCCAGGGCAGCCACCGGGCTTATTCTTTCACTGCCCGGGGATGGGGGGGTCATCTCACCGGAGGTTTCCGGTATGCTGCCGAACTGCCTGGCGCTCTCCAGGGGCCGTCCCAGGTAATCTATTACCTGGCCGCTTTGCGCGTCAATAACAAAATTGCTGCTGTTTATACGGTAGACCAGGCTGGCCCGGGGGGTTCCCTCCGGGCTGTTTGGGGAAAAGGGCACATAGTAGGCCAGCTGCATGCCTGCTTCGTCCATAAGTTTGTCCGAGGCCTCTTTGGCCGATATGGCCGCTGAGGCAGGGGGCAGTTCCAAATTGTCCTTCCAGTTAAAGCTGTAGCTTGATACCTGGCCGGACAGGGCGTTCACAGTTATCCCCAGTCCGTTGTCAACAACCGGCATCCCGTTGGCCCTTCTTTCCCAGTAAAAGCTATAGGTCAGGTTAAGGGTGTTGGCAGGACTGTAGCTTAACCTGTCGGAGTGCTGGCTGTCCTGCAGGCGCATAGACCCAAACCTGTCAGGCTGCAGCTTCCGGGCAAGGCCTTCCGCAATAGTCAGGGCCTTTTCCCGGGAAATTATTTCTCCTCCTGCCGGTCCGCTCCCTTCATACCAAAGATTTAGTATCTCCCCTGTTTTTGCATCAACCCTGGCGTGGAAGCCTTCTGAACGGCTGGACATTCTGCCGGGCCTGTTCCCGCTGATATTCCAGGACAGTTGTCCGGGGCTGCCCCCGGGACTCATGGAAATATCCGGGTCCTGGCTCAAGTCCAGGTGCGGGAAAGCTTTCTTTAAAATATCAATTGCTTTCCTGTCGCTGACGACCGGCTCACCAGAGGTCTCAGTGATTTTATCGGTGCCCGTCTGGTTCGTGTATACCACCGCAGCAGGCCCCTGCACGGCAGCGGTAATCTCTGCGGCCCCGGCCTGCCCGATGCTGCAGGAAAGCGCCGCGAAGCCTATACATAAGGCTGACAGTTCTCTTATTCCTTTAATTTTCAGATCACCTCTCCCCTTAAAAATCCCCTTAATATATATGACGTTGTAAAGGGGGGTTTTGTTGCATAAAATATGGAATATATTTACCCTGCAGGAGTTTTTTTAAATAAGCAGGGAGAGATCTGGGTATTATTTAAACCATCTATCTGATCTTTTAAGCTTTCAGGAGGGATTATGGGGAATAAAAAATTCAGCCGGCTGCCCGGACATATAGGTGTAATTCCCGACGGCAACAGGAGATGGGCCTTAATCAATGGAATGCAGAAGCAGGACGGCTACCATAAGGGCCTTGACCCGGGGCTTATGCTGTATGAGATGTGCCTTGAGCTGGGGATTCCGGAGCTGACTTTTTATGGCTTCACCCAGGATAACACCAAAAGGCCGCCGGTCCAGGTGAAGGCCTTTCAAAATGCCTGCACCGAGGCCGTAAACATGCTTTCCAACCGTGACGCCTCGCTGCTGGTGGTGGGAGATCACTCCTCACCTTTCTTTCCACCGGAACTGGTGGAATATACCACCAGGAAAACCTTCGGCAGGGGTCTCATGCGCATTAATTTTCTGGTGAATTACGGGTGGAAGTGGGATCTCAGGCGCATATTCGATCAGGGTGGAAATGTGACGGGGAAGCGGGGCGATGTTTTAAAGCAGGTGGCCTCCTCCGATGTGTCAAGAATTGACCTGATCATCCGGTGGGGGGGGAGGAGGAGGCTCAGCGGCTTCCTGCCGGTGCAGACCATATATTCTGACATTTACGTGGTGGACGATCTGTGGCCGGACTTCCGGCCGGGACATTTTTACGAGGCCCTGGAATGGTACCAGGTTCAGGATGTGACCCTGGGCGGGTAAATTAGATGTTGGAGGCTGGAAGTTGGAAAATTAAGCAAGGGCTATTATAGATAATAAATTAAGGGGACCGATCTCACTGGTCCCCTTAATTTTTGGCTTTTGACCTATTTACAGTATTTACTCAATTATCACCAGGTGGTAGTTTTTCTTGCCTTTTCTAAGCACCACGTATCTCCGGTGCAGCCTGGCCAGGTCGGAAACCTTCCTCCCCTGGTCGGCTTCCCTGATGTCGTTTACATATATGGCGCCGCTTTCTATATCGGTTCTTCCCCGGGACCTGGAGGGGCACAAGCCGGCCTCCACCACCAGGTCAAGAAGGCTCATTTCCCCGCCCCTGCCTTCGTCCAGGGAGGTGGTGGGCACTCCGGCCAGGGCGTCCTTTAGCTGGTCTTCAGTGAGGGAGGAGATCTCGCCTTTGAACAGGGCAGCGGCAGTCTGGCGGGCCATATCGGCCTCGCTACGGCCGTGTATCATGGAGGTGACCTCATAGGCCAGCCTCTGCTGGGCCTCCCTTTTTTCAGGGCGGTCCCTGACAGCCGACTCCAGCTGAGAAATGGTGTCCCGGTCCAGGAAGGTGAAGTACTTGATAAACTTGATAACGTCCTGATCGGTTATGTTTATCCAGAACTGGTAGAACTGGTACGGAGAGGTCTTGGAGGCGTCCAGCCAGACAGCCCCGGCTTCCGTCTTACCGAATTTTTTGCCCTCCGAGGTGGTTATAAGCGGTAAAGTAAGCGCGTAGGCCGGGGACTGCAGGGTGCGCCGGATGAGGTCAATGCCGGTGGTGATATTGCCCCACTGGTCGCTGCCCCCTATCTGGAGCTTGCAGCCATGATGCTTGGCCAGCCAGTAATAGTCGTAGGACTGCAGTATCATGTAGCTGAACTCGGTGTAGGAAATGCCCACATCTCTGTTTTCTATGCGGGTTTTTACCGAGTCTTTGGCCAGCATGGCGTTGACGGAGAAGTACTTGCCTATGTCCCTCAGGTATTCTATCACGTTAAGCTGTGATATCCAGTCATAGTTATTGAGAAGCAGGGCGGGGTTTGTTTTGGCGTCAAAATCAAGAAATAGTGAAAGCTGATTCTTTATCTTTTCCACCCAGGACTCCACCACCTCCCTGGGATTCAGCGTGCGCTCCACAGTCTTTCCGCTGGGGTCGCCGATGAGGCCGGTGCCGCCCCCCGCCAGGGCTATTGGCCTGTGACCCGCCATCTGAAAGCGCTGCAGCGTCATCATGGGAAGCAGGTGGCCTATGTGCAGGCTGTCCGCCGTGGGGTCAAAGCCGCAGTAAAGCGCCACCGGCTCGGTTACCAGCAGCCGCTCTAATTCCTCGGGATCTGAGTAGTCGTTGACAAGTCCCCTGTATTTCAGTTCTTCCAAAAAACCGGCTTGCAAAGTCATAAAAATCTCCCCAAAAAGCTAATATTTCCAGTCCTTCAGGACGCATACAATAAATATATATTCCTTTTAAAACCATGTCAAGCAGACCCGTTTAAAAGGAATGCAGTGCGGCTTGGCCTGGTGGGGGGATTATTAGCCGGCGGCAAGATATATGTATGCATGGCAGAAGGAAAAGAGGAGGCTGAAGCTGGAAGCCGGAAATTGGAGGTTGGAACTCTGTTAGGATTTGAAGGGGACACCCCCTTTAAGACATAAAGGCTAATTAACAAAAGTCCTATGTGAAAATATCGACTACTGTTTCATGCGCTTTAAAGCTTAATATCGACGTTAAAAGGTGTAAATATTGTGCGGCAGCCGGGAAAACATATACTAAGATTAACATAAAAAGCGGGAGGTGCTGGCTGTGCAGGGTAAAGCCGACAAGGTGCTCGATTATATGATTCCCCTTTACCACTATTCCACTTTGCATAAAAATGCCACCTTCGAAGAAGCGGTAAATATGATGAACGAATCGGCAAAAGAAAAAGGATACCGCTGGGTGCTGGTGCTGGATGACAACGGCAAAATAGTGGGCATTCTCACCATGCGCAATGTATACAATGCGCTGGGCTCTCTGGCCTCAAGGGCCGGAGGCTGGCTGGGCATGTCCTACAACAATGCCGGCCTCTTCTTTTGGGACGGGCTGAAGCTTATGAAAGACACCCCGGTGACCAAATTCATACGTCCGGTGGTGGATGCCTTTGTATTTGAGAACGACCCCCCGGCCAAGGCAGTGGAAATAATCATAAAGCGCAAGATTACCATAGTTCCTGTGCTGGACAGCAACCTCAAGGTGGTGGGGATTGTCCGCCCGGTGGACCTGCTGCCTTTTATAATAAAACTTTTTGAAACCAATATAGCCTGATAAATAATGATTCAAATATAATACCTAATCTTTATGTCCGCCTCCGGCGGACTCTTTTTTCTTGCGAGACCCCAGTGGTGCCAAGGCAATCTGTCGGAACTGATAAAAATTAGTAGCCTTCTCGATTAAGGTAAATAATATTTTTTATTGAACATTTTTATCTGTGGGGGGTATGTGACATTGTTTTGCCACCAGTGCGAGCAGACTCCCGGGGGAGGCTGCACCAAGGCAGGTGTCTGCGGTAAAAATGAAGATATTGCCAGCCTTCAGGACACCATTATGCTGGGCCTCAAAGGAGTGGCGGCCTATGCGGTACATGCCAGGGAGCTGGGCCACAGCGACGAGGAAGTCGACGCCATAACCCATGAGGGTCTTTTTATGACCCTGACAAACTCCAACTTCAATCTCCAGGATCACATAGACATGGCTCTTAAAGTGGGATCGGCCGCTGTTAAGGTAATGGACCTGCTGGACCGGGCCCATCTGGCCGAACTGGGGGTCCCGGTGCCGGTACGGGTAAGCCAGGACAAGGTGGAAGGACACTGCATACTGGTAACCGGCCATGACCTGAGGGCCATGAAGGAACTGCTTAAACAGTCTGACGGCAGGGGTGTCAATGTGTATACCCACTCAGAAATGCTGCCGGCCCACGGCTATCCGGAACTGAAAAAATACCTGCAACTCAAGGGAAATTATGGTAAGGCCTGGCACGACCAGAGGGAATCCTTTGAAAGATTCCCCGGCGCCATACTGGCCACCACCAACTGCGTAATGCCCATAAGAAAAGGAACCTACGGCGACAGGATGTTTACCTATCTGGTGGCCGGGCTGGAGGGTGTGCAGAAAATAAAGGATATGGACTTCAACCCGGTGATTGAGAAGGCCCTTTCCCTGCCCCCGGCTGACATACAGTCGGACAAGTCCCTGGTTACCGGCTTTCATCACCAGAATGTGCTTCCCCTGGCGCCACTGATAGTTGATGCGGTAAAGGCCGGCAAACTGAGAAGGTTTTTCGTGGTGGCCGGGTGCGATGCCCCTACAAAGGGAAGGGACTATTACCGGGAGCTGGCCCGGGCCATACCCAAAGACTGTGTTATACTGACTACTTCCTGCGGGAAGTACCGCTTCAATGACCTGGATTATGGGAATGTGGAGGGTACGGACATCCCGCGCTATTTAGACCTCGGCCAGTGCAACAACTCGGGGTCGGCCGTCAAGATAGCCCTGGCCCTGGCCGATGCCTTCAGCCTCCCGGTGAATGACCTGCCCTTGAGCATTGTGCTGAGCTGGTTTGAGCAGAAGGCCGTGGCCATACTGCTGGGACTCTTCAGCCTGGGGATAAAGAATATATATATAGGTCCCAGGGCGCCGGAGTTCCTTACCCCGGGGGTGGCCGACATGATTATAAAGACCTTCGGCCTGAGGGTTATCAGCGGGGACGCTCACGCCGACCTGGCCGAAATGATGGGACAATAAAAAGGCTCAAAAGTATTGAATCCCGGTCGGAATACAGAATCCAGAATTCAGAATTCAGGTGCGACCGGGCAAGGTCGTGTGATTTAGCGGGTGGAACTCCCGTCCGGTAAGGCTTAACCAAGCCACCGGTAGCGAGTCATGGATGTAAGGAAGTAATTCCTTGCATTAAGCGTTGACAGTCA
>JAMCVT010000053.1 GCA_023475565.1 Actinomycetota bacterium
GACTTAAAAAGCATTTTTGCCCCGGGGGGTTAAGAAGGGGGAACTCCCCCTTAATTGCGGGGTGGGGCGCTATAGCCCAGGGGCGGCAGCCCCTTTTTTAGATAGATATGGGGGCGCCAGCCCCCATTTTTTTAAGGAAATTGTAAGGAATTCGTAAATGCCTGTTAAGGCCGGCGGCTTATAATTTGACTTGTAAAGAGGAAAATATCTATGGGGGAGCGGATGGAGAAGAACTCTTCAGGTATCTCCATAGGCCTGATTGAGCATCATATTAAGCAGCACTGCGAACAGGCAGGGACGTATTCTAATTAATAAAGGACAGGAGGAAAAGTTAATGGAAAAATGGGTTTGCACTATTTGCGGCTATGTTTATGACCCGGCGGAAGGGGACCCTGACAGCGGGATAGCCCCGGGAACCCCCTTTGAAAAAATACCGGACGACTGGGTATGTCCGGTGTGTGGGGCCGGTAAAGACCAATTTGAAAAGGAACAGGAGTGAAAGAAATGAAAGCGGTAACCGTCAAAGACGGTATCTACTGGGTGGGAGCCAGGAACCCTGAACTAAGGGTTTTCGACATAGTGATGACGACGGAATTCGGAACCACCTACAACTCCTACCTGCTGGTAGGGGAAAAAGTGGCCCTGGTGGAAACGGTAAAAGGCGGCTTTGAGGGGGAACTGCTGTCCAGGGTGGCCTCGGTGCTGCCCCCCGAACAGGTTGATTATATAGTTCTAAACCATACCGAGCCGGACCACTCCGGGGCACTGGGAGTTTTGCTGGAAAAAATGCCCCGGGCCACAGTGGTGGCCTCCAAGGTAGCCCTAAGATTCCTGCGGGAAATGGTGAACAGGGACTTTCCACAGCTGGCGGTGGCCGACGGGGACCAGATTGACCTGGGAGGCAAAAAACTGGCTTTCATATCCACGCCCTTCCTGCACTGGCCCGATTCCATGTGCACGTACCTTCCCGGTGACAAGACTCTTTTTACCTGCGATATTTTCGGCTGTCATTACTGCGGGGAGGATATTTTTAACGACCTTACCGGGGATATGGAACAGGCCTTCAGGTACTACTATGATGTAATCATGTCCCCTTTCGCCGGGTATGTTGCCGATGCCGTCAATAAGATTAAAAAGCTGGATTTTGATACTGTCGGTCCTTCCCATGGACCTGTTCTGCGCCGGGATGTAATGGACTATGTTGAAAAATACCGGCGTTGGGCCGCAGAGTCCGCCATCAGGCCGGCAGGCAGGAAAATAATTGTGGCCTTTGTTTCAGCCTACGGCAACACCAAAACACTGGCCGGAGAGATTGCCGCCGGTATTTCCGAAGCGGGAGTGGAGGTCAGCTTAATTGACCTGTCAAAGGTTTCTCCCTCCGGGGTGGCCGGTCTGGTAAACAGGGCTGACGGACTGCTGGTGGGTTCCCCTACGCTGAACAGAGACGCCGTTTACCCGGTGTGGGAACTGCTGGCCCACGTATCGCCGGTGATAAACCAGGGTAAGCCGGCTGCGGCCTTTGGGTCCTTCGGATGGTCCGGGGAGGCTGTAAAGCTTATCGAGCAGAGGCTGTCCGGGCTGCAGTTCAAGGTGTACCTGCCCGGACTAAAAGTAAACTTCACCCCTGATGCAAGAGCTAAGACCGAGGCCAAAGAATTTGGACGATCCTTTACGGGACTTTTACAAACCAAATAATTAATTAATAGCTAATAAAAACCCGACTTCTTCTGCATAGAAAGGAAGGTTACAGATGAAAATATGGAAATGCACGGTTTGCGGGTGGCTTCATGAAGGTGAGAGCCCGCCGGAACATTGCCCCCGCTGCGGGGCTCCGGCTGAAAAGTTTGTACTGGTGGACCCATCGGAATATGCCGGCCTGATGAATGAGGACGAGGCCGTGGCGGCTGTGGAGGTTAAGGAAATGACTGCCGAAGACAAAAAGCGTATTGAGCCCGCACTGTTCAAAATATCATACGGCCTTTACATAGTGGGGTCGGTCAAGGACGGCAAGCCAAACGCCCAGGTTTGCAACACGGTGTTTCAGCTCACCAGCGCACCCATGCGGATAGCTCTTGGCATAAACAAAAACAATCTTACCAATGAGTATATAAAAAGCAGCGGAGTGCTGTCGGTTTGCGTGCTGGGCAAGGAAGGCCACGATATGGTCACTAAATTCGGGTTCAAGTCCGGCCGTGAGGTTAACAAGTTTGAAGGAGTGAAGTATTCCGGCGGAAAGCTGGGGGTACCGGTGATAGATGACTGCCTTTCTTACCTTGAATGCAGGGTGGTTCCCGAATTGACCGTCGATGTGGGGTCACATACCCTCTTCATAGCCGAGGTGGTGGAAGGAAAGGTGCGCAGTGAAGCTGAGCCGATGACGTACGCCTATTACAGGGAAACCAGGAACAAGCCTGCCGGGCAAAAACCGGCCGGTGGAGCCAAAAGATGGGTATGCACTGTCTGCGGCTATATTCACGAGGGCGATGAGCCCCCTGAAACCTGCCCGTACTGTGGCGCACCCCGTGATAAATTTGTGCCGGTAAACGAAGACGGCGGCAAGACCGGATCAAACCTCACCGCCAACTGGGACGCCGAGACTGAGGAGGTGGGCCTTTATCTGGCCTTTGGCAGAAAGGCTGACGAGGAGGGCTATCCGGAGGTGGGAGAGGCGTTTTACAGGGTAGCCCTGGAAGAGGGGTGGCATGCGGCTGAAATTGCAGTGCTGCAGGATAAAGTTAAAGGCACCAAGGAGAATCTGGCCTGGCGGGTGGAAGCTGAGCTGGGTGCCCAGAAGGGCAAGTCCGAGGCCGCTGCTGTCGCAAGCACCGAGGATAATTCCGGGGCAGCCGGCTTCTTTGACAGGGCATCAAGGGACGAGGGACGTCACGCCGCAATATTCAAAGGACTTCTTAACCGGTATTTTCAAAAATAATTAAAGGCACTGCTATCCGGTCTGGAGACAGACATAATGGAGTGGCTGGCTCTTCCATTATATCTGTCTCCCTGCCGTATGTAAGACGGCACCGCCGGGACGGCGGTTTGCTACTGTCCCTTCAATTCACTGCGTATCTGCTGCCAGGCGTCCCTGGCCCGGTTTAAAATATACGGGTAGCTATTTCTGTTGGGGTGCTGGGTAACTCTTATGAACCAGTTAACCGCTTCCCGGTCGGACCCCAGCTTACGGTTAAGCTGACCCAGCAGGAACATGAGGTTCATCTCCTCCTTGGGATCCTCGGGTGAGCTGTCATAGGATTTGGTCAGGTGGTAGAGGGCCTTATCAAGGTTGATGTGCTCTCTTTCCTCTTCTTTTTTGTACCTGTACAGCCAGGCCAGCTTAAGGAACAGCTTGCCCATGGAGGCATCATTGGCGCCTCTTTCCCTCTGGCACTCCAGGGCCAGCTTGAAGGTTTCGATGGCGTCATCAAGATCCCTCATCCCGCAGTAGTTTGCCTGACCCCAGATGTCTGATATCATCTTGACAAGACTGGAGCTTAGGTCAGCCTTTACCTTTTCGGAGGTGGAGCTGTTAAAAGAGTAACCGCACCGGGGGCAGACGTTGATTTCGTAATGCAGTGGGTTGACCGTCTTGTAGTAGACGCAGAAATCCTGGTCGGTTTTTACGGTTATTATATATTTCTGCCTGGGCTTAAGCGTCCCAAAGCGGATTTTGCACAGAGGGCAGTCATATTCCTTCCTGAAGAATACCTCGTCATCTTCCTCAGCTTCCTCCGCAACTTCTTCCTGTATGACTAAACCTTCAGTCTCATCTGCCTGAACAGCTGTTTCCCCTTGGCCGGGGTGTTTAATCTCATATGGCCCGGGTATTTCTATATTAGAATCAATAAGCATCTGTAAAAATAGACTCTCTCTTGATGCGGCTTCCCGCACCAGGCTTCCCAGGTGTCTTATATAGCTTTTGGCAAATTCGTGATTTTCCTTTATCATTGTAGTTATAGTGGATCTGTCGATGCAGATTATAACAGAGGGTTCCGCCGCCCGCAGGGCGGTATCCGTCGAAGCCCCGTCATGCACGCAGGCCTCTCCGAAAACCCCTCCCCGGCCAAATAACATTAATAATCAGCTCGGTGTTTTCATCAAACTTTTTATATGCCTCCATTTTTCCTGCGGCTGTGATAAAGAGATTGTTGCAGCTTTTACCCTCTTCAAGAATAGCCTTTCCCTTATCAAATTTCATGGAAACTGCTTTTTCCGAGAGTCTCGCCAGAAAGACCGGACTTAAGCTGCTAAACAGGGGAATGCCCCTTAATAAATCAATAATGTCACTATTCAAGTTGATTGCCTCCCTGTAAAATATAAAATAAAGCTGGAATAATTTTACCATAAGATTTGGCAGCATGTCTTAAAATTTTCTGAAAGGTGGTTTATTTTCCTGTCCCGATAATATAGAAATGCAGGAATAGGGTGGAATTCCGGCAAATTATTAGACAGGCTGACTTACTGCAGGAGTGATAAAACTGATAAAAGCAAAGCTGGTATTAATTTTATTTATATTTTTGACCTGCCTGCCGGCCGGAGGCTGTACAGAGGCAGTCTTGTACGGAAATGCCGGAGGGGCAGCGGGCCCTCTTTCCGGCCGGGAAGTAAGGCCTGCCCTGCTAAGGCTGGAGGATGTAGGCCCGGGAGGGCAGTACCAGGACGAAGAGAGCCTGCAAAAACTTAAGGTTGTGGCCGGGTATTTGCACCAGGAAGGAATACCCTTTCATATATCGCTGATACCCAGGATGAAAATCCCGGCAAAGGGCTATGATGTCAGTATAGCTGACCGGACACCTTATGCCGGGGAATTTAGAGCCACTATAAAATATATGGAGAGCATGGGGGGAATAGCCGGCGCTCATGGTTATACCCACCAGTCCAACGGTGATGCCAGCGGCCTGGGGTTTGAATTCTACGACAGGGTGAAAAATCCGGCTGTTCCCAGCAGCATTCAGTATGCCAGAAGCAGAGTGGCTGCATCCCTCGACCTCTTCAAAAAGGCAGGAATTACCCCGGCCTTTTGGGAGACACCCCATTACACAGCCTCTTCAAAACAGTGTGAGGCCTTTGAAGAGCAAATAGGACTTATTTATGAAGACAATTATCATGGGGTCAGTTTTGTCAGGCTGCATACTATTGATTATCCGGGCACGGAATACAGGGGGTATACAACCGTTCCCACCCCGTTGGGATATATAAACACAAGCCGTGATATGAATAAAATGATTGATCTGCTGGACACTTCCGGGGGAGGCCTGGCCTCTTTTTTCTATCACCCCTTCAAAGAGTTTAAATACATTCACAAGTCCTTCAATGAAAAAGGGGAGACCTGCTATACCTATGATGCCGGCTCACCTCTGCACCAGTTGGTGAACTCTTTTAAAGAAAAGGGGTATACTTTTATATCGATTTACTCACTGGCCATGTTTGTCCCGGCCCAGAGGCTGGAGGGTCTTCCTGCGGGGGAGCGGCGGGAACTGCTGACCGGATCCTTTGAGCCGGGAGGGAGAAAAGAAATACTGGTGTGGGACAGGAACGGAAGGCGCTGGGACATGTTCAGGTATACTGCCCGGTGGTACGCCCCCAGAAGGGAAAAAGCCTTTGAAGGCCGGGGGACGTGGTTTGAAGGCTGGGACCCGGGGAATGACGCGACGGCCATGGCAGGCGAAATTAACGGGGACGGGCTGGACGACCTTATATTCTACAGCCCCTCCCGGGGTGGATTTCTGCTTGCGGAAAACAGACAAAAAAGATTTGAGCTGTCAGGCGAGGTCATTATTTCCCCCGGAGACGCCGGTGAGTACCGGCCGCTGGCCGGGGACTTCAACGGAGACGGCCTTTGCGACCTGGCGTTGGTTGACCGCCGGGGAGGGAGGCTGGGTATAGCGCTTAATAAGAGGGAAGGGTTTGGCCGGTTTGCCTGGCAGTATATTGATCTGTTAAAAGAAAAACAACTGCAAAAATATATACCTGGAGATTTTAACGGGGACGGCAGTACAGATGTGGCCGTGCTGGACATCGAAAGCGGCCGGTGGAGGATGCTGCTGGCCGTTGACGGGACGTTTGACGCCTCTGCAGGCCCCTGGCTGGAACAATGGGGTTCCGGTGACAGCTGGCTGCCCATTCCGGCGGATGTCAACGGAGACGGAAGGTGCGATATTGTAGCCCACGGCAGTTCGGGCCGCTGGCAGGTGGCCGTTTCCACAGGAAACAGATTTGTCTGCAGGGGTGAATTCGGCCCCTGGGGTGGCGGGGTGGAGCCCCAGGCGGCTGACCTGAACGGCGATAAAAAGGCTGACCTTATTATAATGAATGGGTCAAAGCTGTCGGGCTATAATCTGGACACCGCGCTTTCAGTGATGGACTAAAAAAATGGGGGCTGGCGCCCCCATATCTATCTAAAAAAGGGGCTGCCGCCCCTGGGCTATAGCGCCCCACCCCGCAATTAAGGGGGAGTTCCCCCTTCTTAACCCCCCGGGGCAAAGATGCTTTTTAAGTCACTTTATTGCTTTAGCGCTTTAACGCGTCATATAGTTTCCTGGTGTATTAAAATTAAGTTGTGGATAAAAAAGTAGATTCCCCAGTGACTATGGAAATAGTGAAGTACCTTGC
>JAMCVT010000004.1 GCA_023475565.1 Actinomycetota bacterium
AAAGGCGGAAGAAATATTAGCCCGACAGCCATGGATATGGGTATGGCGAAGGCTATTATCACCGCCGTAATAAGGTTCAGCCCCAGGGTGCAGACAAACAGCACCGCGGCTATGGCGATAATCATTTCCCTTAAAAGGTCGTCATAGGCATCCTTTACCCTCTGGCTCTGGGAAAACACCGGCTCCACCGAGGCCCATGCAGGAAGGGTTTTGGTCAATATCTTCATCATATTGTCAACATTGGCCTGCAGGGAAGGAACATCGGTGCCCTTTTCCACCACAATGCCCAACACCATGGCGGGTTTCCCGTTGTGATAGATGAATACCTCGTCCTCACCCTGGGAATGGTAGACCCTCCCGATGTCCTGCAGGTACACCGGAAAGCCGTCACCGGAGCGTGATACAATAACCCTGTTCAGGGCTTCAGGGCTGTAGGATTCAGGCAGTATAAGCTGGTAGGTGCGTTCCCCCACATCAAAGTCTCCTATGGGGACCCTTTCATTTTCAGACTTCACCGCCGCCAGCACCTGTGTCCAGGCAATACCGTAATGCTGAAGCTTTCGCGGGTCAACATCCACACGTATCTCCTGTTCGGGCAGCCCGCCGATAGTCACATCAGCCACATTGGGCAGGGTGCGCAGCTGATCCCTCCAGTTCCGCATGGTTTCCCTGAGACTGTAAAGCTGCTCCCGGCTGTCCGCTGTAATATTGACAGTATAAAAGGCGCTGCGGTTCAGGTCGTCATTGATGACCGGCTTATTGGCCCCGTCCGGCAGATCGGCCTCGGCGTCTTTTACCTTTTTACGCAGCTCATCCCATAGCTTTTTTGGTTCCACCCCGTCCTTGGACTCCACCACAATGGATGAGTACCCGAAGCCGGAATTAGAGGTTATCGTTTTTATTCCCGGCAGCTCTTTTATCTTCTGCTCCAGCTTCCGGGTTACCGACTGCTCCATTCTCTCAGGAGAAGCGCCGGGGTAAGTGGTGGTAACAATGGCAAAGGTGATGGTTATATCGGGCATCTCCTGCCGGGGCAGTTGGATAAAGCTCAAAAATCCCACAGCCACCACCATTATGAAAAAGAGAATAGTTATTTTCCGCTTTTTTAATAAAAATTCAATCACTTACCCGCCACCTCTGACTGCTTGATGGTGTTGCCGTCAAAAAGCATGTCCGCTCCCTTTACGATCACCTGGTCACCTGGTTTGACCCCGGTAAGTATCTCCAGCTTATTGTCAAAAAGATCTCCAGTGGTCACCTGGGTTTTTACCGCCTTGTCGTTAATAGCCAGGAACACATAGGGCTTATCCATTCCCTGGTTTAATACCGCCTCTACCGGGACAAACAGCCCTTCTTTGGATTCCGTAGCGTAACGGGCTCTGACCACCTGTCCGGGATACCAGTCATGCCGCGGGTTGGGTATGGTAACCTCCACGCCTATTGTTCCTGTGCTCTGGTTTGTCGAAGGATATACCCTGGTCACCTGCCCGATCCTGGAGTCCTGATAAAGCAGCAGAGTAATGTTTTCCCCCGCCTTCCACCGGGAAATCTCCTTGTCAGGCACCGGGAGTATCACCTTCAGTGTGTCAATCTGTCCGATGCGGTACACCGGAGTTCCTGCCGACACCACCTGTCCCACCGCAGATAGTTTGGCTATCACGGTGCCGCTAATGGGCGATTTTAAGCTGTCCTTTCCCTGCCCTCCCCCGGGACCCACCAGGGCATAGGACTGCTGGGCCAGCTGATAGTCCTTCTCAGCCACCGCGGAGCTGTTTTGGGACTTTTCAAAATCGGCATCAGACAGCGCCCCCTGGCTGTGCAGCTGTTCCATCCTGGCAAGATCATCTTTGGCCTTCTGATAGCCGACCCGGGCCTTTTCCAGGGCGTTTTCAGCCTCAGCCACCTGCAGAGAATACTCGGTGGCATCTATCCTGGCCAAAAAGCTCCCGGCCCCCACCCGATCACCCTCCTTGGGCACCATTTCCACAACCCTGCCGGAAGTCTCGAAGGAAACCGCCGACACCTCAAAGGGCTCCAGCATTCCGGAAAGCTCGGAGTAGCTTGATACCTTATCAACTTTGGCCGCCTCAAATTTTACAACCTTTGCCTCCTCCACCTGTTGGCCTTCTTTTTTGCCCCCGCAGGCGGACAATATGGTGGCGGCAAAAAGTAAAACAGCCGCCAGAGCCAATGATCTCTTTCTACTCAACATAACTGACTCAAAGTACCTCCTTCTATTCTCCGGTAATGCAGTCTACTTTGACACTACGCTTTCCCAGTACATTCCTATGGGCTTATTCCATCAACTTCCACAATGGCCTCCTCCAGCCATTCCACCGACGCCATACAATACTTTATGCCCGCATCCAGGGTCAGCCCCCAAAATACAGCATCCTTTACAAAAACATCAACCGGAGCCGGTTCCCGAAAATGCTCCTTATAATGCTTGTATTTTGCCAGCTGCTCCCTGCACATTTCCAACTGTCGCCTCATTATGGCTATTATTCTTTCCTTTTCAATGTGAGCCCCGAAAAAAACCTGTACCAGGAAAGGCTCCCTTAGCGGATGCTTTTCCTGGGGCTCCTCCAGCCACCTTTTCAGTTCCTCCCGGCCGGCATCGGTGATCTTGTATACCTTGCGGTTGGGACGTTTCTCCTGGTATTCCACCTCCATAACCAGCAGCCCCTCCTTCTTCATCTGGCTGAGGGCGGGGTATATCTGGCTCAGTTTGGCATTCCAGAAGTGCTGGATGGAATTGTCAAAATGCTGCTTCAGCTCGTAGCCGGTCATGTCGGCATAATTAAGAAAACCCAGCAGGGCATATTTAAGAGACATTTCAAATCACCCTATATATTCCACTTATTATATATATAAACATTTATATATATAATAAATTTGGCATGTATTTTTTGTCAAGACTGTCTTGATTAAACAGATAAAAAGACACCCCCGTCCGGAAATGGGATGTCCTAAAAATGCTTATATTGATGGGCTTTCACTGTCGGAGTCACAGAATCCAGTAGTCAGAATTCATAAATGAGCAAGCTTTCCTTTCGGGTTGCCCTCAATCAATCTCTGTGCCCTCTGTGGCTGAAATTCTGAAACCCGGGGCAGTGGTCAATCTTCACCGAAAAGCGACTGCACCAGCTTTTGCTTCTGGCACTTACCGCTAGGTGTTCTGGGAATCTCGGGCACCAAATGGTAACGACCGGGAAGTTCGTTCGAAGAAAGCTCCCCTGAATCTTCCACGAAGTGCTTTATTATCTGCGGCGTAAGGCTTATATCCGCCGGAACCACAAAGGCCGCCAGGTCATATTTGCCATCAATCCCGGGCAGGAATACCACAGCCACTTCGTTAACACCCGGATGCCGGTATATTGCATCCTCTACTTTCCTTACAAGAGTCTGGCCCGACCCCGTAGCCTCATCAGGGACATAACCCAGTGGCTTTTCCTGTTCGCTCATTCTGTTACCACCTCTCCAATTATCATTATACAGCGTTTCACTAACCATTAAAAGGTGTCCAGCCCAATAAGATCGGAAATGGCTTTTGCACCAAAAGCCATTTTTATTTGTTTGCCCGTCCTCAAAAGTGATATCATTAGTATTGTGGGAAAAAAGGTTTAAATTTTCTACCGGCAGCAATAATGTATTTATAGCGGAGGTACCGGCATATTGTTTTATCTCATATTTCTGGCTGCGCTTCTAATCGACCAGGCCAGCAAGGCCCTGATAATGAAAGCAATGTTTTTGGGTCAGTCAGTGCCAATAATAGATAACCTTCTTCATCTTACCTATATACAAAATCCCGGCGCCGCCTTCAGCCTGCTGGCCGGCAGAACGCCTGTTTTTATAGCGGTGAGCCTTATAGTGGTGGCCGCCATAATCATTTACCAGATCCGTGGCGGGGCAAAAAGAGGACTCATCCCCATCTCCCTGGGGCTTATAGCCGGAGGGGCGGCCGGAAACCTTCTGGACAGGATCAGGCTGGGAGAAGTGGTTGATTTTATCGACTTCAGGGTTTGGCCGGTATTTAATCTGGCTGATTCCGCCATAGTGGTGGGGGCTATACTGCTGTCTGTGGTGCTGTGGAGATCCGAGGGCAAAACCTGATTTAGGAGGAACCATGTTCCAGATACACTGTTTTGATATAGACCAGACCGGCTCCGGTCAGCGGCTGGATGCTTATCTGGCCGGCGAGGCCCCGGGGCTAAGCAGGTCCCACATACAAAAGCTGGTTGCCGGGGGCATGGTGGCTGTAAACGGCAGGCCCGAAAAGGCCAGCTACCGTCTGAGACAGGGAGACTCGGTGGTTTTGAGGATCCCCCCCCCGGTGGAGCTGGTGGTTGACCCGGAGCCCATTCCCCTTGATATATATTTTGAGGACTCCGATATGGTGGTGGTAAACAAGCCCAGGGGCATGGTGGTACACCCGGCCGAGGGTAATCACAACGGCACCATGGTGAACGCTCTCCTGCACCACTGCCGGGACCTCTCGGGCATTAACGGGGTAATGCGGCCCGGCATAGTGCACAGGCTGGACAAAGATACCTCGGGACTCCTGATGGTGGCCAAAAATGACGCCGCCCACCTGGACCTGGCCCGCCAGTTGAGCGAAAGAAAAGTGGACAGGATTTACCTGTCTCTGGTGCACGGTATCATAAAAAACGACCGGGGCACCATCAGCGCCCCCATTGGCCGCCACCCCAAAGACAGGCAGAAAATGGCTGTAGAGCACCGTCTCGGCAAACCGGCAGTCACTCACTATACCGTATTGGACCACTTCCGCGACTGCACATACATTAGCCTTAAGCTGGAAACAGGCCGCACCCACCAGATAAGGGTGCACATGTCGCACCTTGGCTACCCGGTAATAGGGGACCCCAAGTACGGCCCGGCCAAAAACCGTTTCGGCCTGGAAGGACAGTTCCTGCACGCCGCCAAACTGGGCTTCGCCCATCCCCGCGGCAGTGAGCGCCTGTCCTTTGAAGCCCCGCTGCCGGACATTCTCCGGAAGGTATTGAATAGGGCCGGAGAATTATAAATAAGATTTGGAGGATAGCTTTTTGGATAGTTTACCCAGTAAAGAGAATAAAGCGAAGTACGTTCAAGAAACGTTTAATTCTATAGCTAAGAACTACGATTTGATGAATACACTTATGTCCTTGGGTTTAGATAAGTCTTGGCGAAGGCTAACGGTTAAACGATCTGAACTAAAAGAAGGCGGAAAAGGTCTGGATGTCTGCTGCGGAACCGGGATGCTAACGATGGAACAAGCTCGGGTAGCAGGTTCGGCAGGAAAAATAACGGGACTGGACTTTTCAGAAAACATGTTGGATGTCGCCTGGCAAAACATAAGAGATTTTGAGTTTAAGGATAGTATACAGTTTGTTCAGGGAGATGCCATGGACTTACCGTTTGAAAATAACAAGTTTGATTGTGCGACCGTGGGATGGGGATTACGTAATGTTCCCGATATTTTGAAAGCAGTTCGGGAAATGGTGCGTGTTGTTAAACCGGGAGGAAAAGTAATATCACTGGACATGGCTCAGCCGATGACACCGGTTTTCAGGGAGTTTTACTGGCTGTGTTTTAACAAGGTAGTTCCTGCTATGGGGAAGCTGTTATCCGGCAATAAAAAAGCTTACGGTTATCTCCATGATTCAGCAAAGGTTTTTGTGCATCAAAAAGAGTTAGCCGGTATATTTGCAAAAGCCGGATTAGTTGAAACTCGTTATCTAAACTTATGTGGTGGAGTAGTGGCAATAGTTGAAGGAAGGAAACCTTAATTGCCCGGGTGTATTTCCGATTGGCCGGAGATGCCGCTTTAGCTTCTCCGGTAGAATAACTCCAGGTAAAGGGCGGCTATTCCGGCCGCCATCAGCGGGCCCACCGGGACACCGTGGAAAAAAACTATTCCGAAAATAGATCCTATCACCAGGCTGAATATGGTTTCCGGCTTTAGCCCCAGCAGCTTCAGCCCCTCGCCGTTCATATGGGTGGCCACGGCCCCGCCCATAATGGAGAGTATTCCGGGAATGGAGGTTATGTTGTACATCAGATCCTTTTCAGTCACCGTACCCTGGGCTATAGGCACAAGTATGGAAAGCAAAAGAAAAAGCAGTCCCACTTCCAGGCCGCGCCTTTCCAGGATGGGAAAAACAAAACTCAGATTGGAAAACCTGAGTATCAAAAGCACACAGGCGGCAATAGCTATCAGATTGGAGCGGGCCACTATCCCCACCAGCAGGAGAGCCACCAGCATGGTCACCCCGGCACCGACGTCACCCCCGGAGCGGGCCTTAATCTTTTAATGTTCTTTCCCGCCTGGGGTATTTATATGACGGCCTGCTGGCTTATATTACCTCCTAAATAGCTAATGGGTAATACCTGTGGTCAAAATCCAGAAGTCAGGAGTCAGAATCCAGAATATTTTGAGCTTCCCCCGGAAAAATAGACACGGCAAATTGCGATTTTCTTCGGTTTTCACAGATTATCAAAAAGCAGCCGTGGCCGCCCTTGACATGGAGCCTCGCACCCGTGTTTCAGGGGGCCAAGAGGC
>JAMCVT010000095.1 GCA_023475565.1 Actinomycetota bacterium
GGTGAAAACAAAGTGAGCAAATGCAAGAACAACCAGCCGAAGAAAACAAAATCCAAAGACGTCGATACCCTCGTAGAGAAGTTTCCAGTATGCCTAACTCCTAAGCAAATAGCCCTGGCCCGTGACTTGCAAAGAGAAGCAGCTAAAGCGTGGAACGCTGTCTGCACTGTCCACCGCACAGTATATATCAAACATCACTGCTGGTTGGGCGAAGGTGCAATGAAAGCGTTTGTCAAAAGCAAGTACGGTATCCATTCTCAATCAGCACAAGCTGTAGTGGAGACCTACTTCGAAGCTTGCGAACGAACAAAAGCCATACATGAACAAGGCTATACCGATTGGCGCTATCCTCACCGAAAGAAACGTTTTTTCACCGTCACATGGAAGCCACTCGGCATAACCCGCGAGGGGCAGACGCTGACATTATCCAACGGGCGCGGCAGGGAGCCGCTGATCCTTAACTTACCCGGAAGGCACTCCGGAGCCGTCATCAAATTAGTGCAAATTGTCTGGCACCGTAACCAATACTGGCTACACGTAACGGTAGAAAAACCGGCCCTGCCAAAAGTCCAGGGCAACGTTACAGCAGCAATTGATCCTGGCGAGATACATGCTGCAACCATCACCGACGGCAAGGAGGCTTTGGTGTTAAGTGGCAGGTTGTTGCGTTCCCTTCACAGATTACGGAACAAAGCCTTGCGCAAGTTCCAGAAGGCCATCTCCAGAACCAAGAAAGGCTCCAATCGCCGCAGGAAACTGCTGATCGTCAAATACCGGTTTTTGAACAACATCGAGCGCCGGATTGAGCACGCCATGCACACCATCTCAGCTATTGTTGCAAAGTGGTGCTTGGATCATAACGTTAAGACCGTCTACATCGGCAATCCGGAAGACCTGCGTAAAAAAGACTGCGGCAGAAAACACAACCAGCGCGTGAGCCAATGGGCCTTCGGTAAGCTCCGGGAGTTGCTGGAGTATAAACTAAAACGCCACGGGATAAAGCTGGTATCAGACGATGAGCGCGGCACATCTGGAACATGTCCGGCTTGCGGTGAATACACCAAGCAGACTGGCCGCACCTACAAGTGTGGTAAATGTGGGTTCGGCGGCCCGCACCGGGATGTGGTCGGTGCTTCCGGGATTTTGGACAAGTCGGTCAACGGCAAATTCACCAAAGGCCGGAAACTACCTAAAAAGGTTGAGTATATGCGACCGGAAATAGTAACGCCGAAAAAGGCTGCTTAAAACGTATCTACGTAGCCGAAAGGTGAAGTAGTAGATGCCCATGGACCGGGCCAAGGCTGTGGCAACATAGCGCTGTAGCTCACGAGAGGGCGTAAGACCTTGCTTTGGCAGGGCTGCTCCCGTTGAAATGAGAAACCTTCGGGAAAGAAGCCTCCGGGCTTGTCCCGGAGGAGGTTCACGTATTAATATGTCTTAATTAAAGCATATTTAACAGAATATAATAACCCCTTACAGCGAAATACCTTTTACATCTAAATCAAATATTCAATAAGATTTGCAAAACGACGTTTCAAATCCCGAAACAGGCAGGTCGGAAGAGATTCTTTGCCTTCTATTTAAAAAGAATATATTATATTAATTAAGTTTTTGATTATTCGGAAAACTGACCTCATTACCAAGGAAGGAGTTCACAGATGGCTGATCACTCCGCAGAAAACCCGGTTCATTCGGTGGAGCGAGCGCTGGTCATACTGGAGGCCCTGGGACGGAACTCCCGGGGATACGGCTGCACCGAGCTGGGACAACTGCTTAACCTTCATAAAAGTACCGTCCACAGACTGGTCTCTACCCTCCTTTCATACGGATTTGTTGAAAAAGACCCCCATAACGATAAATACAGGCTGGGCATCAAAATAATGCACATGGGCCTGGAGGCGCTCAACAGCCTTGACTTCAGAAAGGTGGCCATACCATTTATTCAGGAACTGGTCCAGATTTCCAGGGAAACAGTGCAATTGGCTGTACTGGAGGGGAACAATGTCCTGGTTGTGGAGCGAGACCACTCCCCAGAGGCAATAACAGTAAACCTGGGGCTGAGGAGTGAAGTGCACTGCACCGCCGAAGGAAAATTGCTAATGTCCTATCTTGCCCCGGACAAAGCCGCCGGCATTCTGAGGGAAAAGCCCATGCGCCAGTATACAATAAACACCATTACAGAAATCACCCCGATGATTTCTCACCTGGAAAAGATACGCTCCCAGGGGTTTGCCATCAATGCCGAGGAAATGGTGGAAGGGGTAAGGGCTTTAGCCGCACCGGTATTTGACCACAACGGCAGAAACATAGCAGCGCTCAGCATTGCCGGGCCCAGCTCCAGGCTGTCACTGGAAAGGATCTACAGGCTGGTTACTGTTTTAAAAGAAACCTGCGCCTCAATATCAATGCAACTGGGCTACAATACTGCGCTTAATCCAAAAGACCTGTAACATTCAATAATAGAACCGTTGATAAAGGAGTTGAATCGGGTTGAAAACAGGCAGTACCAAGAGGAAAAAGCCGAGTACCGAGTTCAACCTGGCCAATTATGACAAAGAGTGTGAATCCTTCAGCTGGGGGTCAGTGGAAAGGGAAATAGGCTGGCAGAGCGGCGCCCCTGTGAATATCGCGAAATCCTGCGTGGACCGCCACGTACGGGAGGGAAAGGGTGACCGTCAGGCCCTTATCTTTCTTAAAGACACCGGGTCCCAGGTATACACGTACAGGGACCTGGAGAAATTAACCAACAGGTTTGCCAACACCCTAAAAAAACTGGGTATCCGGAAGGGAGAACGGGTAGCGCTGTTCCTGCCGTCAATCCCGGAACTTTATATAAGCCTGCTGGGAGTGGTAAAGGCAGGGGCCGTAGCCATACCGCTGAACAACAAATATATGAGTGACACGGTGAAAGGATTTCTGGAAGACAGCAATCCATCCCTGGTGATTACCACCTCTCAGCTGTACGAGCGCATTTCCGGCACCGGAGTAAAGTTCATCGTGGTGGGTGATGATGGAGAAAACGGCTGGTACAGACTGTTGAGCAATTCTGATGATAACCCGGACCCCACCGAATTGATGAATCGCGAAGATCCCCTTCTTCTTCTGTACACCTCCGGGTCTACGGGAAATCCCAAGGGGGTAATTCACGTTCACGAAGGGGCCCTACAATATTATAAAACCGGGCAATGGGCCCTTGATTTAAAAGAAGATGACGTGTTCTGGTGCAACGCCGACCCGGGGTGGATAACCGGCATATCATACGGCATCTGGGCGCCTCTCCTGAACGGCGTGACAACACTGGTTTACAACGGACCCTTCGAGGCTGATAAATGGTATAATATCCTGGAAAGAAACAGGGTCTCTGTTTGGTACACCACCCCCACCTTCCTCAGGCTTTTAATGTCGGCCGGAGCCCGGGTGGCAAAAAAGCACAGCTTCAGGTCACTGAGAAAAATACTGAGCGTGGGGGAGCCCCTAAATCCCATTTTCAACCGCTGGAGCCAGGCTACATTTAACCTGCCTATTCACGACAGCTGGTGGATGACCGAAACCGGAGGGATAATGATCGCCAATTTCTCCTGCCTCCCTGTAAAACCCGGTTCCATGGGGAAACCCGTTCCCGGCGTCAATGCGGCCATTATAAATGAGAGCGGGGAAGAACTGCTGCCGCTCGAAATGGGACAGCTGGCTATTAAGGCCGGGTGGCCTGCCATGATGAGAGGGATATGGAACGACTCTGAAAAGTACGGCCACTACTTCGTAATGCCCCCCTGGTACCTGACCGGTGACCTGGCCTACAGGGATTATGAAGGATACTTCTGGTTCCAGGGAAGGATTGACGATGTTCTCAAGATTAACAGCGAAAGGGTAGGCCCCTTTGAAATAGAGAGCAAGCTGGTGGAACACCCGGCGGTGCTGGAGGCCGGCGTTATAGGCAAGCCGGACCCGCTGCGCGGGGAAATAATAAAGGCCTTTATTGTACTTGACTCCCACTATTCCTGGTCAGAGGAATTAAAACAGGAAATCCTCCATTTTACCAGCAGTAAACTGGCCCCCCACCTGGTGCCGGAAGAAATAGAGGTATGTTCACGTATGCCCAGAACCAGGAGCGGCAAGTTAATGAGAAGGGTATTAAAATCATGGGAGCTCGGAATCCCGTATAGTGATTTGTCATCATAAAACGGTGAATGGATGCTCAGAAAAAGGTTTCCGGTTAGAGTGACTTTGTCACTCTTTTTATTTCCGTTTGGACACTAATTTTGGATGAATATTATTATTATTTTGCCACTTGGCTGATATTTCTTAACATTCACACTTTTTTAGGGTATAAATAATGAAACAGTGTTTTGTATCGCGAAACTGCAATTTAATACACTTCAGTCAAAGAGGAGGTAAAACATGTCTACAGGCAGTGTGCAAAATTTAATGACTGAAACCAGAGTTTTTGCTCCGTCTGAAGAGTTTGTGGAAAAGGCACGGGTTAGCAGCCGGGAGCAGCGAGATGATATGTACCGCAAGTCGGTAGAGCAGCCCAATGAATTCTGGGCGGAAATGGCCGAGGAGAATATTGAGTGGTTTAAAAAATGGGAGGCCGTGGAGGAATTTGATTTCAAGGACGACATCTTTATCAGTTATTTCAGGGGAGCCAAACTGAACGCTTCATACAACTGCTTAGACCGTCACTTAAAAACCTGGCGCAGGAATAAGGCTGCCCTCATCTGGCAGGGTGAGCCCCAGGATGAGCACCGTGTTTATACTTATGACCAGCTGCACCGGGAGGTTTGCAAGTTCGCCAATGTGCTTAAAGCTATGGGGATAAAAAAAGGAGACCGGGTAACCGTTTATCTGCCCATGATTCCGGAACTGCCCATAACCGTACTGGCCTGCGCCAGGATTGGCGCCATTCACAGTGTTGTTTTCGGCGGCTTCAGCGCCGAGGCCCTGCGGGACAGAATTCTGGACGCCAATGCGGAAACACTGATCACCTGCAACTATGGTCTGCGGGCGGGAAAACTGCTGGGCAGCAAGGAAAATGCCGACAATGCCATGGCCCAGTGCCCCAATATAAAGAACTGTGTTGTGGTCAGAAGGGTCGAAAAAGACTGCCCTATGGTAGAGGGGCGCGACCACTGGTGGCATGAAAAAATGGCCCAGGCTTCGCCCGATTGCGAGCCGGAACATATGGACGCCGAAGATCCGCTGTACATCCTTTACACCAGCGGCTCCACCGGCAAGCCAAAGGGTGTTATGCACACCACCGGCGGGTATATGGTTTACACCACCACCACCTTTAAGAACATTTTTGACTACCGGGATGAGGATGTCTTCTGGTGCACGGCTGATATCGGCTGGGTGACCGGCCACAGCTACATTGTCTACGGCCCTCTTTCCGCCGGGGCAACATCCTTTATGTTTGAGGGGGTTCCCAACTATCCCAAGCCGGACAGGTTCTGGGAAATAGTAGAAAAATTCCGGATAAATATATTCTATACAGCTCCCACAGCCCTCCGGGCCATGATGAGGGACGGGGACCAGTGGCCCCTTGGGCGGGATCTCAGCAGTGTGCGCCTGCTGGGCACGGTGGGTGAGCCCATCAACCCCGAAGCGTGGATGTGGTACCACAAGGTGATAGGCAAAGAAAAGACCCCCATTGTGGATACCTGGTGGCAAACAGAAACCGGTGGAATTTTGATCACCCCGCTGCCCGGGGCAATCCCCGCCAAGCCCGGATCGGCCACCGTACCCTTCTTCGGTGTCAGTCCGAAGGTTATCCGGCAGGACGGCAGCGAGGCCGATGCCAACGAGGGCGGGTACCTGGTTATTACCAAGCCGTGGCCCGGGATAATGCGCGGCGTCTACGGAGACCCCGAAAGGTTTAAAAATACTTACTTCATCCAGTATCCCGGTTACTACTTTACCGGTGACGGCGCCCGCAAGGACGAGGACGGATACTTCTGGCTCATGGGCCGTGTGGACGATGTGCTCAATGTCTCCGGACACCGCCTGGGTACCGCTGAAGTGGAAAGCTCCCTGGTGTCCCACCTGAAAGTGGCGGAGGCTGCTGTGGTAGGTTTCCCGCATGATATCAAGGGCGAGGGAATTTACGCCTATGTAACACTAAAAGAAGGGTACGAGTTTACCGATGATTTGAAGAAAGAACTTGTGGCCCACGTACGTAAGGAGATCGGGCCAATCGCATCCCCTGATAAAATCCACTTTACCAATTCCCTGCCCAAGACCAGGAGCGGTAAGATTATGAGGAGAATCTTACGGAAAATTGCCGCCGGTGAAATGGACCAGCTTGGCGACACCTCCACACTGGCCGATCCAACGGTGGTAGGCTCCCTGGTGGAAGGTAGGCAGTAAATACTCCGGTACGGCTTACCTCGGATAATAAGATACCAGGTTAACCGGGCAAGAAAATTCCATAAGTAATCTGAAAAGACGCCGGCTAAACTAAACAGCCGGCGTCTATATTAAGACTATACAACCGGCGGTTTCCCATTTTTCTGCAGGCCAACTCTCAGCCTGCCTTTTGTTGGGTGCCGGTCTGCTCCTTTAGTACGGGATTGTTAAAAAGAAATTCTTTTATCCGCTACAAGAAGGCATTATCCCTTTCTTTATAGTAGATATAAATAAAGAATATTACAGATCATATTGACTGTTAAAACGATTGGGGGCTGTTTTATGTTACGTACGGTACTGTTCTGCCCGGCCAATGATATGAAAAAAACCGGCAAGGCCATGACATCGGAGGCTGATGCGGTCACCCTGGACCTGGAGGATGCAGTGGCATACAGCCAGAAAGCTGCCGCCAGAGAGTCCTTAAAAGAAATACTCACCTTGCCCCCGCCAAAAAAGACTTTTGTAAGAATAAACGCAGCCTCATCCCCATATATTCTTGACGACATTGAAGCTGTAACAGGACTCCCGCTGGAGGGACTGATGCTGGCCAAGGCCGATTCCACCGAAGAGGTACAGCGGGTGGACTGGCTGCTGGGGCTAATGGAGCAAAAGAAGGGCCTTCCCCCCGGGAGGATAAGGCTGGTGCCCTTTATAGAGAGTTCCAGAGGAATGCTAAAGGCTTCTGAAATAGCCTCCTGCACCCCCCGTATAAAGGCCCTTGCCTTTGGCGGAGTTGATTTTTCACAGGAACTGGGACTGCGTTATCCCGCTGAAAGCGAGGGGCTGCTCTTTGCCCGCAGCCGGCTGGTGATTGCCTCGGCCAGCGCCGGCATAGAACCTCCCCTGGATACCGTTTACCCCGATATAAGGAACGTGGCCATGCTGGAGCACGAGGCGGAAATTGCCAGAAAGGCCGGATTCCAGGGTAAGCTTGTTATACACCCCACCCAGGTAGCCCCGGTAAACCGTGTCTTCACCCCCACTCCCCAGGAGTTCGAGTACGCCCGCAAGGTGGTGGCCGCCTTCGATGAGGCTGAAAGGTCCGGAACCGCTGTCATACAGGTGGAGGGCAGGCTGGTGGAGTATCCTATTTACAGGAGGGCGCTGGAAATCCTCGGACTGTATAATACAAAAAACTAGAGCCGGTGGCAGACGTGGTGGGCATGGGGTGGATAGCCGAACAAAAAAAGAAGGCCGGTCCCGGAGTGGCCGGCCGGCTTTAATACAGTTTTAACATTATTAATGGTTCACAGTCTAAAACATACAATAACCCCGGGAGAACCCCGGGGTTAAATTTTAAATTAAACACCTTATTGCTTATTATGCATACCTGCTGTTTCTGACAAAGCATTCACGGCAGTATACCGGGCGCTCTCCGCTGGGTTTGAAGGGAACCATGGTTTCGGCTCCGCACTCTGCACACACGGCCGGGAACATTTCCCTGCGGCCTCCGAACCCCTGTCCTCCCTCCTCGCGGTTTTTTCTCCTGCGGGCAGCCCTGCAGTCCAGGCAGCGTGAAGGGTCATTGGTAAATCCCTTCTCTGCAAAAAACTCCTGTTCAGAAACCGTAAATACGAATTCCTGACCGCACTCCCTGCAAATAAGAGTCTTGTCCTGCATTAAATTAACCTCCTAAAAGATTATTAGCCCAAATGGTGAGGGAATCCCGGAATCTGCCTACCCACCACCAAAGGACTAAGCAGCGGGGAACAAAAACCTCTTATTGAGCTACTTAAAATTATTATACTCCAAGAGTAAAGAATGGGAAGCATGTACTTGAATATTTTTATTTTTTTTGCAGAACAATAAGTCGGCAGTATAATACATAATATGCGAGGAGGCCGGGCGATGACCCCCAAGAAAATGAGCCGTAAAAAAAGCGGCCGGACGATGGAATTTGCCCCCGGCAATTATGATTTACTGGAGGAAAGCGCCTCCACAGAAGAAAAAAAAACCGGTGCTATTACCAGGGTAACGAGGCTGGCCTTAGACGAAGTGGACCCATCCTGACACAAGTCCAGGATGCCGTTCAGCCCCGGGACAGCTCCAAAGGAGAATAAGCATAACATCTCCTTATTTTGAGGATAATCAATCAATATTTCACTTTTTGAGCAGCCCGGTGTTAGAATGAAATCGAAAACAATAACAGGTTTGGGAGGTGCGGTCATGCACGTTCAAACTTCCGGCAGTTATTCAGCTGAACTTTTTTCGCACATATGGGACAGTCTTGTACGCCCGGGCATGGCCAGGGTGATAAACACTTACGCCCGGTCCATATCTGATATAATGGGCTGTACCATAGAACCCCACATCTATCAGGGAGTGGGCTTAAACGAATGCAGTTCCTTCTACTGCAGCTTTGAGAGCAGCAGTATGCCATTCAGGCTGTACCTGGAAATAACCACTGACTCCAGGCAGGGTCTTGACATGTTCATAATAGATTTCAGCATTCCGAAAGAGTTAAGGGGACTGGGCATCGGGACTGATCTGGCGCGCCTGCTTTTGGATTCGTCAGCCGGATTAAAAATAAGGCAGGTTACCCTAAATCCCGTCAGTAAAAGGGCCGAAAGGTTCTGGGCCGGTGTGGGGTTTGAAAAAGTTAATAACCGGGGGCTTATGGCGTACCAGGTCCGGGAACATTCTTTAAAACTTGTGGTGTAGCTGACGATAGAAGGAAAAGCCTGCCGCAGGGCAGGCAGAAGTATAATTTGCATAGTGTTCTATTGGGCATCCTTGAAGCGAACCATCGGGCAGGCCTTGCAGACATGGAGTCCGGGGAATTCCTGCCCCGGGGAGCCCACCATGGATGAGCCGCCGTATTTGGCCATCCGGCGAAGCAGTTGTCCGGCCACGGCGCCTATGTGTTTGCCGGGGATAAAAACATTGACCTCACCGGTTTCAGTTTTTCCGGAGGTATAGCTTCCCGCACACATGGTGTTCATATTGGGCTTCTGCTCATTGTAGCAGTAGGCCATCCCGCCGCATACCGCTGAATTGATTGTATGGTTGAATTGAAGGGACGGCACCCTTTTCCCGCCGATATAGTCGTTTAGTATATGGTAGGCCTGCAGGGCATTGACTACAAAGAATACCACATCAGGCTCAAAGGCTCCTTTACCCAGTGGTGCTGTGGCAAACCCTTTTAGACCCTTAGACAGCCTGGGCTTGCTCAAAAGGCATTCCTTGGCCAGGTCCCAGTCTATTGTATATTTAAGATGCTCGTCCACCTCAGGGTCGCTGGGGTCGCGGAAGCCAAAACAGGTCTTGGCGTTTCCGCACATCAAATTTTCTTCGTTAGCCTTTACGACACAGTCATTCATCCGGGAGGCCAGCGCAATCTGACAGACGGTCATTTTGGGGCCGGGCACCTTCTCCGCCTTAAAGCTGTCGTATTCTTCCCGGTCCCAGAAAAATTTAACCGCCACCGGGTGATAGGAAAGCTTATAAAGGTACTCCATGGCATCGGCCATCTCTTCGTAAGTAAGTTTTTTCTTTTCGGAAAGTGCTTTTACATCCAACAGCATAAGATTCTTCCCTCCGATGTTGTTTTTATGAACTCTCGTTATCCAGTCTATTATAAACGTTAACCGCAGGTATTTCCTCAGTAAATGCCAGGGGCTCTTTCCATGCCCGTGCAGATGTTCCACTTCGGGCCATTATCGGGTGTCTTCTAAGGCCGGAATGGACGGCTGCCCGCCTGTCTCTTCGTGATCCATTACATTTTTGAAATAGGGCAGATAGGGCTTTAACATTGAAAATACTATCCTGACCAGCACGTAAGAAACCAGGAAGCTTAAAAAATAGCCGGCGGTCAAGCCCTTAATAAATATGGGAAACCTTATCCCTCCAAACCTTGTTTCCATCCAGGCCAGCGCAAAAAAAGCGGGCCACATGTAAGAAGCCGAAAGGCCGAACATCCCGAAGAACACCAGTCCAAAGGTGTCATTGGCCTCGCGGTTGACAGCCCTGTAGTTGGTCTTGTCTTTCAGGCGCAGCGCCACCATGGAAGTCTCGTGCAGTTCGCCCAGCCTTGAGTTAAGCCTCTTAAAGTAGCCACGGTTGGCCCGGTACACCAGGGAGGTGGTCAGCTCACCGATAATAACGGTAATCACGGCCAGAAGAAATGTCCCTATAAAATAGTCTGGCACCGGCCAGCCGGTAAGTCTGTACAGTCCGATTAAAAAGCCATCCAGCGAAATCCACCAGTCCACAGGCTTGCCCTCACTTTACAATAAAATGTGAACCCGGAGCCGGCGGCGCAAACCGCCGGCCCTTAAATTATCCTTACATCGGAACCCAGGCTGTGCCGAAGAAGCCCTTGCTGAAGTACCCGAGGCCGACATAGAGGGCCAGCACCACAAATAGTCTCTTAAGCCATATGTCCGGGATATACTTCTGGGTTCGCGGGCCAATCATGGACCCAATGAAAATACCGATCAGCTCTGTGCCTATAAGCGCCCAGTCCACTGCCGCACCGGTATTGGTCATATAAGAAGTTATGCTGGTAATCATGCTAATTAAAACTGCCAGGGCCGATGTACCTGCCACAACAAACATGGGCAGCCCCACAATACTGGTAAGGTAGGGAACATACAGGAATCCCCCGCCCACTCCCAGGAAAGAGGATATAGCCGCAATTAGAAGACCGCCAATAAAGGCCATGATTGGATTAAACCCGAACTCCGCACCGAAAAATGAAAACTCAATTCTGCCTATTCCCCATTTGGTAACCTTGATTCCTTCTTCATTCCCGGCGCCCTTTTCCTTTACACTCTTTTCAAAGGCCTGGGCCGCAGCTTTGGCCGCCTTTTTACCGGCCTGCCCCCGGGGGGTTGTCTCGTAGAGAAGGAATCCGCCCACTACGAAAACCGCCACTCCAAACCAGCCCTGGTAAGCGCTGAAAGAAATTTTACCTCCGGTAAATTTGGGGATATAATAAGCGCCTAAAAGCGACCCGATGCCCAGAGCAAGTCCCAAGGGCCAGGCAAGGCGCTTTGAACGGAGGTAATTAAGGCTGCTTATTGCCGAGGAAAGGCCCACCAGCCACTGGTTGGCCATACGTATTGAATCGGTCATAATTTTATTGAATTCAGGAGCGCTCTTTTTAAAGGCCTTGGTATAGTCGCCGAGACCATATATGGTCATGTGCCCAACACCGGCCATTATACCTCCAAAGGCTCCCACCGTGGAAAAAATCCAGCCTACCCAGACCGCCCAGAGAAAAGCCAAAACTGGGCTTATTCTGGGTGCTCCCGGTATCCCCAGGAAACCCTTGGGGGCATTGGGGTCAATCTGGCCGCTTCCGGTTCCGACCGGAACCTTGGCAATAGCCGCTCCCAGCTTACCGCTCAGTCCTAGGTCACTGCCTACCTGTGCCCCGGAGGCCAGCGTTCCAAAGACAAGCCCTGAGAGAATAATAACGAGAATTAATAATGACATTTTTAAAACAATCTTCTTCTTAAACAAACCTTTTCCCCGGCTAAAAGCCATCCCGCTTGTAGCGAAATAGACCATCCCCGCCGGGTTTTCACCTCTTTCCTCATATATTTTCCTATATGGAAATTAAGAATCAGTTTTGCCCCGTAGTTCTGTTCCTGACTTCACCCCTTTCACAAATTATATCTTTAAAATCCCCCCCCTTGCCCCGATTATACAAAAACCCTCTAATTTACCGTATCAAAAAAAAAGCCCGGCCAATGTCAGCCAGGTGACTTTAAATATGTCATATTTATGACAATAGGTTGTCGCCGGGACGACAATTATCCCTGGCTGGCCTTTATATGTCAGACCGGACAGGACCCTTCCCGCATAAATATATTATTTCAATCGGATTCTGTTTTCAATAAACAAACCCGGGGAAAACCCCGGGTTTGTTTATTGAAAGGGTGTGACTCTTTTCGGACATCACGTTATCCACTTGGAAAGCTTGTCGGGGTTCAGCACCATTGTTCCCCGGCCCTTGTATTCAATACTTTTTTCCGTTTTAAAGGTATTCAAAAGAGACGTAACCGTCTGCCTTGAGGTTCCCACCATGTTGGCCAGTTCCTCGTGAGTAAGCTGAAGGTCTATTTTAATGCCGCTTCTTTCCTCCACTCCACAGCGGTCCCCCATTTTGAGGAGCATGAGGGCCAACCTGCCGGGAGCCTGCCAGCACACCATCTCGTGGATTATTCCCTCTGCCTCCCTCATCCTGGCGCCCAGAAGTCTGGCCACCTTGAGTGCCAGGGCGGAATGCTGGGCCAGCACCTCTTCAAACTTGTTTTTCCTGATGATCACCAGGCTGACATTATTTATCGTCCCGGCGAAACAAGTGCGCTCTCCACCCCACAGTGTTTCAGCAAGCCCCATCATCTCTCCCGGACTTCTAATACTGCCTACGGTAACCCTCCTGCCATCGGGTGAAAGCCTGTATATCTTGACATACCCGCTTTCAATGAGAAACACCCGGTCGGCAAAATCCCCGGCTGAGAATACTATATGGCTTTTGGGGTAATGAACCGTAAATCCGGCCTCCCGCAAAATCATCTTTTCCACTTCGTCCATGATGGGGAAATCAATGTTTGCCAAAGACATGCCGTCACCTCTTTCACTGTCTGATATAAATCTTATCTTCTACACCAATACTTTTTTTCCTTTTAGACATCAATAATTTTCAAGAATATTCAATCATTTATTGCATATGGCAAAAAACCTCTTTAGGGGACATGAAAAAAATTATATCTTTCCATAAGTGGATGTCAATGGTATATATTTCCATAGGCTCCCCTGCCAATTATTTGCGCTTAACAACAAAGGGGCGCCCTGATTGCTCCGGACGCCCCTTTTCTTACTCATCCTACCCTGGTGGCACCCAGGCAGTGTTTCAGCTCATACAGCAGGTTGTTGAATATATCCTTAACCGATAGAATATCCTTTATCTGGTGAACGTTCTGGCCGACAAACACAACCCCTTCATCCACCCTTCCGGTCCTGGAGTTCTCCAGCGCGTCTATAATGCAGTACTGACCTGAGCACTGTTTCAGGCATCCCTCACAGGATTCCGGCTTCGGGGCATTTCCGGAAAGGAGCCTGTCTACAAAGGAATTCTTAAGCGCCCGGCCTGGTAATCCCACCGGGCTGGGTATTATGGTTACATCTTCGGGGCTGGCCTTAAGGTACATTTTCTTGAACAGGTCGGATACACTGCACTCCTTGCTGAGAACAAACCTGGTGGCCATCTGGATTCCATTAGCCCCCATTTTGAGTGCCCTGGAGATTCCCTCACCGTTTACTATTCCTCCTGCCGCCAGCACAGGAATCTTAACAGCCTCCCTTACGGAAGGGAGTATTTCGAAAAGAGGCCTGTCGGTGCCCAGATGCCCCCCTGCCTCGGTCCCCTCTACAACCACAGCGGCAGCCCCGTATTTTTCCGCCGCCATGGCCAGCCTGGCCGAAGAGACTATTGAAACAATAGGTATGCCCGCCTCCCTGCCCCATTTGAAAATATCACGGGAAAAGCCGGCCCCTGTATATATCATGTCCACCTTCTCCTCCATGGCCGCCCTGACCATGTCCGCGAACTCCCTGACGGCAAACATTATATTCACGCCTATTATTCCTCTGGTAAGCTTCCTGGCCTCTCTTATTTCGGCCCGCATTTCCTCAATAGCCATTCCTGTGGCCCCTATTATCCCTATCCCGCCGGCCTCAGCCACAGCTGCGGCCAGTGAGGACGTGGACACCCTAACAGCCATGCCGCCCTGGACGATGGGAAAGTTGGGGATGAAATCACCGATTTTGAGCTTGGGAAGCTGCAGCATTTTAAATCGCCTCCTATTACATAATGGACACATGCAGGTTTTAAAATACAAAAACCTTAAACTCTTGAAAAAAGTATTCCATGATTTTATTATATCCTTGCTGTTATAAACAAAATACAACTCAACTCATTTTACGAAATTTCAGCCGAACTATCAACACTACAACAAAAAGTTTCTTGACAAAAGAAAGGTTTTTTTAAAAGGTTAAAGAAATTAAATAATTGCGCAATAAAATAATTAATTAAAAATAAAACCCATACCCGAAGGAATTAATGTTAATCCATCCCTCTGCACCGGCTGCTCAACCTGCTCCCTGCAGAACAGGGGTGAGTTCAGGCCCTCCCTGGCCTATGTTAGGAACGGGCCCCCTTGTGGGCACCACAGTGCATGCAGGAGGCCTCGGCGCTGTCCCCGGCCACAGGCCTGTTCGGGACTTCCAACTCGGGAAACTATTGGGACGGGGAAGCTTAAGTTTGCAGGCTATGACACCCTGATAATCCGGGGGAGGGCGGAAAAAAATAGCCGATGGCAACCCCGCCTGCAAGAGATAACAATATGTATACCATTTTTATTCACCACTTGCCTTTTATAGTGTCAAAATTAAAAACGGCGCAAAAGCACCGTCCTTTCGTTAAACCGGCTGCCGAACCAGTAGTGTAAAGCCTTTTTTTATACCCGGCTTAACATTCCGCTTTGCAGATAAAGTAGTTCTGCTCCAGGGTGGTATCGGCTATTTTCATGAAGCTTTCCTCTTGATTCCAGGTAAGCTGTATCCTTATACCGTCAAAATAATCTACATTTTCTATGTCTCCCACAGTTACCCTGTTGAAAGATCCGGTCCGGTGGGTAAATACCAGCTGGAACTTCTCGTTTCTTATGAGACTGAAATATGTATCACCTATGTTTTTATCTATTATAATAACCTCGGGGACAGATTTGTCCAGAAGTTTCTTATTTCTTGTATACCAGTCCAGAGTGCCTGCTTTTACGTTTATTTCATCGATCATGTCGTCTTTTCTGAACGCCACCTTGCCCACCCCTCTGGAATGTTATACTATAAAGAATAATTCAGCATTTTAGCATTTAATCCTCCTTGCCCTGCCATAAAATATAAAAAGATTGTGCATATAAATACAAACCTTTGCTGCCGGGAGGGGGTAATGACAGTGGCCGTAACAGGCTCTTCGGTTTTATTGGTAGTAATGGCCCTTATTCTTGTTATTTTTGCCATTAAAATAATCAAGGGCGTCATCCGGATGTTTTTAATATTGGGGGTGCTGGTCCTCGCCCTCTGGTATTTCACAAAAATGCTTTGAGTCGGACAGGGTTTTGTGAAATACTTAGCAGGAAAAACACTTTTCCGGTGTAATATATTAATATATATTTACTTGATGGAGATACAACTATGGAAACGCTGTTTATTCTTATAACCGGTTTTTTATTGGGTTTCGGAGTCATTTTTTTATTGAGGTTAAAATTCGGCAAGGCCATGTACTGTCCCCGCTGCACCAAGCAGTACTGGGTCGGCGTAAAAAAACAGGACCCGGCATGTAAGGTATGCGGCGTTTCATTAAAGCTTTCAGGAGCCGGGCACAAAAATACTCGCGGGAAAAAAGGGCAGGGCCGGTGACAGGTATCATGGAGGTGTAATATATGAACAAACAGAGAAAAATAGCTATTATCGGCGGTCCGGGAACAGGTAAAACCACCCTGGTAAAACAGCTGGACGTTGAATACAGCATGGCTGGATACGCCACCGATGTATGCCTGGAATTCGCCCGATCCTACATAGTGAACTATGGCGTGCCCAATAATATATTTGAGCAGTTTCTTCTTTACGAAGGGCAGAAGCAGCGTGAGTCCGAATTTAAACACTGTGAGATACTGTTCTGCGACAACGCCACTATATTAAACTATGTATATGGGCTGATGGCCTGTGACTACAACAACCCCAAAGAGGTCTACTCCCTGATGAAACTTTTTGAGTGGGCCATGAAAGACCTGCCCGGCTACCAGGTGTTTTATGTTCCGAGGGAGTTCACCCTGGTAAAGGACGGGGTAAGGTATCAGGATGACGATTTTGCTGTCATGGTTGACAAAAAAATAAAAAATTTCCTTGACATAATGAACGTGCCATACACTGTGATACAGGGCGACTTAAAGACACGGGTAGAAAAAGCCAAGGCAATAATAGGCTTTAAAGAAAAAAGCAGAGACTGAACACACCAACTGGTCAATTTTAAAAAGCACCCGGTAAAATAAAATTTCCCGGGTGCTTTTTTATCGCTTAGCAGGACACAGAGAAAGAAACACTAATACCCAGTAATGAGTACCCAAAGCCAGTTCCTGTCTCCCCGCCGTCTATGCATCGGGGACATTCCTCCGACTCTCAAAGCCAGTACCGATCGGGGACATTCCTGTCCAAAAAGGATTGCCTAGACTTCAGCAGGTGTGTCCCCTTTCCGCTGATGGTGTGTCCCCATTCCTTGTTCGGTGTGTCCCCTTTCCTTTAAACGGCATCGCCGGAAACGGCGTTTTTATCCTGCAACCCCTCTGCCGCCGAACCACAGGGACATTCTCTTCACTATAGCCCGTCCTAAATCATCAAGAATGGTATACATCACCGGTATAAGCACCAGCGTCACTATAGTGGAGAAAGTTAGCCCGAAGGCAACAACCACTGCCATTGGGGCCTGGCCCTCTGAACCCTCACCGGCGCCGAAGGCTAGAGGCAACAGGGCCAGCACTGTAGCCAAAGTAGTCATGAGAATTGGCCTCAGCCTCACAGGGCCCGCCTGGCGTACAGCGTCGTCACGGCCCAGCCCTCTCTTCCGCAGGGTATTCACATAGTCGATGAGAACTATGGCGTTGTTTACCACAATTCCCACCAGCATGATATAGCCGATCATGGCCACTACGCTGAAGTGGTAGCCGGTAATAAGAAGACCTAATGCCACCCCAATAATTGTCGGAGGTATTGAAAACATGATCACAAATGGGTAGAACAGCGATTCAAATTGTGCCGCCATTACCATGTAGACCAATAAAATGGCTAGAATTATGGCCAGTCCCAGATCCCCAAAGGACTCCGCCATATCCTTGGCCTGCCCGCCCAGTTCCATGGCATACCCGGCCGGTAGCTTTATGGTGTCCAGCCTGGCCTGTATATCCTTGTTAATACTGCCCAGGTCCCGGCCCTGTATTTCAGAGTCCACCGAAACCCACCTGGACTGGTTATATCTCAGAATGCTGACAGGGGCCGGTTTAATGGCCACTGTGGCCACATCGCCCAGGGCTACCTTTCCCCCGGCTGAAGTATTAATCATGGTGCCGGTTACATTATTTATGTCAAGACGATAATCTTCAGGGTACATGAGCCTTATATCTATCTCGTCATCGCCGGTTCTCAACTGGGAAACTACCTGCCCGTCAAAAGCCGTTCTGGCCGCTGTCAGCACCTGGCCGGCAGTTATCCCATACTCGCCTGCCTTTTTACGGTCCACCAAGACCTGTAGTTCGGGTTTGGCGTCCTCAAGGCTGCTGGTAACATTCCGGGTCCCGTTAACCATTTTGACCTCCCTGGCCACCTCATCACCCAGGTCTCTGAGCACATTCAGGTCATCTCCCTTAATGCGGACGCTTATGGCTGCTCCCTGCTGGCCGCCACTGTCGTCGGCTATCTGCACGGTAAACTTGGCCCCCGGCACCTGTGCCAGGTCGTCCCTAAGTTTCTCCACCACCTGTTCGGTGGTGACGCTCCTCTCTACAATGGGTTTAAGCTTTATTTCCATGGTGCCCGTCTCGGGAGTTCCGCCCCCCATCATGGCCCACTGCCCACCAGTACCCACGTTGGAGAATATTATGTCCGTGGCTGGTATTGACCTGGCCATTTCTTCAACCTTTTCAGCAACTTTTTTAGTTTCGGATAGCTGTGCCCCCGACGGCAGCTCGATGGTCACCCTTATCTGCCCCTGATCCATCTGGGGCATGAACTCGGTGCCCACCACGCCAAAAAGCAGTGCGCAGGACACCACAAAAAGTCCCAGGGAAGAGAATACCACGGTTTTGCGGTGACCCAGCGCCCAGTTCAGCAGGAGAGAGTACTTTTCTGCAAGCCTCCTGTAATACTTTCCGAATTTTTCAGCCGGCATATGAAGAGTTGTCATAATCCTGCCGTTCCCGTTGCCCAAGCCTTCCCCCCCGTCACTTATAGTTATTTTAAGCATCCTGGAGGAAATCATGGGTACCAGAGTAAGGGCGGCAAAGAGCGCCGCCAGGTGGGAAAAGCTTACCGAAAGCGCCATGGGCCCGAAGAGTATGCCGGCCAGACCCTGTACGAACACTATCGGCATGAATACAACCACCTGGGCTGCGGCTGAGGCCATGACGGCGTTGCCCACCTCGGCGGTCCCTTTTTTGGCGGCGTCAATCACCCCGTTTCCGTCCTGCCTGTACCTGAATATACTCTCCAGCACCACCACCGAGAAGTCTACCAGGGACCCCAGGCCCAGGGCCAGGCCTCCCAGCGATATCATGTTTATTGTCTGCTTGCCGAAATACATCATGCTGAAGGTGCCGATGATGGAGATAGGTATTACCACCGCCACTATAATGGTGCTGCGGAAACTCCTCAGAAAGAGGTACAGCACTACCACGGCCAAAAGCCCGCCCAGCACGGCATGCTCCACCACGTTTTTGATGGCGTCACTGATGAATTTGGAAAGATCGGTCACTGTATTCAGCTTGATGCCCTCAGATAGCTCCAACTGCAATTCGGACACGGCCTTCTTTACATTTTTTGCCACCTGAACGGTATTGCTGCCGGACTCTTTCATGACCGTGATACCCACCGAGGGCTGGCCGTTTACATAGCTTATCTGGGTTGTTTTCTTGGTGTCATCCTTTATGTCGGCTATATCCCGGAGTCGCACCGTTCCACCCCCGGGTAGACCTACCAATATATCCTCCAAATCCTTGGCCTTTTTATATTCGCCAATAACGCGTATGTCAAGGTCGCTGGCTCCCCTGGCCACCGATCCCGCTGTCCCCGTGAGATTGTCTGAGCTTATGGTCTGAGCTACCTGGCCCGCCGTCAGCCCGTATATCTGCAGCTTGGCCTGATTGAGCACCACCTTTATTTCTTTTTCCTTGCCCCCGGTAACATAAACCGAGGCCACTCCTTCAGCCCTCTCCAACCGGGGCTGGATGATATCCTCGGCCACCCTTTTCATTTCGGAAAGGTCGGACCCGGAAAGCGCAAAGGTCATTATGGGCATACTGTTTGGGTCCAGCTTCAGCACCCTGGGGGTTTTTACCTCCGAGGGCAGATAACCCCTGACCATGTCCACCTTGTCGCGCATGTCCAGGGCGGCCTGGTCCATATCAGTCCCCCAGTTCATGCTCATGACAATCCTGGTAACTCCCGGCTCAGACCAGGAAATTACTTCTTTGACGTTGCTGACTGTCGAAAGGGATGACTCCAGGGGCTTGGTGACCAGGTTTTCCACCTCCGCCGGTGAGGCCCCCTCATATTCCGTGGTGATCAATACATAAGGAAGATTCATATCCGGATACAGATCCACCCTCAGCTTGGGCAGAGCCACAACTCCCACCAGCACCAGGGCCACAATAAGCATGGAAATGGCCACCGGCCGATCCACCGAAAAATTTGCTATTTTCACCTGGTTTCACCCCCAGGTTGGGCCGGGTTATCCACCTGTGTTCCTTCCACTTTCACTCCCATCCCGTCAACTAGCAGGTGATTGCCCTTAACAACAACCATTTCACCCTCGTTCAGTCCGGAAACAATCTGAGTATATCCCTGTCCCACCATGCCTGCGGCAACCTTCCGATGGTGGGCCACATTGTTCTCCACCACAAAAATTCCCGGTCCGCTGTCTTCCTCCAGAATGCAGTCGGTTGGAACAACAAGGGCCTTCTCCACCATTTTAGTGGTAAGGCGCAGGTCGGCCACCATACCGGGCTTTACTTCCTCCCCGGGGTTATCCAGCGTTATTTCCGCAGAAAAGGCCTTGGTGGTCTGATCGGCCTGGGGAGCTATGGCTATAACCGTTCCCTGGTATGATTTGTCTGTTGCGGCCACAAATATTTCCACCTTCTGCTGGAGGGCCACCCGGGTCACCGTGCTTTCAGCCAGATTGACCTTGACCAGCAGAGGTTTATCCTGTATCAGGGTAAACACCGGAGTTTGCTGGGACACCAATTCTCCCAGGTCGGTAAGGCGCTGAGCCACCACCCCGGCAAAGGGAGCCCTGACCATTGTATTTTCAAAATCATTTCCGGCCTTGTCAAGAGAAGCCTGGTACTGTGATATCAGCGCCTGGTTGGCCTTATAGCCAGTCTCAGCAGCAGAGTACTCTCCTTTGGCCTTCTCCAGCTGGCTCTTGGAAACAGCTCCCTGGTTGAAAAGCTGTTCGGTGCGCTCATAATTCATTTTAGCGTTTTCATAGTCGGTTTCAGCCTTTATTGAGCCGGCCCTGGCCGAGGATAAATTAGCCTCTGCCACCCTGAGGGCAGTCTGATAATCGTTCTGATCTATGGTGAGAAGGACCTCTCCCAGGGCCACCCGCTGACCCACCCGGGCATTTACCGAAACCACCCTTCCAGCCACCTTGGGCGCCAGCTTAGCCTCGGTAAAGGCTGTAACCGTCCCGGCTATACTCAGTTCCTCACCGAAAGGGCGACTGGTTACAGCAGTGACCGCAACGGGCTGCAGCCTCTCCTGGGTGGTTACGTTTTTATCCTTTTTAGACTCTGCCTTGACAACAATAACAACAGCCAGCAAAACCACTACGGAAAGGATAATAGCCGGCTTCATCCATTTTCTCCTTTTCCCCTCAGACATTACTAGCCTCCTGTTCACTTCTCTCTTTTAATATCAATTCAAGTGTTTCCAGCATAAGTTTTTGTGCCTTTAAATAATTCAGTGCCCCCTCACGGCCCATCCTGGTCACCAGAAGCTGCAGCTTTTTCCTCCGCCTGGCCGCAAATTTTTCAATTACTTCCCGGCCCTGGGGAGTAAGTCCGGCATATACCACCCGCCGGTCCGTTTCACTTCTGTCTCTGGTTATCAGACCCCCTTTCTCCAACCTGTCCAGAAGGCTTGAAGCGGCCGCCATGGTTACCCCCATGAAGTCCGCCACATTAGAAACCGTCACACTTTCCTTGTCCAAGAGAAACTTGAGCAGCATAATCTGCACATGTGTGAGGCCCTCTTCATTTCCCCTTTCAAACATGAACTCATGAAAAAGAAAAAAGGCATCTTCCCAGATCTTCTCCAGCCTCACAGCATATTCCAAATAAATATCAGCTTCCTCCACTCATTCCCCCCCTTTATATTTATTAATATGATGAATTATTAGCTGTGTTAAATTTACACTTTAACCACTTCTGTGTCAATAATATTTTGGCTTTAAATGAAAATAAGGGCCGAGTGTCCAGCCCTTTGTACTTTATGCTTTTTTTTATAAATTTTCTTTATTAAGCACCCCGATCAGTTTTTTATAGGTCAGGTCGAGGCCCTCGGAGATGACCCTAACATCACCCAGCACAGGCATAAAATTGGTATCCCCTCCCCAGCGGGGGACTATATGAATATGAAAATGGCCGGGGACGCCAGCACCGGCTATTTTTCCCAGGTTTACTCCTATATTGAACCCCTCCGGGTTAAAGGCCTCCCTGAGGAGTCCGGTCATCTTCTGGGTGACCAGACCCAGTTCGAGAATCTCATCCTGGTCAAGATCGGTAATGTCTCCCACATGCCTTTTGGGTGAGATAAGAATATGGCCGTTATTGTACGGATAGAGGTTTAAAAGGGCAAACACCCTGTCCCCCCTGTATAATACATAGTTCTCGGCATCTTTATCCGAGGCCAGCTTTTCACAAAAAATACATGCGGAGCCATGATCCTTGCCGATATACACCGTTCTCCACGGAGCCCAAATAGTGTCCATTGTATCCTTCGTCTCCCTTACAAAAAAAATTTCTCACGGAAAGTTTTCTACATGTAATATATCATTTCCTTCCCTTGAAAAATCCTTTCAAAGGAGTATAAACCAGATATATTGCATAAAAAAGGCGCGGATACTAACCACGCCTTTCTTTATGTACTACAGCCAACCATTATATTTTCATGTGCCCGATGTGGTTTAGCGCCCCGGCGTGAGAGTCATGACCATGGCCCGACCCGTAAATAGGCGGTGCTGTAAGTTCCGTATAGGCAGGTATACCGTGCTCGTTTATATCCAGACCCTCGGCCTCTTCTTCGGGTGTAACCCTTATCCCCATAATCTTCTTTAAAATGACAAAAAGTACGAAAGTGGTAACAAAGGCCCAGATGGAAACCGAAAATACACCCAGGGCCTGAACACCGAGCATTTTCAGCCCACCACCATACAGCAGGCCGCCTTTTTCTGCAAAGATCCCCACCGCCAGGGCGCCCCATGTGCCGTTGACCCCGTGTACCGCAATGGCTCCCACCGGATCGTCCGCTTTAATCCTGTCAAAAAAGCCCACCGCCAGCACAACCAGCACACCGGCAATCAGGCCTATTATAACGGCAGACACCGGAGAAACATACGCGCACCCAGCGGTAATGGCAGCCAATCCCGCCAGGGCACCGTTCATCGCCATGCTGGGGTCCGGCTTCCCCCACCTGATCATGGTGAACAGAGCTCCCGAAGTGCCGCCGGCGGCGGCAGCAAGGTTGGTGGTAACCGCTATGCGGGCTATATTCATGTCCAGGCCGGAAAGGGAACTACCGGGGTTGAAGCCGAACCACCCGAACCACAGAATGAAAATTCCCAGAAAGGCCAGGTGCATATTGTGAGCCGGCAGTACGTTTATACTGCCATCGTCACTGTACTTGCCCATGCGGGGGCCCAGCACTATCACTGCAGCCAGGGCACACCATCCGCCCACCGCGTGAACTGCTGCGGAACCCGCGAAATCAAGCATTCCCATTTTAGCCAGCCAGCCGTCGGCTCCCCATACCCAGTGGCCGGATATAGGGTAAATGAGCCCGGTAACCAGTACAGTAAAAATCATATAGGTGGAAAACTTCATCCTTTCGGCCACAGCGCCCGAGATTATCGAGGCCACGGCCATAGCAAAGGCCGCCTGAAAAATATAATAGGCGTATATAGGCACTCTCAATTTGATATGATCCATACCCCCGCCAAGGAAAAAACCGCTGGTTCCGAAAAGCCCGGCCCTGTCCAGGCCGAACATTATGGCAAAGCCTACGGCCCAGTAGGCCAGCATACCCAGGGTGCAGTCGGTGAAAACCTTCATAACTATATTCAATGAGTTTTTGGCCCTTATAAAACCGGCTTCCAAAAAGGCGAACCCGCCCTCCATTAAAAAGACCAAGGCAGCGCAGAGTAAAACCCATACGGTATCAATCCCGCCGGCAAGCTCCGAAATGCTGAACGAATCCATATTTTCTCCCCCATATTCCAGAAAATACAAAACGCCCCTAAGCCCTTCCGGGCTGGAGCGTCTTTGCTCAGTAAAAACACTATTATTTTTATACGCTCAACATTGAGAAAAAAACCATGCTCTTTGAGAAGTGCTCACCTGCAGCTAAAGGGCCTCATTACCCCTCTCACCCGTCCTGATGCGGATAGCATCGTCAATGGCTGAAATGAAAATTTTCCCGTCTCCTATTTCACCGGTACGGGATACATTGCTGATAGCCTTTATCACATCATCCTCCAGGCCATCCTTTACGACAATCTCCACCTTTACCTTGGGCAGCAGGTTGATGTTGTACTCCTGCCCCCTGTAGACCCCTGTCAAACCCCGCTGCTTTCCGCAGCCAAATACCTGTGTAACGGTCATGCCGTGAACCCCCATGCTGTTCAGGGCTTCCTTGACCTCGTCCAGCTTGTGTGGCCTGACAATGGCTTCAATCTTCTTCACGGATATCCCTCCCCCGTTTCAGAATAAAAAAAGCCCTAAACCGCTAAAAAAAAGACGGCATTAGGACCTTCGTCGGCCTCAAGGTACACCTCTGTACCTTCAAATATGCACATCTAATTAATTATAAATTTATTTCACCTGCCGGTCAATAATAAACTTATCTTTTGTAAACTCTGGGAACCCTTGCCGCCATTGTTGAAACAACCTCATAATTGATGGTCCCCATAAGGCTGGCCACTTCCTCCACCGGAATATACTCCTCCCCCTGCCTTCCGAAAAGCACAACCTCATCCCCGGGGGACACCCCGGGAATTCCTGCCACATCAATCATGCACTGGTCCATGCATACCCTCCCGACTACCGGCGCCCTTTTTCCCCTTACCAGCGCCTGCCCCCTGGAAGACAGCCGCCTTGAATAACCATCCGCATACCCCACCGGAAGTGTGGCAATAAAAGTTTCCCTTTCAGTAATAAAAGTGCTCCCGTAGCTGACTGGAAATCCGGCCGGAACCTTTTTGACCTGGGTCACCCTTGTTTTAAGGGACATAACCGGCCTTAATTTTAATCTACTGGTGTCCACCTCCTCCGAAGGATAAAGCCCGTACATTGAAATACCAGCCCTTACAAGGTTAAAGCAGCTCTCCGGGTGGTCAATTATAGCCGCGCTGTTAGCGGTGTGCACCAGCGGAAAATCAAGTCCCTCCCGGCGCAGGTCTGTCAGTAAACGGGTAAACTTATCCAGCTGAGTCAGGGTAAAGGTCTTGTCGGAGCTGTCGGCACAGGCCAGGTGGGTGTATATGCCTACCACCCGGAGATGGTCCTGCCCGGCAATTTCCTTTATCTCATCAACGGCCGAAGCGGTGCCGGCCACAACCCCCAGCCTGCCCATACCGGTGTCCACCTTGATATGAACGGCCATGCTCAATCCCGCCCGGCAGGCCTCCTGGTTAACCTCCCGGGCATAATCCGATCCGTAAACGGTCTGCTCCAGGTTATTCACGGCAGTATCCCGGATCTGTCCGGGGGGAGTATAGCCCAGCACCAGAATTGGCGCCTCTATTCCCTCCCGGCGGAGTTCCAGGCCCTCTGATGTTCTGGCTACGGCCAGGCGGGCAGACCCTTCGGACAGGACTGTCCTTGCTACCTCCACGGCCCCGTGACCATATGCATTGGCCTTGACCACAGCCATTATTCCGGCCTCAGGAGGAATAACCCTCCTTATTTCACTTATATTATGGGAGAGGGCACTGAGGTCTATTTCGGCCCAGACAGGGAGTTCAACCATTATAAACACCTCTAAATACACTCATACTGAGAATTTTATTCTGTCGGAATACAGAAGTCAGAATCCAGAATAGTAAAAGCATTTCTTATATGCAAGCTTCTGGCTCCTGACCGGAGGCATTACCCTCAAGCGTTTCTATAGGTTATCGTTTTCCAGCGTTTTAATTACCCCGGGGAGAAAGTTGGTGATATCACCGGCCACAAGCCCCATCATGCCTTTCTCCAGGGCTGCGCTGTCCCCTGCCGCCCCGTGGAGATATACACCCGCCGCCGCAGATCTGTCCAATGGCATTCCCTGGGCCGCCAGCCCGGCTATGACACCGGCCAGTACATCTCCGCTTCCTCCGGTGGCCATGCCCGGATTCCCGGTAGGGTTTATGTATATACTTCCATCCGGAGTGGCCACCACGGTCCGGGCCCCCTTAAGAACCAGCACCACCCCCCACTCTAAAGACCTTAAACGGGCCTCCTGCAGTCTGTTTTGCTGCACAACCCCGGCTGATTTGCCGGTCAGACGGGCCATTTCACCGGGATGAGGAGTCATAACCAGGGGGACCTTAACCTTCTTAATAATATCAGAGTGCCCGGCCAGGGCGTTAAGACCGTCGGCGTCCAAAACCAGGGGTGAATTGGCGAATGATACTATTTCCCTCACCACAGCCACTGTCTCCGGGTTGGTGGAGAGCCCAGGCCCCAGAACCAGCACATCAGACTTCTCCATCATTTCAGAAATAACCGGCAGGGCTTTTTTTGACAGAGTCCCTGCCCCTGTACAGGGTACAGGCGCCACCATTACCTCGGCAAGCCTGGAAGCAGGCAGGTACACATCCTCAGGGACCGCCAGGGTAACCAGCCCGGCGCCGGCCCTGAGCGCCCCCTCGGCTGCCAGGCTGGCCGCGCCTGCCATGCCCCGGCTTCCCCCAACCACCAGCACCCTTCCGTAATCTCCCTTGTTGGAGTTGTTGGGCCTGAATGGCAGCCAGTCCCTTACCAGATCCCTGTCGATAAGGTTGTGTTTTATATTTTCCTCATCCAGCAGCGCCGGAGGAAACGATATGTCGGCCACCTTCATCTCTCCTGTGTAACCGGCCCCGGGCTCAAGGAGAAGCCCTATTTTGGGCAGCCCGAAGGTGACCGTTACACTGGCCCTAATGCACGGCCCCCCCACATTTCCGGTGTCGGCCTCCAGCCCGGAAGGTATATCCACTGACACCACGGGCTTACCGCAGGCGTTGACAGCCTCAATTATGCGGCCTGCGTATTCCCTGACCTTTCCCTTAAAGCCCGTGCCGTATATAGCGTCCACAACTATATCTGTCTTTACCAGAAAGAGCCTGACAGCGTTAAAATCATCCTTTAGCGTAACGGTATAAATCTTTTGATCCATCTTTCGCCATATTTCAAAGTTTACCGCAGCGTCCCCGAAGATACTCTCGGGCTTATCCAGCAGAAGGACTTTCACATCAGCCCCCATGTTGTAAAGGTGCCTGGCGGCCACCAGCCCGTCTCCCCCGTTGTTTCCCTTGCCGGCAAATACTGTTACCGTCCGGCCAAAAACGGTGCCAAGCTTTTCCACCACCGCCTCCGCGACCCTTCGGCCTGCATTTTCCATCAGCACAACGCCCTGCATACCGAATTCATGTATAGCCTTCCGGTCAATTTCCCTCATTTCTCCGGCGGTCACCGCCTTCATTCCGGGCCACCCCCCTTTACTGCCAGGGCAAAGGCCACAGCCATGCCCCGGTCATGGCTTATACTTACCAAAACCCTTGCTATCCCCCTGCCCCCGGCCATCTTTCCGGCATTTCCGCCGAGCTGCACCACAGGCGCCGAGTAACCGCTCCTGACAACCTCAACATCAGTCCATCTGCATCCTATAAGCCCTGTTCCCAGTGATTTGAACACAGCTTCCTTGGCCGCGAATCTGGCCGCCAGGCACTGGTACGGGTCCTTCCTTTTAAAGCAGTATTCCAGTTCACTTTCGGTAAACACCCTTTTAAGAAAACGGGCGCCTCTTCTCAGGGTAATGTCCCTTATGCGTGCCACATTAACAATATCAGTGCCTATACCTTCTATAAACAAAAAATCACCCCGCCTACAGGCCGGTTTTTCGCCCCGCTCCCGATTGCATGAAAATTCTCCGTAAAATGAAAAAAACCTGCCTGCGGCAGATTTTATGATGCGCATTACCGGATCTACTAAAATTCCCGGGCCGGACCGGACGCTTTGAATTTTCCGGTAAGCTTGAAATTAACCCATTCTGGAAAAGGAATACCCGAATTTGCAAAAAAATCGCTCTCCCTGGCTTTTTCCATGTCCTTTTCCTTTAAAAAGTCACGCACTGCCCGCAGGGCTGCTTCATACAGATCTTTGTCCAGCAGGTTTTCTTCCATAAGAAGAATCCGCATGGCAGTATTCTCCTCTTCAAGTTTTTTAAGCCTGCTGAATAGCTCTATAAACATCAGCCTGGAAACATCCTCGTCAATGTTTCTGCCTATGTTACCCAAAAGAGACCATATCTTGGCATCACTCATCATTTCCCAGACAACCTGCATATTTCACACCCCTATTTATGAAAAAAACCTACCGGCTGGTATTCTTGACAAAAACCGCTCTTTTCTATACATTGGCAGAAAAAAACCGCCGTACTGCGGCGGTGCCGTCTTA
>JAMCVT010000066.1 GCA_023475565.1 Actinomycetota bacterium
TCAAAGATGTCACGGATTCAGGTTTTAACTTAATTAATATTTTATTCCATAAATAATCACATATGCCATTTTATTGCCATAAACTGTTATACAAACAGGAAGATATGTTTTTTTTTGCTAATTTTTCCTGCATGAAGGAGGAAAACCGGATGACGGAGTTTCAACCGGTATTGTCACAGCCGTATTTAATTGAAGCAACGGCTAAAATAACCGGGCACTCCCAGAAAGAACAGGCCCATGAACGCAGGCTGGAGTTAAACAAAGCAGTACCCAAAACAGCCCTGGAAGAAGAGTACCCATTAGAGGTCCCTCTGTGCGTGCAGCCGCCGGAACAACCGGATAAAAAGGCAGTGGAAGAAACTGAAGAAGCCGGCGGCAGCAAGAAAGAAGAAGAAAAGCCGGTTTTGGACACGGGGGAAGACAACGGGGAACAACCTGAAATGGGCGAAGGGTGTGTAGTCGGCGAAAAAATGGCTTCAGACACCAAGGACAGCTTACCGGCACAGATTGCTCACGGCTACGCAGGCGAACCCTGGGGAGAACTGTTTACCCAGGCGGTTAATCTGCATAAATTAGGCGTTGAAGGTGATCAGGACGCCGTCAAAGAGGCCCATAAACTGCTGGAGAAATTACGGTCATTGGCGCCTAAAAACACCCTTGCGGAGGCCTACTATGGCAGCGCAACCTCTCTCCTCGGCCGGGACGCCGCTAATCCCACGGAGAGGTTTAATAAGGCCATCAGGGGACTAAAGATATTGGACAGTGTTGTGGCCCGTGAACCGGAGAGTATAGAAATACGCACCCTGCGGGCTTATGTATGTTACCGGCTGCCCGAGAATTTTTTTCACCGTACCGGCACCGCAGTGGAAGATTTAAGCTACCTGGCGGCCCGCTACGAGGGTGACCCATCCTTCTCGCAAGATTTTTACTGTCAGGTTTTATTTGATTTGGGGGCGTCATATAAGCGCCTCAGTCAAGACCAGGAGGCCGAGTCCACCTGGCAAAAGCTTCTGTCTTCAGCTAAAGACCCAAAATACATTGAACTTCTCAGGGCAGAAGGTTTTCACGCGGCCGGCCTTATTCCGGCCCAGGACACCGGGCAAAAGACTAAGCCGCAAGACGGAAAAATAGAGAAAAAGCTTGCAGAGGGGATAAAGCTAAGGGATCTGGCCCTGAAAGGTGATACCGAGGCTTCCCGCAAGGCATTCAGCTTCTTTAAGAAAGCCATGGCGGCTAATCCGGACGAGCCGCTTGCCAGGGCCTATTATGCCGACTGCATGTCCCTGGCGGCACGGGACTCGGCAGATCCGGGAGAAATGTTTTCCACCCCCATAAAGGCCTCCAAGATAATGGACAGCGCCGTAAACAGCAGCCCGGGCGATGTAAGAATAAGAATGATCAGGGCCTACCATTGTTTCCGGCTACCCGAGGCCTTCTTCCGCCGCACGGCTCCCGCCATTGCGGATTTTGAACACCTGATTCAAATGCATGAAAAAGATCAGTCGGTATTTCCCACCGAAACATACTGGCAGCTCCTCTACGATTTGAGCGTAGCCTACCAGCGCCTGAGACTGGAGGAGGAAGCGTTATCAACGCGTAAAAAACTCCTGTCCCTTAACCCCGATTCGAAATTCAAAGCCCTGATCGATGAAAATGGCGGCCATGAGCTGGTCAGAGGTCCCCTGGAACAGTTGTCCCCGGACAACCGGGAAGCTTTCTACCAGGAGGGATTCCGGCTGCACGACCTGGGTGTGGCCGGCAACCCGGCGGCGTCAAAAATGGCCCTGGATCTGTGGCAAAAAGCCTATGAAGCAAATCCCGGCGACACAGTCGCCCGGGCCTACTACGGCAGCAGCATGGCCCTGGCGGGGCGGGACTCCGCCGAGCCCAACGCCATTTTCGGCAATGCCATCAAGGGGCTGGTCCATTTAAACCGCGCCATATCCCGGGACCGGAACAACCCCAGGATACGCCTGCTGCGGGCCTACCTGGCATACTCTCTGCCCGAAGTATTCTTCCACCAGACCAAGCGGGCCATTAAGGATTTCCGGTTCCTGAAAATGGTGTGCGAGCAGGAAGACAGCGTTTTCCCCAGGGAGCTCTATCATAAGATACTTTATGACCTGGGCGCGGCCTACCAGCGCACCGGAGACAGCGAAAAGGCCCAAAAGGTATGGGGAAAGCTGATGAAAGACAGCCCGGATTCCAAATATAAGGCACTGCTGCAAGAAAGGATGGGCGCCGGGGATGAAGATCAACCTGAAGAAAATAATAAATGACATGGGCAAGCCGGGATTAGCGGGGAAATACTTTACCGTGCCGGATTTTCCCGACAGCATGCCTTTAAGCCGGCTGGCCGGGTTTCAGAAGGAATCCCTAATGGAAGTGGTAAAGCGGGCCTACGATCATTCCCCCTTTTACCGGGGGAAGATGGACCGGGCGGGGGTACGTCCGGCCGACATAAAGGGCCTTGAGGACATGAGCCGCCTTCCCTTCGTCACCAAGGCCGAGCTGCGGGGCAACCCGTGGGCGCTTCTGGCCTGCGACAAGGGAGACATTTCCCTGGTGCAGGTGTCTACCGGCACCACCGGCGGAGAAGAAATATACATCATGAATACATGGGAGGATTATTACCTCTACGAAATGTCGGCCGGTTATCCCACCCTGGTGCCGGTGGAGCGGGGCGACATAGTCCTCAACGCACTGCCCTACGAAATGAGCTCGGCGGGCCTGGCCTTTCACAAGACGTTCATGGACGGATGCCGGGCCACCGTTATCCCGGCCGGTAAGGGAGGAGCCTATTCCACTCCGGCCAAGACCATCAAGATGATGCGCGACCTGCAGCCCACCGTGGTGATCACCACTCCCTCCTGGGCCATGACCCTGGCCGAGGAGGCGGGCGAGAGCGGCTTTGATTTAAAAAGCCTGCCTCTGAAAAAGATGTGGCTCACCGGCGAAGGCTGCTCACACTCCTTCCGGGAGAGGGTGGAGAAAATATGGGGCACTACGGCCAACTTTTACTATGGCTCACTGGAATGCGGCGGAGTGGGCATTGAGTGTGACGCCCACAACGGCTACCACCTCGCCATGGCCCACACAGCCGTCGAAATAGTGGACCCCAACACGGGAAAGGTTATGGAACCCGGTGAGATTGGGGAGATAGTGGTTACCTGCCTGCTCCGTTACGACACCCCTATACTGCGCTACCGCACCCAGGATCTGGGCTATATAGACCCGGACCCCTGCCCCTGCGGGGTTGCGCTCCCCAGGCTCTTCCTGCGGGGCAGGCTGGTAGACCATGTGCTTATCCGGGGAGTGCCGCTGTCTCCTTTCTACCTGGAAGAATTCCTGATGCGGCTGCCGGAAGTGGGCAACTGGTTCCAGTTCGTGGTTGATCCGGCGGGCTCGGACCGGCTGAAAATCCGCGCCGAACTGGCTGCGGGAGTCAGCCCCACTCCTGAACTGGCTGATTATCTGGCCAGCAAAATGGAATTCGGCACCGGGCTGCCCTGTGAATTTGAAATCGTGGATAGGATTCCCCGCCCGCAGGGCAAAACTGTCCGGGTAGTACACCAGTAACCTTAAACCGGGGGAGAAAAACATGGATAATATAACCCGCGCTTCGGCAGCCGGGCTGGCGCAAGCCATCCGCGCCAGAAAGGTTTCCTCGGAAGAAGCTGTCGATGCGTACCTGAAGCGGATTGAAAGTATAAACCCCGCTCTTAACGCAGTGGTGCAGCTGAGGGCGGAGGCGGCCCTGGCTGAGGCCCGCCAGGCCGATGCCCGCCTTGCCCGGGGAGATGCAACCGGGCCGCTTCACGGCGTGCCGGTAACGGTCAAGGATTCCTTTGAAACTGCCGGCATGGTCTCAACAGGGGGCACTGAGGGGCGAAAGCTTTTTGTTCCGGACCGGGACGCCACCGCCGTGGAGCGCATGCGGTCCGCCGGAGCGATACTGCTGGGCAAAACCAATGTTCCGGAACTAAGCCTGGCCTATGAGAGCGACAACCTGGTCTACGGCCGAACCAACAATCCCTACAGCGTCCTGCGCACCCCCGGCGGAAGCAGCGGCGGGGAGGCGGCCGCCATCGCGGCAGGCGCATCCCCGCTGGGCCTGGGCAGTGACTCCGCCGGAAGCATCCGGCTGCCCGCCCATTTTTGCGGTATTGCCGGCATCAAGCCTACCACCGGACTGGTACCGGCCACAGGCCTCTTCCCGCCTTATATCTGGATGATGGAACAGCTATCGGCGGTGGGGCCCATGGCCAGGTTTGTGGAAGACCTGACGCTGGTCCTCCCCATTTTAGCCGGTACAGACTGGCTGGACCCGGCCACGGTGCCGGTGCCCCCGGGCGATCCTGGAAAAGTGGCGCTGGGGACCCTGCGGGCGGCATTCTATACGGATAACGGGATTATGTCACCCACTTCCGAAACGGCTGAGGCTGTGAAGGCAGCCGCCGGGGCACTGTCCGATGCCGGCCTGGCCGTGCTGGAGGACCGCCCGGACATTATAGGCATGTCTTTTGATCTGATGCACAGCATCCTTTCCTCCGATGGCGGGTCGGGTATCAGCATACTGCTTCAAATGGCCGGAACATCCCGCCCGCACACCCTCACCCGTCAGCTGCTGGACTCGATCAGCGCCTGTGCGGTGTCAGCCGCCGAGTTTGGCGGGATTATGTACAGGTGGCGCTTTTTCCGCTGTGGGATGCTCTCTTTTCTGAAAAAATATGATGTGATTATCTGCCCGGCCTGCGCCCTTCCCGCTATGCCCCACGGCGCCGCATCGGCCGGCGGAAATGCCCCCGCCTTCAGCTACGCCGTCACCTATAACCTGACCGGATGGCCGGCGGTGGTGGTCCGCGGCGGAACCTCGCCCGAAGGGCTGCCCATAGGTGTACAGGTGGTGGCCCGCCCCTGGTGTGAGGACGTGGCTTTGGCGGCGGCGCGCCATATCGAAAAGGCTCTGGGCGGCTGGCAGCCACCGCCAATTCCCAATTCCTGATTCCGGACCCTAAAAAGATGGCTGTTACGCTAAAAAGGAGGAATCTGCAATGATCATTGACGCCCATGCCCATATCTCGGCCACCTCATACGGCGACGTCGGTAATTATATAAGCCAGCTCAGGGAAGCCGGCATTGACCAGGGAGTGGTGGTACCCGGTGGAACTGTGGATGTGCGTAAGATGACTGACTACATCATTGGCAAGGCCCAACCGGAAAACCCCGTCCCTGACAACCACTACGTAAAGGAGTCCTGCCGCCTCCATCCCTTCCTCCAGGGCTTTGCCTGTATTGACCCGCACAGCCCGAATGCCGCAGAAGCGCTGGAAGATAGCTTTAAACAAGGCTTCCGGGGACTAAAGCTTACACCCATGACGCACCAGTTCTCCTTTGCCGGCAAGGCAGTGGCCGCCCTGGCGGAATGCTGCGGAAACCACGGCTATCCCATGTACAGCCACGTGGTTTTCAGCCCGGGCGCTTCCACCGCCAGGTTCGTAGCCCTGGCCCGGCAGTTCCCGAAAACCAACTTTATCCTCGGGCATATGGGATTTGGCCCGGCTGACCGGGAAGCACTGGAAGCGGCGGCGGAACTGGAAAATTTCTTCCTGGAAACATCCACCGGAAGCTACCTCCACATTAAACAGTCAGTAGAAAAGGCCGGAGCTGGAAAAATAATCTTCGGTTCCGAATACCCTCTCTCCCACCCGGCAGTGGAACTAAAAAAAATACTTCTCTTAAGCCTGCCGGACAGGGAGAGCGAAAAAATACTGGGCGGCAATATCCGGGTGCTCCTGCGCCTTGCCTAAAGGGAGTGTGTGCGAAAATGAAACCTCAGGAAAAACTCAAAGCTCTAAACCAAATACTGGAACACTGTAAAGTCTCCCCCTTTTACAGGGAACGCTTACCCGGCCACCCCCTAAGTTCCCTGGAAGAATTAAAGGACATTCCCCTGACCACCAAGGAGGACCTTAGGAAGCTATCCCCCCTGGGACTGATTTGCGTCCCCCTCCAGGAACTCTATCAGTACCACGAAACCTTTGGCACCACCGGTGTTCCGGTTTCCACCTGGTTCACCAGGGAGGACTTAAGCTACAACGCCAGGGAAATCACCATGTGCGGAGTTGATTTCAACGATGACGACATAGTGCTGGTAAGGTTTCCCTATGCCATCTCGGCCATAGCCCATATGATACACGCCGCGGCTCAGATGAAACACGCCTGCGTGGTCCCTGTGGGCGCCCGTTCCGCCGTGAGTCCCTTTCCCCGGGTGATCAGCCTGCTGCAGAAACTGCAGGTAACCGTTCTGACCTGCCTTCCCCTGCAGGCCGTCCTGATAGCTGAAACCGCCGATCTGCTTGGGAAGAGGCCCAATCAGGACTTCCCTGCCTTAAGGGCCGTCTGTACCGCCGGGGAACCGTTGTCCGCCGGGCGGCGCAGGTTGTTGGAGGATATATGGGGTGTACCTGTTTTTGATATCTACGGCATGGCCGAAATAGGTACGGCAGTGGTTGACTGCCAATTCGGACGGCCCCACCCGCTGGAGGATTACTTTGTTATTGAACTGCTGGACGAAGATCTGAAAAAAGAGGTAAAGCGCGGTGAGCTTGGCTACCTGGTGGTTACCGCCCTCAAGAAGAAGGCCACTCCCATTATCAGATATCTTACCGGGGACAGGGCAAGGTTTGTGGAAAAAAAGTGTCCCTGCGGGGCGAAAGTCTCCCTGGAGATTCGAGGCCGCCGGGAAGATACCATTACCATGGGTGGCCGGGAATTAGACCTGTGGGACCTGGATGAAATAGTCTCCCACCTCCCCTGCCGGCGTTTCTGGGTTGTCGGCCCTGCTCCCGGCGGGCTGCATTTCGTGGTGGAGAAGGAAAGGGAGGAAAGCAACATCTCTCCCCAACTGGTCAATACGCTGGAAAACAAGTATAAGATGAAATTATATATCGATGTGGTTCCCAAGGGGACCCTGTATGACAGTAGTGAGCTGCTGTCCGTGGGCGTAGTGGGAAAACCGCAATACATCTACTCTGCCGCCGAGATGGAGCAAAAAAAATACATTAAATCCGCCCGGATGTAAGGTTAAGAAAGGAGAAAACCATGGGAAAAGGACAGAAGGAGATTTGGTTCGACGGCCGGACAGTACCCCTTGAGCGGTCGGATATCTGGGGGCTGGTAAATAATTCGCCCATTGAAAAAGTGGTAGTGTCTGCAGAACAGCGGAAAAACGGCCACTTTCCCCACAAAACCCATCTCATCACCGCAGTCCGCGATGCAGAAGAACTGTCCGGGCTTCCCGGTGGAGAAACAGTGTTGTCTGACCGCCGGGAAGTCCTGGAGGAGGCCAACCGGCAGGGATACAGGACGTGTGTTTTTCTCTCCGTAAACAACCGTGAAGCACTGGAACAATCGTGGCAGGAGGCGGTAAAGTATGACTATGCCGCCGTAGACTTCGACCTGCCCACCAATATACCGCTGGAGCTGATCATTGCCCGGCTCCAGGACAGCAATACAGTTCTATTGCGCCAGGTGGCAACAGCAGCTGATATGGAGGTAGCCTTTGGAGTCCTGGAAAAAGGAAGCGACGGGGTGCTGTTTTCCGGAATGGATATCATTGAAGTTCAGCAACTGACCAATTACCTGCGTAGAGACAACGCCTGGCGCCTTGAACTGTGTCCACTGGCGGTCACCGAGGTCCGCCACACCGGCATGGGATCAAGAGCCTGTATTGACACTACCGATTTGATGACCCGGGATGAGGGTATGATCGTGGGGTCCACTTCGGGAGGAGGGATCTTCGTCTGCTCCGAAACCCACTTCCTCCCGTACATGAACCTGCGCCCCTTCAGAGTTAACGCCGGAGCCGTCCACTCCTACGTCTGGGCGCCTAATAACTCCACTGAATACATTACCGACCTGGCCGCCGGGAGCAAGGTATTGTGCGTAAATACAAAGGGAGAGGCCAGGGAGCTGACCGTGGGCCGGGTTAAGACTGAGGTAAGGCCGCTTTTGCTGATCAAAGGTGAGGCCGCCGGCAGGGAACTGAATGTTATAGTCCAGGACGACTGGCATATCAGGATCATGGGCGCAGACGGCCATCCCCGGAACGCCTCCGCCATCCGGCCCGGCGACAGCCTCCTGGCTTACCTCTGTGATCCGGGGCGCCACGTCGGCATAAAGGTTGATGAAACCATTATTGAAAAATAATAGCCCTGGAGGAGGCACTGTAATGAAAGGGAAAGAAGTCCGCTTAAGACAACTGTTCAAGCGTTCCAAACGGCTGTTCATTGTTCCCCTGGACCACGGGATAACCATCGGGCCGGCCCCGGGACTTATAGACATTCGCAAGACGGTAAAAGCGGTAGTAGACGGCGGTGCAGACGCAATTATCGTACATAAGGGCCTGGCCAAACAAATAATAGATTACGTTCACCCGGGGGGATGCGATCTCGTCGTCCACCTCTCGGCCTCCACCTCCCTGTCGCCGGATCCTAACAAAAAGGAAACAATATCTTCGGTGAAACACGCCATCCGCATGGGGGCAACCGCGGTATCGGCCCACATAAACCTGGGTAGCAGTTTTGAATCCGGGATGTTAAAAGATTTGGGCACGCTGGCGGAAGAGTGCGATCTCTGGGGGATGCCTCTCTTAGCTATGATGTATGTAAGAGACGGAATAGCAGAAAACGAGTACCACCCGGCAAAAATCAAACACGCAGCAAGGGTGGCCGAGGAAGTGGGCGCCGACATCGTAAAGGTTAATTATACAGGTTCCCCGGAAACTTTCGCCGAGGTCACCGGCGCGGTAAATATCCCGGTGGTAATTGCCGGCGGCCCCAAAATGGATTCCACCGGCGATTTGCTGGCCATGATTACAGACGCCGTTAAGGCAGGAGCCAGCGGCGTAGCCATCGGCAGAAACATATTCCAGGACCGCAGCCCCGAAACTCTGGCCGCCTCCATCCGTCACATACTGGACACCCCGTAAAAAAATATAAATAACAAATTAATGGTATATTGAATCAAACATGGCACCATTTCCATTTTATGGCATAATATATTGTATAATGGTTGAAAGGAGTGTTTTATTAATGCCCAAAACAGTGGAAAAAAAGGATTACAAGTCTGCAGTGGGAACTTTTACCGGAAAAATTGAAGGCGCCCTGAAAGGGGAAAACCCGTCCGAGGCAATCAAAAAGGCCGTATGGGATATGTTGGGAGATATGGGTATAGAAATCAAAAAAAATGAAAAGTAGGTTTTAAATGCAATCTAAAAATATGATTTGTCAAGATTGCGGAACGGAATTACAGACGGAAAATTATATCTTCTGGGAGATATGCAGAAAATGTGGTAAAATATTGTGTCTTAATTGTGTCAGCATCAACTCCGACCTGCAATATAGTTGTAAGGAGTGCCTTGCGAATAATAACCGGCAAGATAAGATTAGACAATACTCCGCAAGCAAGGCAGTTTAATTGACACAAAGAGTAGAGGTATCCCGCAAGATGCCTCTACTTCTTTTTTTCAACAAATAAAAACCCACCTGATGACAGGTGAGTCCGTTGACACTTTATCCCTCCGCCGACCTCTCCAGGTTCATAAATCGGGTATATTCTTTCAAGAAGGCCAGATCCACCGATCCGGTGGGGCCGTTTCTCTGCTTGGCCACTATTATTTCGGCTATGGCTTTCTTTTCGGTGTCTGGCTTGTAGTACTCCTCCCGGTATATGAACATGACCACATCGGCATCCTGCTCCAGGCTGCCGCTCTCCCGCAGGTCGGACATGATGGGCCTTTTCTTATCCCTCTGCTCCACCGACCGGCTGAGTTGGGCCAGGGCTACCACCGGCACCTCCAGATCCTTGGCCAGTGCCTTTAGAGACCTGGAAATGTCCGCTATCTCCTGCTGGCGGTTTTCGGTACGCGAGGAGCCCTGCATCAGCTGCAGGTAGTCGATAACTATCAGTCCCAGGCCCTTTTCGGCCTTTAGCCGGCGGGCCTTGGCCCGTACCTGCCGCACCGAAAGGCCGGGGGAATCATCAATAAAAAGGGGCGTCCTGGTGAGCCTGGCGGCAGACTCAGCCAGTTTGTTCCAGTCCAGATCGGAAAGATATCCGCTGCGCACCCTCTGCATGTCCACCATGGCCTCGGCGCAGAGCACCCTCTGGACCAGCTGGGCCTTGGACATTTCAAGGCTGAATACCGCTGTGGGCACCCCGCCCAGCACAGCTGCCTGGTGGGCCACCGTCATGCCGAAACTGGTCTTGCCCATGGCGGGCCGCCCGGCCACAATGATCAGGTCTCCGGGCTGCAGGCCGCACAGCAGCCTGTCCAGGTCGTTAAACCCGGTCAGTATCCCGGATGTTTTTCCCTTATTCCGGTACCGGTCCTCTATTAACCTGAATATCTCAACCAGTATGCGCTCTATGGGGCTGAATCCAGATGAAGACCGCCTGGAGCTGAGCTGCAGGAGCATATTTTCGGCCTCATCGATGAGTTTCTCGGCCTCTTCCCCGCCTTCGTACCCCATCCCGGCAATGCGGGTGGCCATAGTGATAAGGCTGCGCAGCAGGGCCTTTTCCTCTATTATCCTGGCGTAGTGCTCCACATTGGCGGCCGTGGGCACCAGCGCCGCCAGGGAGGCCACGTAGGTGACTCCCCCCACCTTATCCAGGTTTCCCTGCTGCCTTAATATATCTGTTATGGTGACCATGTCCGGGGGCACCCCGGCCTCGTCAAGATCCAGAAAGGCCTTATAGATCAGCCGGTGGCTTTCCAGGTAAAAGTCTTCGATCTTTAAAAACCTGGCCACCCTGTACAGCGAGTCCCTTTCCACGAAAAGGGATCCCAGCACCGACTGCTCGGCGTCTATATTCTGGGGGGGAACCTTGTCAAACACATTATCACATCCCCGATTACTAGGTGTATAAAAGCGCCATATACAGGCGCTTTCTGACCATTCAGTTGACCAGGCGGGAATTGTTCTTGAATATGCTATTGATTATTTCCTCCACCCCCAGTATGGGGGAAACCATTATCCCCTTAAGGCCGGGAGGAATGTCCTTGGTGTTGTCTCCCGGCACCAGAACCTTTTTTATCCCGGCCTGCCTGGCCCCGTATATTTTTTCCGGAATTCCCCCCACAGCCCTTATCCTGCCCTGTATGGAGAGCTCTCCGGTAACCGCTATATCCTGGGGAATAGGCTTGTTTTGGATAGCGCTGTAAAGGGCCAGGAAAATGGCCGTTCCGGCCGAGGGCCCGTCAATCTTTCCCCCGCCCACTATATTTATATGCACATCATAGTTGTGGAGGTCTTCCCCGGTAATCTTCCTGAATACCGAGGCGGCATTGAAAACCGAGTCCTTGGCCATACTGCCGGCGGTATCGTTAAACCTTATGCCCCCCTTGCCCTTGACCCGGGCGGGAAAGGCCACCGCCTCTATTTCAATGACCGATCCGAGGAAGCCGTGCACACCGAGGCCGAAAATTTTCCCCACCTCGCATGAGTCTGAGGCCTTCATGAAAACGTAAGGAGTGAGCCGGCCCGACTGGGTCACCTCGTAAATTTCATCGGGAGAAATTATTATCCCTTTACCGGATCCGTTGCTGTTGCGCCAGGACAGACCGTAGGCGTCGGACAGAATACTTACCGCCTTGCGCCCCTCGATGGTGTACTGGCCTATTATATCGGCCACACTGTCGTCCATGGAGACCCCCAGCTTGCCGGCGGCCTGAATGACTATGTCTTTTATATCGGCCGGGGTGAGCGGCTCAAAAAACACCTCGGCGCAGCGGGACCTAATGGCCGGATTAATTTCCTCCGGGTCCCTGGTGGTGGCCCCAATCAGTATAAAATCAGCGGGGGCCCCCTCTTCAAACAGTTTTTTCACGTACTGGGGCACATTGGTGTCATGGGGGTCGTAGTACGCCGAGCTGAAGAAAACCCTCTTGTCCTCCAGCACTTTCAGCAGTTTGTTCTGAAGTATGGGGTCCATTTCCCCTATCTCGTCAATGAAAAGCACTCCCCCCTGGGCGTCGGTGACCAGACCCGGTTTTGGCTCGGGTATTCCCCCGTCGGCCAGGTCCTTGCGGGCCCCCTGGTATATGGGATCATGCACAGACCCCAGCAAAGGGTTGGTGACCTCCCGGGGATCCCAGCGCAGGGTGGTGCCGTTTACCTCCACGAAGGGGGCGTCGCCGGAAAAGGGGTTTCCCTCCAGCTGCCTGGACATTTCCAGAGCCAGCCTGGCCGCCGTTGTTTTGCCTACCCCCGGAGGGCCGTAGAGAAGAATATGCTGTGGGTAAGGTGTGACCAGCTTGGCCAGCAGCGCCTTTATGGCCCTTTCCTGCCCCACTATTTCATCGAAGCAGCCGGGGCGCAGTATATCCATGGCCGACCGGGAAAGGTTTCTCTGCTCCAGTTTCTCCAGGAGGGCCAGTTTTTTCAGGGTCTGGGCATTTTCCGTGCCGGTATTCTCCTTAACCACCTGCATCCTTATTTCCCTTACATAATCCTCATGCCGGGCCTGGAGCTTTTCATTCACTTTTCTTTCTATCTCGTCTTCCACGGTACGCCGGGCCACTATATCGGCAATTTCATCCTCCAGTTTCTGGATTATTTCGGGGACCTCCTCCGGGGTGGGGACACTGTCCAGGGTAGGATCCTCAAAAACCAGTTTTTGCAGGGCCAGCACCCTTTCCTCGATCCTTTCGGACCTCATAAGCTGCAAAGCATTCAATTTGCCTGCCCTGAGAACCAGCCTGTCAGGCCCGTACAGGTTTGAGACCAGCCCGTACAATGCATTGACCTGCTTGGCGACCTGGGCCTGTCCCTGCAAATTGCCCCCGGGAGGAGTATTTTTTATGCTGCCCTTTATCTTTTCCAGGAACACTTTCAAAGCCATAACCCCTTTCGCTATTCAGTCTTTATTCCCCCTGCACCACTACATTTATACTGGCCTGTACGGCCGGGTGAAGCCTTATGCTGATGGGGAATTCCCCCTGGGTCTTGATGGGCTCCTTAAGAATAATTTTCTTTTTATCAATATCAATACCATGCTGAGCGGCCAGATTCTCTGAAATGTCCTTGTTGTTTACCGCGCCGAAAAGCCTTCCACCCTCTCCCGCCTTTGTTTTGACAAATACCTTAAGGCCATCCATACGTGCTGCCATAAGCCGGGCCTCATCCTCTGCCTTTTCCTTTTTCCTGGCCTGGGAGGCCTTTTGATCGGACAGCTCCTTTAACTTGCTTTCAGAAGCTACCACGGCCAGGTTCCTGGGGATAAGAAAGTTCCTGGCATAGCCTTCGGCCACTGTTACTATATCCCCCTTTTTACCCTGTCCCTTGACATCCTGAAGTAAAACCACCTTCATTTTTTTTCTTCCCCCTCCGGTGTTCGGCCATCCGCAGATAACCGGCGAATATTTAAAATGGTGTCTGTAAGCCCCAGGGTTACCAGGGCCACCACCGTGATGTGCGCAAAAATAATCAGCACGGCCACCGCCACCAGCCTGGCCGCCCGGGAGGACAGCCACCTTTTAAGGTAAAAGGTGGTAACCGATGCCCCCAGCACCGCCAGTATGAATCCGGTAACCCACAGTATAATCTTTCCCGCCTGATCCATTCCGGCGTACCCGGCCCCGTCCCCGGCCAGCATAAGGGAAAGCCCGGCAATTACTCCCCAGATAGTATACCAGGGAAGCCTCCACCGGGAAAAAGGACCGGCGGGAGGCACGTTAAAGCCCAGCCGGATCATGGACCGCCGGGTCATTGAATAGGTAAAGAAAGTCGATACTATTATCCAGATGATGGTGCAGGATGCGGCCAGCACCGGCCAGGCCGCTTCTATCCGGTCCACCGCCAGCTCCATTTCCTTTATGCTATCAGGGTTCATTCCTTCGGCGGACAGCGCTGCTATTTCCCTCTTCATCTGGTAAAACATGCTCCGGTCCATCTGGTCCGGGGCAAAGGGGCTAGACCCGGTCAAAAAGTACATCAGCAGAAAGGTTACCGCAGTAATAACCACGGACATAAAAATGGCCGCAACCAGTGTCCTTCCCGCCGTGACACCGTTTTTAAAGAGAAGGCCCAGCAGTATGCCCAGGGGGCCCGTCTGGAAAGTGATCAACAAAACAATCTGTAAATGTCCCGTTACCATAAAAAGCACTGCGCCTGTAAGCAGCAGTGCGGCCAGGCCGTATCTCAGATCCAGCCTGCGCACCAGCAGGGCAAGCAGCAGAGGCATTAAGAGAACCGCCGCGCCATAAAACAGCGGGCTGTACACTGCCGCCAGGGCCATTGGAATAAGAGCGGCAAAATACCCTGCGCAGGCGAGGATCTTTCTATCAAAAGCTGCAACCAAGCAATCACCTCTTCCGGTCAACCAGGTAGGCTAAAAGCAGAGACAGGTCCCCATACCACTTTTCAACCTCGTGAGACTCCTTTATTCCCTGCCGAAGTTTGGCCTCCACGGCCACATCCACCTTGGAAAAATTATATCCCAGCCTCCGTCCCAGCACATAGCAGGTGACTATTATACCTGAAAGGGCGTCTAGAAGCCTTTCCTCACTGGCCCGCAGCATACCCTTGTAAAGGGCGGATAGGGAAGAAATAAGATCGGCCTTAAGCCACTCCACCACCTTGATGTTTTTTGCCACATCGGACTCGCTGCTGCCCTGAAACATAAAAAATACCTCCGGATCATGAATGACTTATCACTATTCTTCAGCCGGACCTTTTTTTCCTTCCCCCCGAAGCACCCAACAATGCTGTTATTTATTGCCCTTTGTGGGGGTTTGGAGGTTAAAATAAAAAAGCTTCCTTACCAGTGCATCAGCCGATGCAGATGTACAGGAAACAGGAAGCTTTTTAAATGCACTTTAATTATAAGCGGCTCCACCACTTCCCCGCCTGAATTAAAGGGGGAACCGGGCCCTTCCTATTCGGCTGTAAAGGGCAGCAGGGCTATATTTCTGGCCCTTTTGATGGCTATTGTCAGCATCCGCTGGTGCCGGGCACAGTTGCCTGAAATCCTGCGGGGCAGTATCTTGCCTCTTTCGGTCACAAACTTTTTCAGCCGGGGCACATCCTTGTAATCAATGCCCACCTGTTTATCGACGCAGAAGACGCAGACTCTTTTCTTTCCTCTGCGGCCCCTTTCACGTTTCACTTATATATTCCTCCTCCATTAGGGACATCCTACGCTGGTGACATTCCTACCATTGGTGACATTCATACATTGGGGACATTCCTGTCCACAAAGGAATGCCTATTCTTCAGCAGGTGTGTCCCCTTTCCTTAATTTCCCCTTTCCTTTAAAACGGTATGTCATCCTCTGTAAAGGGGACTTCGCTTAAATCGTCTTCATTATTTTTGGGACGGTATCCTCCGGCAGACTGCCCGCCCTGTCCATGGGAGTCCTTGCCCCGGTCAAGAAAGCGGACATTTTCTGCAATCACTTCAGCAGCCTTGCGGCGTATACCCTGATTGTCGTCGTAGGACCGGATCTGCAGCCGCCCGTCCACTGCTGCCATATACCCCTTTTTGAGGTAGTTGGAACAGGTCTCGGCAAGATTCCTCCACACCACCACATCAATGAAGTCGGTGTCCCGCTCTCCCTGCTTGTTGCTGAAATTCCTGTTTACCGCCAGGGTAAACCTGGACACGGGAACTCCACCGGGAGTAAACCTCAATTCAGGGTCCGCCGTCAAACGGCCAATCAGTATAATCTTATTGTACATTAAGCGCACCGCCTTGGCACTTTCTTTATAAAACCCCGGGATTGTCCCGGTTAACGGGACGCCGGGCTGCTATTCATCCTCGCGGACAATAAGATGGCGTATTATCTCATCTGAAATTTTGAAGACCCGGTCCAGTTCGCTGGCCGCTGCAGACTCGGCATTAAACCTGGAAACCACGTAGACCCCTTCCTTGGCGCCCTCGATTTCATAGGCCAGCCTTCTTTTTCCCCATTTGTCGATGCTGGCAATCTCTCCACCGTTTTTTTCAATCAATGTTTTAAATTTCTCGACGGCCTCGTTGGTCTTTTCCTCCTCCAAATCAGGACGGATAATAAAGACAGTTTCGTACTTGCGCACTCCTATTCACCTCCTCCCCACGGACTAAGGCCCCGCCACGCGGACGGAGCAGGGGGAAATTTACGCCAATTTGGCTAAAGTATTATAGCACGGAAACTGTTTAAAGGCAAGAATGAGATACAATGGCCTTGACGCTCTTTTCAAATTTGGGCCGGGGAACCATGACCACCCTTCCACAGGTGCTGCACCTTATCCGGAAGTCCACCCCGGTGCGCATGACCTCCCAGATATCCCCCCCGCAGGGATGGGTCTTTTTCATTTTTACAGTATCGCCAATATTATATTTAACCGGTAAAGATATGACAAACCCCTCCCTGCTGCTGCGGCAAGCCGGGAATTTCCGGCCCGCCGGACAGTTGGGTCCGCCTCCCGGACCCTTCTATATATTTTTCAAAAAGGCCCTGTAAGCCCTGTAGGTCATGAATATATCGGCCTTTCCGGCCACCTCGAAGGGCGAGTGCATCCCCAGTATGGCTGTGCCGCAGTCCAGCACATCCATATTATAAGCGGCCAGAAGATAGGCTATGGTCCCGCCGCCCCCCTGGTCCACCTTGCCCAGTTCTCCGGTCTGCCAGTATACTCCTGCACTGTTGAATATACTTCTCACCCTGGCCACAAATTCCGCCGAGGCCTCATTGGATCCGCTCTTCCCCCTGGACCCGGTATACTTGGTAATCACCACTCCCCGGTTAACCCGGGCGGAGTTCAGCTTATCCATTACCTCCTCGTAATTGGGGTCCAGGGCCGCGTTGACATCGGCCGACAGGGCGTATGAAGAAGAAAGCGTCCTGCGCAGCAGCAGGTCGCTGTAGCTATTGATCCGGGCCGCAAGCATTTCGGCCACGAAATTCTCAAAAAAGGCGGACTGCATACCTGTATTCCCGGTGCTGCCAACCTCTTCCTTATCGGACAGCAGCACCACGGCGGTTCTTTCCAGGTTGTCACCCATATCCAGCAGCGCCCTTACCGCCGTGTAGGCGCATACCCGGTCATCCTGCCCGTAGCCCCCCAAAAGGCTCCGGTCAAAGCCCACATCTTTGGCCGGCCAGGCGGGAACCGCCTCCAGCTCGGCGCTGATAAAATCCTCCTCCACAATGCCGTATTTATCCCTCAGGTGGTTTAAAACCCCCTGTTTAATCCGGTGCTTTACACCGTCCCCCTCCACCGGGATGCCCCCCGCCAGTATGTTGAGGGCTTCTCCCACAATGCCCTCGGACATCTTTTTTTCCATCTGATCCTTGGCCAGGTGCGGCAGCAGGTCAGTGATGGTAAACACAGGGTCCCCGGGCTGGTCCCCCAGCCGGATTTCCGCAATAGTGCCGTCCTGCCTGGCCACCACCCCGTGCAACGAGAGGGGAATGCTCACCCACTGGTACTTTTTTATACCCCCGTAATAATGGGTCTTAAAGAGAGACAGGGGCCCGTCCTGGTACAGGGGCTCGGGCTTTAGGTCTATGCGGGGGGAATCTATATGGGCGCCCACCAGCCCCAGGCCGTTTTCCAGCGGCTGCCTGCCCACCACCGCCAGAACTATTTCACTGTTCCTGTTTACCGAGAAAATCCGGTCACCCGGTTTAAGTCCCTTTTTTTCCCACAGGTCGCAGAACCCCTTGTCCCGGGCCATTTTTACAACCTCACCGGTCACTTCCCGCTCGGTCTTACCCCTGTCCAGAAACTCCCGGTAGCCTTCACAGAAGGTAAAGACCTCTTCCTTTTCCTGGCTGGTCAGTTTATCCCAAACAGTAAGTCCCTTCTTTTCATCTTGGGCGTCATAATTTAAAACTGCCATTATCAAACCCCCGCAAATATTTTTTACAATAATAGTAATACCCTTCGGATGTCTCTCCAATGACATCCTATACCGGCCATCCCGGAAAAGTTATTTTAAATACCGTCAGGGCCTTTATAAAATACGGCGCCAGGACGGATTTTTGAAGGGCCAGGCTGAAAAGTGTAGATTTTTGCCCCCCTGAAATAAATGCCGCCGGAAGCTGCAGGGATACCAATACCGCCACCAGCAGCGCTGCTGTGATGCACCCCTTGAGGGCTCCCAGCAGCAGCCCCCCGGCCCTGTCCAGGGGGCCTAAAAGAGCTATCCGGGAAAGCTTTCCCGCTACCGATCCCCCCAGGGCAACCATTTTTGAAACCAGCAGAAATATTAAAAAAAAGCAGATAATATCAAGTATCCCGAAGGCCAGGGAACTGGTTACCGACTCCCCTATGCCCTGCAGCCCGTAAAAAACCGCCTTGGGGGCTGCCGCCAGGCCCCCGGCGCCCCCGGCCAGGGGAGAAAAAACCTCCACCGCACCTCCGGGCCCAGCCGCTGAGCCTCCTGCGGGTTTCCCCAGAAAGGGAATAAAATCACCTATTTTAGAAACAAGATTCCATTTGAGATTGACTTCGTCGGCCAGCGGGCGGTAAAGATTCAGGGCTGCAGCCAGGCCCACCAGCACCCCGAGGAGTCTGGCCAGCCCCGCCAGCAGGCCTGTATTCAGCCCATTCCAGGTATACCACCCGATAATGACCGCAAAAAGTATATCCAGCCAGTTCATCGCCACACATCCCAAGTTTATTTTTGTATTTCCCTAATTAATTATACTGATTTATAAAATATCCTTCTCAATATTTTTACCGGCAGCGCCAACAATAGAGCCGTGAGGAGTAAAAGCCCCACATATCCGAAAAGGGGGTAAAGCATCGCCACCAGAAAGGAGAATTTAAGGGTTGAAAGGGGTATGGCCAACAACACCAGAGCCGATCCTATTATTTTGTAACGCCGGGTGTGCGTATAGGCAAACCTGGAGGCAAAGCCGTGGGCGTCGGCAATGGCCGTGGTCAGTATGGCCAGCCAAATCAGCGGTCCCAGCACCAATTTTACCACTGCCCCCAACTGGCTGGCGATATAAAGAAGTGGCACCTGATAGCCGGCTATTTCCGGGTAAAAGCCCAGGCCTGCCAAAAAAACCATTCCCGTTACAAATCCAAGGGCCATCCCTCCGGCCACTCCCCCCAACTGGCCGGCGATATAAAGAAGTGGCACCTGATAGCCGGCTATTTCCGGGTAAAAGCCCAGGCCTGCCAAAAAAACCATTCCCGTTACAAATCCAAGGGCCATCCCTCCGGCCACTCCCCCCAGCACACCTTCCCTGACCGTCACCTTTCCTCCCAGAGAAGATAGTACGGCCACCGGAACCACCATATTATAGGAAACATAAAGAACAGCCGACCACAGCCAGTTAATTTTGCTGCCGGAAGATAATCCACAGGGTATTCCACCCCCCGTACGATCACCGGAATATATCAGTGAAAAGAGGCATATAAGCACAATAACAGCCACTTTCAGAGGGACCAAAACGGCATTGGCCGAAACCACCCCCTTAAGCCCCCTGGACAAAACGGCAATGGTTACCACAACTATCAGCAGGATACCCAGCCAGCCCGGGAGACCCAGGTGCTCTGAAAAAACCGCGCTGCCTCCGGCCAGCATTACCACCAGGCCCCCCGGAAGCATGACCAGGCTTAAGATATCCATTATACGGCCGGGGATTCTCCCCATCACCAGCCTGTACACATCATTATAGTTGCCTGACCTTACAGACACCGCCAGGAGCATCACCAGCCCGCCCAGGAAGGAAAAAAGCGCTGCTGCCAGGACTACCCCCCACAAGCCCTTTTTTTCAAAAACAATAAAAAACTGCAGAATTTCCTGACCGGACGCAAAGCCCGCCCCTATCACCGCCCCTATGTATAAAACGGCTATCTTGTATACCGTCCAGACCGTGCTATGCAAAAATTACCACCTCCTTTTTACACTCTATGCCCCCGGCAAAAAATTTATCCGGGGATTTTGATTAAACTGCGGCCCCAGCGGGAATAACTATACCGGACTGTTTTTTTGGGAGGGATTTTATGGCTGTAAAAGCAAGAGAAGAAGAGTCATACCCGGCCAAGACCAAAATTCACTGGGAAGACCCCCTGGCAGTGGCTAAATTCTGCTGGGATTTGACCACCCGGCTGAGAAAGGCCGGAGTAAAAAGAGATCGTGCCAAGGTGCTGCTCTGCATAGGAACCGACCGTTCCACCGGAGACAGCCTGGGCCCGCTGATCGGATCAAAAATCAAGTCTCTCATTCAGGACTACCTTCACGTGTACGGAACCCTGGACGAACCTGTGCACGCCAGCAACCTGAAAGAGAAGCTGGAACAGATATACACCCATTTTAAGGACCCCTACATAATCGCAGTGGACGCCTGCCTGGGAAGCATTGAAAGTGTGGGCCACATCAGCATCGGCGACGGTGCCCTTCACCCGGGGGCCGGGGTAAACAAAGATCTGCCCCCGGTGGGGGATTTACATATTACAGGCATAGTGAATGTGGGTGGGTTTATGGAATACCTGGTGCTGCAAAACACAAGACTTAATATTGTAATGAAGATGGCCGACCTGATAGCCGAAGGGGTGTCAAGAACTATAACGGAAACAGCATATGCCGGCACACACCAATAACAAATATATCTTAAGGTCCCGGCAGAACAACCGCCGGAGCCCTTCTTATACCTTTTTCACTACCTGTCCCTACAAATATTACTATTAACCTCAAAGCCCGGCTGAGTTCCTGCCGGGCTTTTCTTAAATACTTATTTCCAACCTCCAACTTCCGGCCTCCAACCTCCATTAATGGTATCTAAGGTCTTTAAGCTTTTTTATAATGTCCTCGGGAGACTTTCCGCTGGCGTCTATTACCGGCGCGGCCATGCTGGTGTCCTGGATATTCATAAAATTATTGCTCATTCCCGACACGATCACCGCATCAACGTCATTCTGCCCACTGTACGGATAAATCACCTGGTATCCCTCTTTTATGAGCATATCGGTCAGCCCTGAAGGAAGTCCCTTATCCACCGCCACCCTTTTCATAAAGCACCTCCGGTTAATGATCTGTTCAAAGAGTATTTTTAGCGCTGCACTTAATAATATGCGCAGTCCTTTTGGAACATTTTCCCTGAACCTTCCGTCTTTAAATATGGTGGTGCTTATTATGCATAGAAAATTGATTTTTATCTTGATGATACTGATTATTGTTTTTTTAGCAGGCTGTTCACCTGAAAGGAAAGCTGCACCTGGAACCAAAACTGGTACCGGTAATATTAGAGCCGGTGGGACCTTCGATCTTTACGAAGGCCCCCGGGCAGAGACACTACTTCCCCCACCGGGGCAGCTATCGGGAGGTTCCACGGCGGAGATTATGGAGTTTAACGGGGAATGGGCCCTTGTAAGGCAGGGAAATATAGAAGGATGGATTCCAAAGTGGTATATTTCAGATGACCCCGGGCCCGTAAAAGACATTGAATCAGAACACATGGTTCTAAACCGCAGCGCCCCGGGTCTTCTTTATCCGGGAGGACCCCAGGCAGTCAGTCTCGATAAAGGCCGGCTTTTGCTGCCGCTGAAGCAATGGAATGGCTGGGTTCAGGTGGAAATAATTGTATACAGCATCCCCGGGGTTATGACAGCATGGGTAGAAAAGGAATTTCTGTCACCAGTCAATGGGGTTACTCCTGCAGAGGGCTTTCTGAAGCAGGGCTCCACTGCCTATGTGGGGTGTGAATTTGAAGAAATTGATAGATGCCTGTCTGAGGAAGCGGCCTATAATATGCCTGTGCAGATTTACGGAGAAAGAAACGGGTATCTGAATGTAGCGGCCGCCGGGGGATGGTCGGCCTGGACAAAAAAAGAAAACATAAGTTTTGCACGCCAGGACCACCCCTGACGGCAGTTATAATTCCGGGTCACCCCCCGGCCCATGCCTTTTTAAAATAGCCAGCACCTCCTCATCGGAGGTCTGGTCAAAATCATGGTAAAACTGGCCCACGGCGTAAAATTCCTCCGGGGAGTAAAGGCAGACCACCTCGTCGGACTCTTGAGCGAAAAGAACCAGCGTGTCCGGTGGGGCCACCGGCAAGGCTATCATTAACCTGGCCGAATTCAGGGAGCCCCTTACAAACCTGGCCGCCGCCAGCATGGTATACCCGGTGGCGGCCCCGTCATCCACCAGAATAAGAGTATTTTTTCTATAGTTCGGATAACGGGCGCTCCCCCGGTAGCCGGTCATTCTCCTTTCAATCTCCGATACTTCCCTGTCAATTATTTCTTCAATATCATCCATATCGATCCCCAGCAGGGAAATCATCTCCTCGTTCAAAAATGTAGACCCGTCCTGGGCAACAGCCCCCAGTGCCACCTCCGGATTCACCGGTGACCCTATTTTCCTGGGAACAATAATATCAAGGGGCGCTCCCAGACTCCGGGCCACTCTTTCCCCCACCACCACTCCCCCCCTGGGGATGCACAGCACCACGGCATTGGAGGGTTCTCTCTTTTCAATCTCCCGCGCCAGCTGTTCTCCTGCGTCCGCCCTGTCCCTAAACTGCATAATCAAAACGTCTCCCGTCTCCCGACCCAAGGTCATACTTATAAGCATAGTATACACATAATTTGACAGTGTAGTTGCCGTGGTATAAAATTTTTCATAATATCACACCGCCATCAGCCCTCAGCAATCAGCTATCAGAGGGATTGTTTTTTTACCCAAAGGCTGTCTTGACACTTTTTGCTGATTGCTGACTGCTGACACCTGATTGCTAATCGCCCGCAGGGCGATTATTTGGAGGTTTACAGTTTGGATAAACTTTTTATAAAGGGTGTGCTGGAAAAGGTTTCTCAGGGGGAGGTAAGCGTAGACGAGGCCATGGGCAGGCTTCAGCACCTCCCATACAAAGACCTGCACTTTGCCAAAATTGACCACCACCGCTGCCTAAGGTCAGGGTTCCCCGAGGTTATCTTCTGCCAGGGAAAAACCAGGGAGCAGGTGGCCAGCATATTCGGGCACCTGGCTTCGGCCTCGGACTCCTCCCCGGTGCTGGCCACCAGGGCCGCCCCTGAGGTTTACCGGGAGGTGGTTAACTCCCTTCCGGAGGCCGAGTACTTTGAGCTGGCGCGCTGCATTGTGCATAGATTCCCGCCGGAGCCCCTCCGGGACGGAACTGTCCTGGTAATAAGCGCCGGCACCGCCGATCTGAAGGTGGCCGAGGAGGCGGCGGTATGCTGCCGGGCCATGGGCAATAAGACCGAGAGACTTTACGATGTAGGTGTCGCCGGCATTCACAGACTCCTGGACAATCAGGTTCAGATCCGCGGGGCCGATATTATAATTGTAGTGGCCGGCATGGAGGGCGCCCTGGCCAGCGTGGTGGGCGGCCTGACCGACAAACCGCTAATAGCGGTGCCCACCAGCGTAGGTTACGGTGCCAGCTTTGGAGGGCTGGCCGCTCTTCTGGCCATGCTGAACAGCTGTTCCGCCGGGGTCGGGGTGGTCAACATAGACAACGGCTTTGGCGCAGCCGCTCTGGCCAACTCCATCAATCGCCTGAAAAATCGCCCTGCGGGCGATTAGCAGTCAGCTGTCAGGCAGTCAGCAAAAAATTTGAGACAGCCATTTGGTGATAAAAAACCACTTCAAGCTGATAGCTGAAAGCTGAAAGCTATCACAAAGGAAGGTCTTAAATGAAGATATTATATCTGGACTGCTTTTCCGGCATAAGCGGGGACATGTGCCTGGGAGCCCTTATAGACGCGGGGGCTGATGAAAAAAGGCTCAGGAAGGATCTCCTCAAACTTCCCCTTTACGACTGGGACATGAGGATTGAAAAGAAAAACAGCCGGGGTATAACCGGCACCAAGGTGGATATAGCCGTACGGGAAGACCACCAGCCTCACCGTAATTTCAGCGACATTGAAGGTATTTTAAAAGACTGCTCACTTCCCGATAAAGCCCGTGACATTGCCCTGAGAATATTTGAAAGGCTCGCCGGGGCCGAGGGCAAGGTGCACGGACTTCCTGCCGGCAGGGTGCATTTTCACGAAGTGGGCGGAGTGGACTCCATTGTAGACATAGTGGGCACCTCCCTGGCTCTGTATTACCTGGAGGTGGACCGGGTGATCTGCTCACCGGTGCCCCCGGGAAGAGGCACGGTAAACTGCCGGCACGGCGTACTGCCGGTGCCCGCTCCGGCCACAGCCGAGCTTTTAAAGGGAATACCCCTGGCCAGACTGAATGTGGAGGGAGAGCTGGTCACCCCCACCGGGGCCGCCATCGCCGCCACCGTGGCCCAGGACTTCGGCCCCCTGCCGGAAATGAAAGTGGAGGCGCTGGGCTACGGGTTTGGCAGCAAAGATTTCGGCATACCCAATTTTCTGAGGGTTTTCATCGGTGAGTCCACGGCTGGAGTAAACAGTTACAACACCGAGGCAGTAATGGTAATGGAAACAAATATAGACGACATGAACCCTGAATTTCTGGGCCATATAATGGACAGACTTTTTGCCTGCGGGGCCCTGGACGCCTTCATTTCACCGGCCTACATGAAAAAGAACAGGCCGGGCTACCTGCTTACCGTTCTCTGTCCCCCCCCCTTAAAAGATACCGTTCTTAAGGTGCTTTTCGAAGAAACCAGCACCCTGGGGGTAAGGTGGCGCCAGGAGCAAAAATCAATGCTGGGCAGGAGGGTTGGCGAGGTGGACACTCCTTACGGCACGGTAAGGGTGAAATATGCACTCTCCGGAGATGGCAAAGTTTTAAGGGCCGCCCCCGAATACGAGGACTGTAAAAGCATAGCCCGGGAAAAGGGAGTCCCGTTAAGGGAAATATATGAGGCGGCACTGCTTAAGTCAAAGGAGGGAGGCTATTAAAAAATACCTTATACTGAAATTCTTACCGGTCAGAATCCAGAATGGTTTGGGCATTCCTTATAAGTAATAAGACCGGTTAGCCGGGCTTATTGTCCTCTGTGCTTAAAAGGATCAGAATTTACATCCTCCTTGGTGGCCGCTTAAGGCGGCCCGGGTGTCGGAATTCTGAATTCTGGATTCCGACAGTATTAAAATCTCAGTATAAGTTACTTATTGTTTCACGTGAAACATTTTCAGGATGAAGCGGTTTCCCTACTCTGCCGCAGCAGGTTCGCGAATCTCAACATCTCTTCGGCGTTCTCAAAATCCAAAATCAGCCTGCCCCCGCCATCCTTTTTTTCTTTCATTTTAACGGCGGCGGGCAAAAATGAGCTTAAGTCCCTTTCCAGCATCATGTATTCGCTATTTTTACCCCTGCCCCTCCTGGTCCGGGATTTAATCCTGCTCAGTGTTTTTACCAGGCTTTCAGCCTGCCTGACATTCAGCTGGTTCCTTATTATTTTCCTGGCCGCACTTATCTGCCGGCCCTCATCCTGCAGTCCCAGCAGAGCCCTGGCGTGACCGGGGGATAACTGGTTGGCTATCATCAGCTTCTGTATTTCTTCGGGGAGAGTCAGGAGCCTCACCATATTCCCCACAAAGGGCCTGCTTTTTCCCACCCTCCTGGAAACATCCTCCTGGGTCAGCCCGAAATCTTCCATCAGAATACTGTAAGCCCGGGCCTCCTCAAGAGGGCTGAGGTTTTCCCTCTGGACGTTTTCTATAAGGGCCACCGCTGCCGCTTCCAGGTCTCCGTAATTCCTTATTACAGCAGGAATCTTTTCCATGTTCAGGAGGAGGCAGGCCTTCCATCTTCTCTCCCCTGCTATCAGCTCGAATTTCCCGTCATCTACCGGCCTTACCACTATGGGCTGAACAATACCGTGCTCCTTAATGGACTCAGCCAGCTCGGACAGTTTTTCCTCGTTAACCATTTGCCTGGGCTGCCTGGGGTTGGGTATCACATCCCCAATATTTATCTCCTTCAGGCTGCCCTCACTTTCTTCAGCGGTACCCGGCAGCAGGGCATCCAGACCTCTTCCCAGTCCTCTTTTCTTATTCAATGCCCAACACTTCCTTCGCCAGATCGTGATACACTTCGGCCCCCCTGGACCTCCGGTCATACACCATAACCGGTTTCCCGTGGCTGGGGGCCTCGCTGAGACGCACATTTCTGGGAACTATACTCCTGTACACCTTGTCCCGGAAGTGCCTCTTTATCTCGTCCACCACCTGAATGCTCAGGTTGGTCCTCCCGTCAAACATGGTCAGCAGCACTCCCTCTATTTTCAGATCCCTGTTTATTCCCTTCTGCACCAGCCCGATGGTATTCAAAAGCTGCCCCACTCCCTCCAGGGCATAATACTCGCACTGTATGGGAATAAGCACCGAATCTGCCGCCGCCATGGCATTTATGGTCAGCAGTCCCAATGAAGGGGGGCAGTCTATGATAATGAAATCATAGCTGTCCTTTACGCTTTGCAGGGCCCCTTTGAGGAGGTATTCCCTTCCCTCCACGGAAACCATCTCAATTTCAGCTCCGGCCAGCTCTATCCTGGAAGGGAGAACATGGAGATTTTCCACAGGGCACCCTACTACAGCCTTTTCCGCCCCAACGCCGTTAATAAGGACGTCGTAAATGGTATATTCCAGCTCTTCTTTGGCCAGCCCCAGGCCGCTGCCGGCATTCCCCTGGGGGTCTATGTCCACAAGCAAAACCCTGCGCCCCATTATGGATATCCAGGACGACAGGTTCACGGCAGTGGTGGTTTTGGCTACTCCACCCTTCTGGTTGGCGATGGCTATTATTCTGCTCACAAAATGCACCCTTTTATTCCAGTTAGTTACTTATCCCAATTGAAATTAAATTCAACGGAACATTGTCAGTTCCTGCTTGAAGCAAAAAAACATCCTTTTTGAGGATGTTCAAAGGGCTTTGCTTACACGAAAAAGACCGGGTATTCCGGCACAATCAGCGTTTTCAAACTATCGGCCTTTTGGCCGGCATGCCTTCCCTGCGGGGGTATTTTTCCGGAGTATGGGCCACCTTTCTGATCAGAATGAGATTTCTTTCTTCATTAAAAATAGGAAGTATCAGGTTTTCTACCCTTTCAAGCCCGCCCCCCATGAGGTCGACGGCCCTTAAGGCCCCGGCCAGCTCCTCTTTGGCCCCCGGGCCCTTAAGGGACAGAAACCATCCTCCCAACTTTACCAGAGGAAGACATATCTCGGCCAGCACGTTAAGGGAGGCCACCGCCCTGCTGACCACTATATCGGCCCTTTCCCTGAATTCCTCCGCCCTGCCCATGGTTTCAGCCCTGTCCCACCTGGTCTTCACATCGGCCAGATCCAGCTTTTCAATCAGCAGATCCAGAAAGCCTACCTTTTTTTTAACCGAATCCACCAGTACCAGAACCATGTCCCGGCAGTTTATTTTTAAGGGTACTCCCGGAAATCCGGCCCCGGTGCCTATATCAACCACCAATTTATGGTTGAAGTCCAAAACCCCGGCACAGCAAAGGCTGTCCAGGAAGTGCTTTACTGCCACCTCCCTTTCCCCTTCCAGGGAGGTGAGGTTGTACTTGGAGTTTTCTTCCTGCAGCAGCTGATAGTATTTCCGGTATAATGCCATATCCTGATCAGAAATACCTATGCCCAGCTCCGCCGCTCCGGCAGCCAGGCTTTCCTCCAGCAAAGCGGCCAATTCAGCTGTCCTCCCCCTTCGCCCTGGCCATCTGCTCCAGGTATATCAGCATCACCGAAATGTCCGCCGGGCTTACCCCGGATACCCTGGCCGCCTGTCCCACCGACTCGGGCCTGATCCGGGCCAGCTTCTGCCTGGCCTCATTGGAAATACCCTTCATTTCGGCAAAATCAACATCTGCAGGGATTTTCCTGTTTTCCAGCTTTTCAAATCTTTCCACCTGGGACCTCTGCTTTTTTATGTACCCTTCGTACTTGACCTCTATCTCCACCTCTTCCCTTACCTCCTGGGGAAGAACGGGATTTTCCAGGGGCAGTTCCAGCA
>JAMCVT010000105.1 GCA_023475565.1 Actinomycetota bacterium
TTTTTATTGCCTGACCGGGTGGAAAAAGATATAATAAACACAACGGGGCCAGGAAGGTTCCCACTGCCGTAGAAAAGGCTTACTTAAAAGACAATCTATAAAGATGTAAAGATGGCCATGAAGGTCTGTTCCGCTGCAGCGGTTTAATATCAGATCTTAATGGCTATTATTATTTTATGAAGGCGTTATGCCGGACGGGAGAATGGGATATGTGCACGGCAGCTCATCACGCGGCCCCCATGCAAACTGAAAAATCGCTGTTCAGGGTTGATCCCAGGGTGAAGATGGTGGCTATATTCGGCTTTGTGGCCGTGGTGTCGTCTTTGACCTCGATACCGTTCCTGGCTGCGGCGGCCGGAATAATGGCGGCCCTGGCGCTGGCCACCGGCATAACCCCCGGCCGGCTGCTGGGAAGAATAGGGCTGGTGCTGCCCTTCACCGGATTTATACTGGTCCTCCTCCCCTTCGTGGTGCCGGGCCAGGCGGTGTTCAGCCTGAACCTGGGAATTGTGAGCCTCAGCGCCACCGATCAGGGCCTGGCCCGGGCGGCCATACTTTCCCTGAGGGTTCTGGGAGCTGTGCTGGCCATCAATGTGCTTACCGCCTCCACTTCCTTTTCCGATCTGATGAGGGCGCTTAAAGATCTCAGGGTTCCCGGTGTTTTCGTGCAGGTGCTGGAGTTTACCGTAAGGTACATATACGTTTTGGGTGACGAGGTAAAAAGGATGAGGCTGGCCCGGAAGTCCAGGTGCTTTAGCGAGGGCAGGACCTTTCTTGATATGAATACCTTCAGGACACTGGGGATTTTAGTGGGAGTTCTTTTTGTCCGCTCCTGGGACAGGGGCGAGAGGATATACAGCGCTATGCTTGCCAGAGGCTATTCGTCGGAAGAGGGCACTGTGGCGGCGGCCGTCAGGCCCGGCTGGGCGGATATCTGCTGGGGTATGGGCGTTCTGGCGGTGGCGGCGGGTCTGAGGCTTTTCGAAAGCGGCAATCTGATCGGCAGGTTTTAGCTCCGGCCTGATAAATACAGTGGTGGGGATTGATAAAAATTGGCCATAATAGAGATGGAAGACATCTGTTTTACTTATAGAGACGGCACAGAGGCCCTTAGGGGCCTTTCACTTTCCGTGGAGGAGGGTGCAAGGGTGGCCCTTTTGGGCCCCAACGGAGCTGGAAAATCAACGCTGCTGCTGCACCTTAACGGCATTAACCTTCCCCGCAGCGGAAGGGTTTCGGTGCTGGGCCGCGAAATTAACAGAAAATCCGAAAAATGGGTCAGGTCAAAGGTGGGGATGGTTTTCCAGGACCCCGACGACCAGGTGTTTTCGTCCACGGTGTGGGAGGATGTGTCCTTCGGCCCCAAAAATATGGGGCTTGACCGGCAGGAAATAGACAGCCGGGCAAAGGGCGCCCTGGAGGCCGTGGGCATGTCCGGGTACGGGAGCAAAACCCCTTACCACCTTAGCTACGGGCAGAAAAAGAGGGTGGCTATTGCGGGGGTTCTGGCCATGCTGCCGGAAATAGTGGTGCTGGACGAGCCTATGGCCTTTCTTGATCCCCGGGGAAAGGACACCCTGGAGGAAATACTGAACCGTATGCATGGCCGGGGCCAGACCATAATAATAGCCACCCATGATGTGGATTTTGCAGTGGAGTGGGCCGACCGGGTGGTAATTATCAAGGATGGGAAGACATTGGCCCAGGGAGGCCGGGATCTGTTGAGGGACCCTGAGCTGGTGGACCAGGCGCAGCTGCGACTTCCGGTGGTGAGCAGAATTTTCTTAAGGGTCCCGCAGCTGGGTGTGAGCCCGCTGCCCCTGACCATAGCCGAGGCTGCGGAAACTATTGCCGGGCTTGGCGGTGGCGGTGCGGGGGGACTGGTGAAAGGACGGGAAAGAGATATGGAAGATAAAGCCGGGGATGTTCAAAAACATTTAATCTGGCTTGAGCCCGATCATCTGCATTACCACCCGGGGGTAGTGCAGGCCAAGGCGCTGTGGGGCCGGATGATGCGCCGGGAAAGCGGTGCCGATAGCCGTACGTGGACGGGGTACGCCGTTGAGCCCTCGGGAAATATACTGGATGCCGACATAGGCCCGGGAGGGGACGATTATAACAGGATAGCCTTTTTCGCCAACAGCGAGGGCATCTATAAACTGGTGCTGGAGAGCGGCACCGTGGCTGATGGAGAAAGGCTTCTGCGAAAGGCTGTTCTTCCGGTGCCGGTGGGCCACGATGTGCAGGGCAGCCCTGGAGAAGCCGGGCCGGAAGGACTTGAGGTGTATTGTGAAGAATACAGGGACTATGGCCTGGGAAAGGCCGTGACCATTAGGGTGGCGCTGGACGGCAGGCCGCTTCCCGGGGCGTTGGTAAAGGCCACGTATCACTTTTTCGAGGGGAAGGACTACCCCTGGCAGGGTGAGACCGGGGGGGATGGAAGGGTAAGCTTCACATTTTTTGAAAAGGGCCACTGGCTGTTCACCTGCACTTACTCCGACCCCGCCCTCCGGAAGCCGGGAGAGTATGAAAGGACCGTATACACCTCGTCCGTTACAGTGCCCGGGGTAAGGTGAGGTCTAAGCTTATACTGAAATTATTATCGTTCGGAATACAGAACCCAGAATTCAGAATTCAGAATGGTTGGGGCATTCCTTATAGGCGAGGGCTCATAAATCTCTGTGTCCTCTGTGGCTTAAAAAGGACCCATAATTTTCATTCTCTTTGGTGGCCGCTTTTGGCTGACAGTGTGTCTGAATCGAACGGAGGTACAAATTGAAAAAGGCAAGGCTTTTTATCGCACTGATAACCGCCAAGCTGCTGGTTTTTCTTATAAGGCTCCTGGGCCGGGGAAAGGGAACGTCACTGCCCGGCAGTATTGCCTTAAAGATTTATCCGGGGCTGATAAGCGACCTGTCCTCCCGGGTCCGGAAGGGTGTTATTGTGGTCACCGGCACTAACGGCAAGACCACCACCAACAACATGATTGCCAGGATACTTGAGGCGGGCGGCGGCAGGGTTTTGATAAACAGGGAAGGGGCCAACCTGATAAATGGTGTAGCAGCGGCTTTTGCCAGGGAGATGAACTTTTTAAACAGCCGGGCCTTTGATTATGCCTGCCTTGAGGTGGATGAGGCCGCCTTTCCGGGGGTAGCCTCCCGGGTGAGGCCCTGTTGCGTGGTAATAACCAATTTTTTCAGAGATCAGCTGGACAGGTATGGTGAGCTGGACAGGACCATAGCCCTTGTACGCAACGCCCTTAAGGAAATGGAGGGGACCAGGCTGGTGTTAAACGCCGATGATCCCCTGGTGGCCCAGCTGGGCAGGAGTACGGGGCTGCAGTCTGTTTTTTACGGAGTGGCCGAGCACGGGGGGGTAACCCGCCAGGGAGCGGCGGCCAGAGAGGCCAAATTCTGCCCTTTTTGCGGCCATGAGCTGGCCTACCGCTATTATCAGTACAGCCAGTTGGGGTCGTACAGCTGCCCGGGCTGTGACTTTTCCCGGCCCGATCCCGATGTGGAGGGCACCTCTCCCCGCCGGGGAGGGTCCTTTACCCAGTGCCGGGTGAGATTCAGGCAGGGGTCGGCAGTATCACTGGAAGTTCCGGTTTATGGGATGTATAATCTGTACAATGCCCTGGCTGCGTATGCCACCACCCTTCTGCTGGATATGGACCCGCAGAAGGCCGCCGGTTTCCTTAAGGGCTACCGCCCGGCCACCGGAAGGATGGAGAGGTTTGACTACCGGGGGAAGCCGGTTTACCTGAACCTGGTAAAAAACCCCACGGGGTTCAACGAGGGTATCGGCGCCCTGGTGGAAATGTCCGGTGCTGACCTTAACGTAATGATTGCCATAAACGACAATGATGCTGACGGAAGAGACATATCGTGGCTTTGGGATGTAGACTTCGAGATACTGGCGGACTGCCAGGAAAGGATCAGGGAGTTTGTCTGCTCCGGCTACAGGGCCGAGGAAATGGCCCTTAGGCTGAAGTATGCAGGTATCCTTACATCCAGGCTGGTGGTGGAGGGCGATTTTAATGAGGCGGTCAGCAGGGTGCTGGGCGGAGGTGCGGGGAAAACCTGCATTCTGGCCACCTACACGGCCCTGTGGCCGGTGGAAAGGATTTTGAGCGGATATGCCAAGAGGGATCACACCCCGGCTGAACATCTGCCACATGTATCCTGACCTCTTAAACCTGTACGGTGACAGGGGCAATATAATGGCGTACAGGATGAGGTGTCTGTGGCGGGAAATAGAGGTGGCCATTCACCAGGTCAATATTGGAGACAGTGTTGACTTTGACCGGATGGACTTTATTTTTCTGGGTGGGGGATCGGACAGGGAACAGAGCCTTATGGCCGCCGATCTGGCGGAAAAAGCCGGCGCACTGGAGCAGGCCATAGAGGGCGGGGTGCCCGTGCTGGCCATTTGCGGTGGCTACCAGCTGCTGGGGAAATATTATAAAACACTGACCGGGGATATTATACCCGGACTGGGGATACTTGACCTTTATACCGATGGCGGGGAAACCAGGCTTATAGGCAATGTGGCCGTGGAAGTGGAACTGGGGGGGATCAGGCAGACGATCACCGGCTTTGAAAACCATTCCGGACGCACCTGCCTGGGAAAGCTGGACCCGCTGGGAAAGGTTATGGCCGGGCACGGCAACAACGGCCGGGACGGGATGGAAGGGGCCCGCTATAAAAATGTAATCTGCTCATACCTGCACGGACCTTTGCTGCCCAAAAATCCTTTTGTAACAGACTATCTCATTGCCTGTGCAGTAAAGAGAAAGTGGTCAATACCCCTAAAGCCCCTTGACGACAGCATTGAAATGTCGGCCAACAGCGTTATGCTGAAAAGACTCCTGGGACCTTAGCTTAATGGCTTGACGGTGCCGCCCACAGGGCGGCTATATTATTTTCCGGCCCTCTTTTTTTGTGGAGGCCGGAGGTTGTTATACACTATCTCACCGCATACCATGGTAAGCCGCAAATTAAAATTGCTGTCCAGAAGGACAATGTCGGCATCCATTCCCGGTGCCAGGGCGCCTTTTGAATTTTCCCTGCCCAGCAGCCGGGCCGGGTTCAGGCTGGCCATGCGGACAGCCTCGTGAAGGGGTATCCCGGCCAAGCCGACCATGTTTTTGACTGCCTCAACCATGGTGAGAGAACTCCCTGCCATCGGCCCGCCGGGCAGGGTTACCTTACCCTTCTCCATGATTATTCTCCTGCCGTTGAAAAAATAGTCTCCGTCCGGCCTTCCGGCCGCAGAGACGGCATCGGTAGCCAGCGTCAGGCCCCTGTTCCCCTTTATGGAATACAGCATTTTAAGCATGGCCGGGTGAAGATGGCGCCCGTCAGCGATTATTTCAGCCGTGATATCCCTTTCCGCCAGTACCGCCCCCACCAGCCCGGGCTCCCGGTGGTGAAGGGGGGCCGAGGCGTTGAACAGGTGAATGGCGTGTCTGACCCCGGCTTTAAAGGATGCCACCGCAGTTTCGTAGTCGGCTTCGGAGTGACCGGCCGAGACCGTTATGCCCTCCCCGGCCAGCATTTCTATTAAACCTTGGCTTCCCGGCAGCTCAGGGGCAACCGTAACCATCTTCAAAGTTCCCCCACCGGCCGCAATGAAGTCTGACATTTCAGCCATACTGACTTTCCTCAGGTGGGCGGGGTTGATGGCCCCGGCCCTGAGGGGATTGATATAAGGTCCTTCCAGGTGGGTTCCCAGCAGCTGGGCCCCGCCGGTAAACTTCATAGTCAGGCCGCTAACCGCCGTTAATATTTTTTGCAGCCTGTCCCTGGGAGCCGGGGCCGCCGTAGCCAGGAAGGACGTTGTCCCGCCCATGGCGTGGTAGGAGGCTATTTCCTTAATGGACGCGGCAGTTCCGTCCAGTATATCGCGGCCATTGCCCCCGTGCACATGCAGGTCAATAAAGCCCGGGGCGATCATTAACCCACTGGCGTCTATTTCTACACACTCTCTGGAACACTGGTCCCCAACACAGCAGTTTTTAGCGGCCCCTCCCCTTTCCGGGTCAGGGGAGGGGCTCCGGCGATGGGATCGGCCCATGGAACAGCAAAATCCAGGGTACAGGCCGCCTGGCCCCGGGGCCCCCGGAGCCGCAATTTTCCCTCTGGTAATCAGTATTCCGGCGTTGGGCACCGTACCCCCCGAGGTGATCAGCTGCCCCCCGCAGATGAGGTAGTCCGTCAAAGCAATCATACCTTTATAAATCTTTTTACGTAAGCATGTATTAATTATATATTTGTAAGGAAAAATCCTTCAATGACTGAATAACCCCGCAGGTGAAGGGTGCAGAAGGGATTTTTACGGGACTGTATTATGAGGGATAAAAACCATAGACGCAGGG
>JAMCVT010000014.1 GCA_023475565.1 Actinomycetota bacterium
ACCCTGGATACTGACCACAAGGGTTTTCTGCAGTCTTGTATTTTCCATACGATCCTCCTTTTACATGCCCTCCCACAAAAAATATAATACCATAAATATGAGTTTTACCCAAATTATTTAATTGCAGACCTTACATAATCCGGCTTCCCCAATGTACAGGCCGGGTTCCTGATAATCCGTAAATTATTTGAAATATATTTAATTTAATCGATAGAAATGGTATAAAAATGGTATGCTAAACTCTTCAAGTGTTCATGTTGATAAGACTGTTATTTTTTTGCCATACTTTTAATAAAGCGTATTATAATTATAAGTGGGGGGTAATAAAATGTTCTGTCCGGTTTGCAGGGATACCGAGATGCACGAGGTTACCAAGCAGGGTGTGCTTATTGATGTGTGCCCCAGGTGTAGGGGTGTGTGGCTCGACAGGGGGGAACTGGAAAAGATTATTAATACAGGCCGGGCTGCTCACCGGGACTATGACGAAATGTACGGCGATAGAGAGAGTTCTCACCAAAAAGAGGTATATCCCCAGGAAAGCTACCGGCAGCATGAACAGGACCACTACCACCACAAGCACCATAAAAAGAAGCCCTTTTATAAAGTTCTGGAGGATATCTTTGATTGAAACTTAAAAAGGCTTTCGGATGTTATATCCGAAAGCCTTTTTAAGTACCTGATCAGCCCTGCATCCCTTTGGGTGTGAAGGTGTTGCAGCAACTTCCCTCCGATGATTCCACCTTCATATCGCCCACTGAGCGAACCTCTATGCCGTCGGCGTGGCACTCGAAATTCTTATTGTAGTGGCACTCCTCGCACATGCACTTGGACACCTTGGACACTGTTAACGCACCCCCTGTGCTTATAATATAAATATTTTACCGCCGGCTTGTTGGAATTATCCGTCTTTTCCTTTATTGGGCCATATAATTTGTGGAAGTGGGCTGAAATTGCGTTGTACGCAGGGGTCCGCGCCTGTATAACCGGACCGGGCTGATCTAATGCTCTGCAGCGCCCCGGTAAACTCACCGATATTTTGCTGAATTTTGCTCATAACATAATAAGCAATGTCCATACGCTCATTAAGAACGCAGCATCCTCTCAGACACAGCCACCGGTCAACCACAAATTTTAAAGACTTCTGCCTAAAAGTTGGCCAGGGCGCATAGTTGTTCCAGTCTGATGCTCATCAACGGCCGCAACCGGGAGTCATACCGGAGGGGTTTTTATAAAAAGTTGGGATGGGAGGAACGTGATGAAGCCGCCAACTTTGTTCTCCCGCTGGGGCAGTAAGGGAAACATTAATAATAAAAGGAAAACGGGTTCAGGAGTTTCTTTAAAACCTCCAGACCCGTTTTCCTTAAACGTTTTCTTTTGTGTCTTTGTTTGATTGTATAAATCTCAGAGATAACTGGTATATCAAATGGTGCCGGAGACCGGACTTGAACCGGTACGTCCAAAAAGGACGAGGGATTTTAAGTCCCTTGCGTCTGCCTGTTCCGCCACTCCGGCATGGATTTTTTGGTATACCTGCACTTGGTGCAAATAAAATTGTAACACAGCCAAACACCGGGCGTCAACCTGAAACACAGCGGGATCTGAGACAATTAATGTCAGCCGGGCGGGGCTGTCGGGAACCCTGTTGGTGTTGACAAGAAGGACAAAAGGTATTAGTATCAAATATGAAATATCGTTCATAACCAAAGACGATCTTTTAAAGTATTTTTGCCAGAAACACCAAAAATCAGGATGAACAGGGAGGAGATGGGAAGTATGAAAATAGCTATACCGGTTGAAAATGGCCAGGTTAATCAGCACTTCGGCAGGAGCAGGGAGTTCGCCATTGTTGAGGTGGAGAACCAGAAGGTGTCCGGCCGGAAGGTGGTTTCAGCTGAAACCCTCCAGCACAACCATGAGGGGCTTGCCGACCTGCTGTACAGGGAAAGCGTCGAGGCAGTGGTGCTGGGAGGCATAGGGCCCTACGCCCTGCAGGCGCTGGAGCAAAAAGGGCTGAAGGTGATCACCGGGGCTTGTGGAGATATAGTGTCTATCGCCGAACAGTACTCCAGGGGAGAGCTGGTTTCCCAAAATACTGTCTGCGGCCACCATCATCATGAGCACGGCCACCAGCACGGCCACCATAGCGGTGGCGGCGGCTGCGGCGGCCACGGCTGCAGTCACTAAAGATTAAAAAACACCCTGCGGGGTGTTTTTTAATCTTTACATTAACAACATGTATAATAAGGCCTCAAACCTCTATTTCAGGTGGCGATCATGGCTGCAATCATCCCCAGAATAATGGAGCCAAGGCCGTAGGCCCCGAACCTGGCCCACCTTTTAATATCCGGGGGCCAGTCCCTGGGCGCCCTCAGCCGCACTTTTTCCCCGGCGGCTATCATTATATAGGTAATCATTACCCCGGCGGCGGCGATCAGCGACATTCCCGCCAACATGAATATAAGGCTTAAAAAAAGCATTGCCGTTCCTCTTTTTCTATTTCCCCACGTAAGGGCTGTGCGAAGCTCCCAGGAAGATTAAAAGGGTTATTACAGCCAAAACAAACCACATTTTTCTTCGGCCTGTCCTTTTGACCAGGCTGTGCACCCAGAGGCCCAGGGCCGCCAGGAACTCCAGCAGGGTAAAGGAAAATATTGGGTCCGATAGCTTGCTCAATATAAGGCTGAGGTCGGGCACCGGGCATCCCCCCTTGTCTTTAATACTACTATATTAACCCAGGTGCCCGCAGCGGGCAAGGCACAGTATTAAGGGGTGGTATTTGAGTTTTGAAAAATACTATTAGAATAAGGGAGGCGCGGTAAAACATAAATGCTGGGATGTTTATTTTAATGCCCTGATGTAATTGCATATGCCGGGCCCCTTTGTTATAATGCATAGGATAGTCGCAGCGCCTGCGGTAGAAAAGGCGGCGCCGCACTGAATGGAGAACTGCTGCATATAAGGGAATGTCACACCATTTTAGAATTCTGTATTCCGACTTAATAAGACTATCGGTTTAATTGTTATTCAAAAGGTATGATTATGAGCGAATGGAAGGAAATAATCAGTAAGTACACTGACAGTGCCGGAGTGGTGCTGCCCGGCGAAAATGTGCCGGGCGATCCCTTCTGGGCTCTTATGGAGATAAGGGAAGGGCTTAATACCGGCAATTACCACAGCATTGGGAAAAAGGACAACCGATCTCTGATCATGCTCTTCCCCCAGAGGGAAATGGCCGACTGGGCGGCGGAGAGGCTGAGGGAACATGCCGGGGAATTTGAAGTGAGGGGTCTTAGCGCCCAGCACCTGGAGGTGCTGCTGAGGCTGTGCGAGGACGGGTATCCTATTGAGCTGGTGGTGTCCGCCTCGGGACTGGATCAAAAGGGAGATCTCTGTGGGGCGGTGATGTCTCCCTTCCAGATAAGAAAAGCCCTGAGCTTTGAGTCAAATTAGACAGGCGGCCGGCAGCATGCCCGGGAAGCCTCACCCGAATGTCTTATTATAGTGAGGAGTGAATAATGTGCTATCACTGGACAAATTGTATCCGCAGCTGAGCAGTGCTGAAAAAATGGGCCTGCTTGATGATCTTAATAATATTTATGGCAGCCTGCCGCAGACAAGCTGCGAACGGTGCGGCACCTGCTGCACGGTTCCTCCCCCGGCCTATATAGTGGAATACCTGAATATGTTCAGGTATATGAAAGAAAACCTCGGGGACCGCATTCCCGAAATAGTGGAAAAGGCCATCAGATTTTACTTCTTGGAACTGGTGGACATAAATCTCAGGTGCCCGTTCCTGGGAGAGGACAAGCTGTGTATGGTTTATCCGGCAAGGCCCCTCAGCTGCAGGGGATACGGCCTTTCCAGGAGTGACAGCGTTTTCTTAAGCCCCAGAAACGAGATGGAGGAATTGGCCCGCAGGTACAAGGAGCAGCACGGCATAACACTGCCCGAGGAAGTGGTAAAATTTAACCTGCCTGAATGCGGCAGTGTTAAAATAATTGGCGAAAAGAAGGTTTCAACCGACTTGCTGGAACTGGCCATCTCCTATGTGGCCAGGCTGGAAAGCCAGCTTTTCCCGGTTGATCTGGTGGATAAAGAGCTTACCTTCGTTCCGTATGTCACCCATTTGGCCCTTACTGTAATCAGCGAGGGGGCCAGGATAAGAAGGCCCAGGGTAATGAAGGAATACCTCGAAAAGGGAAGCAGCGATATGCTGGAAGGTTTTGTTGAGAAGGCCCGGGCTGTGCAGCTTTAAATCTAAAGGGCAATACCTGCGGTCAGGAGACGGGAGACGGGAGACGGTAGTTTTGCATGCTGTGCCTTGAGGGCATGTTTGATAAAACTAAGGCCCTTTTAAATAGGACATAAAGATTATAATCGGCTTTAATTAACCTTTAAGGAATACCTGAACAATCTCCTGTCTCCCGTCTCCTGTCTCCTGTCTCCCGACCTTTAAGCCATTCAGAATAAGTTTTTACGGCATACGGTCGGTTTTTGGCTCCCAACGGGTGATAAATAAAGGTATACGGAAAATATTTTAATTTTTTGACCGGGGTTTGAAGGGAATTTTTATTCTGACTCGAAATATAATACTGAACACAAGCCTGCTCTAATCACCGACTAAGCCTACTGCCAGTACAAACACGACAGCCTGTCAGGAAGGGTATATCGGTTTTTTTTGTATTTCCAGGCTGCCGCGGTAAGTATATTCGCTTAAGAGGGCGGCTGTTTCAGCCTCATGGGAAAACCGGGGGTAGGAAATCGGACCGGGGTTAATCAGATCTTTAATATACGCAAGTAATACTCAGGGGGGAAGAACCGTGGCTGACAGGGTATATATTGATGCCGATGTCCTGATACTGGGTGGAGGCACCTCGGGATGCATTGCCGCCTGGGAAGCCAGGCAGGCCGGCGGGGATGACCTTAAAATAGTTATCATGGAAAAAGCGTTTATCCGCCACAGCGGCTGTCTATCCGCAGGCATGAACGCACTGAACATGTATATAAATCAGGGCACTCCGGAGGATTACGTGGCCTATGTCAGGTATGACATATGCGGCGCCCCCATTCGTGAGGACATAATACTGTCTGTCGCCCTGGAGGTAAACGACACCGTTAAGTTGATGGAATCCGCCGGCCTGCCCATGAAAATGAAGGAGGACGGGAGGTATCTCAACCGGGGCAAGTGGAATATAGAGGTTAACGGATCGCTGCTCAAGCCCATTACCGCCAGTAAGGCTTTTGACGCCGGAGCTGAAATATACAACAGGGTTTACATTACCGAGTTGATTATAAAAGACGGGTCCTGCGTGGGGGCCGTAGGGTTCGGTGTCCGCGACGGAAAATTCTATATCTGCCGTGGAAAGGTCACTCTGCTGTGCACCGGCGGGGCCGCCGGGCTCTGGAGGCCGAATAACCGCAGGGACGCCCACCACAGGATATGGTATTTTCCCTTTAACTGCGGTTCAGCGTATGCCATGTGCAAACGGGCCGGCGCCGAAATGACCTCCTTTGAAATGCGTTTGGTCCCCATAAGGACCAAGGATACCTTTTCACCCACCGGGACTATGTCCATCGGCATGGGTGCCCCTATGGTGAATGCCCTGGGCGAGGTATTCATGGAAAAAGACCCTTACTACGTTTCCTGGGGCGGGCACACGGCGCCTACCCCCATTCGGATGCTTGCCTTTCAGCGGGAGACCCTGGCCCACCGCGGGCCTATATATCTTGACACCACCAAGGGAGACCCCGCCAAGGTTACCGGCCTCAAAGGCCAGTACCTGGATATGAGCCCCTGCATAGTGCTGTACTGGGGCTGCAATGACATTGATCCCTCCAAAGAGCCCATTGAGATAGACGGAGGGGACCCGTACCTGGTAGGTGCCCACGCCGGCATGTCCGGGGCCTGGACCAAGGGCATCACCCGGGAAACCACCGTGCAGCGGCTGTATGTTTCCGGAGACGCCCTGGGGGCTGCTCCCAGCAGGTTTATCTCCGGTTCCTGGACCTGCGGCAGGATTGCCGCCCGCCACATGGTGAAGGCCCTTAAGGAGAACAGCTACCAATTTGTCGATATTGAGGAAGGCGTTTGTGACACCCTTGAAGAACGCACCTTCGGCCCACTTAAAAGGTACCAGGAAAAGTCAGCCGAGGGAGTCTGGTCTGACGGGACGCTTATGACGGGCATCACTCATAAGGACTTGGAATCCAGGATGCAGAAGATAATGGAAGAGTACTGCGGCGGCAGGACCCACTGGTATTTCGTCAATGAGACCTACCTCGACATTGCCAGAAAGCATATAAAGCGTATGCGACAGGATCAGCTTCAGTACCTCTGCGTCAGGGACCTGCATGAGCTTCAGCTGGCCTGGGATGTTATCAACCGGCTGGATGTCTGCCAGCTGGTTATCGAGCACATGAGCTTCAGAAAGGAAACCCGCTTCCCGGGGTATGTCAACAGAACCGACTATCCGGAACCCGATCCGGAATTTGACTGCTTTGTTAATTCAGTCTGGGAACAGGAGACCGATGAGGTAAGGTGCTTTAAGGTGCCTTACGAACAGGTGGTTCCCGGCGACAGGAAGAAGCAGAGTATATAGCTTTCTTATCCTGATAGTATTAACGGTCGGAATACAGAAGCCAGGAGTCAGAATCCAGAATGGTTAAGGCATTCCTTAATTGTTTTGAAAAGTATTAGCACTGAAAAGGCGGTAATTATTCTTCATAGTATTTCTGTTAATAAGTTGTTAATTCTGGCTTCTGGATTCTGAATTCTGGATTCCTCAGCTTATTAGCCTGGCCAAGGAGGAAAAAAATATGCCCCCCAAAGTAGATCCCACCAAGTGCGATGGCTGCCGGGGAGAGAGTGAGCCCCTTTGTGAGCAGGTGTGCCCGGGCAATCTGATGACACTTGATAAGGACACCATGAAGGCCATTATACGGGACAAATCGGACTGCTGGGACTGCATGACCTGCACCAAGGCATGTCCCCGTCAGGCTATCCAGACGGTCCTGCAGTACCAACTGGCTTATTTTCCCGGCAAGCTTATACCTCTGGTGGGCACCAACAGCGTCACGTGGACTTCCATCGACTGTCACGGCAGGGTGGAGAGATTTGTTATGAAGACTCTGGTCAGCGGTGATGATGAAGATGAGGATTAGACAGAGGAAGCTTTTTAGTGGCAAATAGTATTGGGATTTTTGTGTGCGGCTGCCGGGGATTGGTGTCGGGCTCCATTGACCTGCCTCGTATGGAGGCTGAGCTGGCCAAGCTGAAAAAATCCGTCGGCGCCAGAGTATTGCACCCATGGCTCTGCAGTGACGGGGGCCGTGAAACAATTAGGGAAAGCATAGTTAAAAAAAGCCTTGACTGTATAATACTGGCCGGGTGTCCCGGAAATGTCCACGGCGAGCTGTTTGGCGGGCTGGTCAACGGTGCCGGACTGGCCGCTGAAATGCTGCTCAGGCTGGATATAAGGGAAGGGTGCGCTTTCCCTCACCGGGACAGCCCTGACCACTCTTTCAGAAAGGCCGCCAACCTTATCAGGATGTGGACGGCCAGGGCCAGGCTGATGGAGCCTTTCGCTGAGATAAGACTGTCCGGGCACAGGGATGCCGTGGTGGCAGGAGGGGGTCTGGCAGGGCTGACAGCCGCCCTTGACTTGGCCGAGGCCGGTATCAGAGTTACCCTTATAGAAAAGGAATCATTTATAGGAGGAAATGTGGCCCGCCTCAACAAGGTTTTCCCACGCATGTGCGATGCCGGCTGCGGGCTGACTTACCTGTACAACAGGATAAAAGACACCGGCAGGGTCAGGCTGCTGACCCTTTCAGAGATAACATCCCTAGGGGGAAGGGCCGGCAGGTACGAGGCCGGGGTGGTTACCCGGCCGAGGTATATAAAGGAAGGGCTCTGCAGCGGCTGCGGCCGGTGCGTAAAGGCCTGCCCGGTGGAGGCGCCCGACAGGTTCAATTATGGGCTGGGCAGCCACAGGGCTGTACAGGCCCCGTATCCCATGGACCCTGCGGGGGTCTATCTGATAAACAGGGAATACTGCCCCGAAGGCTGCGAGGCCTGCAGCAGGGCCTGCCCGGCGGGAGCAATAGATTTGACCCAAAAGGCCCTGGAAACAAGAATAAATTTCGGGACCATGGTGGTGGCCTCGGGCTGGAGCCCGTATCCGGTGGAAAGGGTGGAAAGATTCGGCTGCGGTGTTTATCCCGATGTGCTTACCAATATGCAGATGGAGCGGCTGGCCTCGGAAAGCGGTCCCACCGGAGGCAGGATAATTTGCCCCGGAAGCGGCCGGGAGGCCCGCCGGGTGGTTTTTATACAGTGTGCGGGGAGCCGGGATGTTTGGCACCAGAGCTGGTGCTCGTCGGTATGCTGCACCGCTTCTATAAAACAGGCCCTTTACCTCAAGGAAAGGGACCCCGGCTGCCGGGTGTATATCTTCTACAATGATATAAGAACCCCGGGGGATTATGAAGACCTTTATGTCAGGGCCCAGGAGGCCGGGGTGGTATTTATAAGGACAAACCCGGCCGGGGTTTCGGCTGACCCGTCGGGGGGCCTTAGAATAACCGCCGAGGATACCCTCACCGGGCGTGTTATAGAGACCGTGGCCGACCTGGTGGTTTTAGCCGCCGGGATGACGCCGGCCGGTGACATGATGAAGATTATTGAGAAGGAAGTAGTGGACAGGGAGCTCCTGGAAAAGTACGGCCTGATAGGAAGTTCCGGATACCACACCGGCCACAGGCAGTGCTTTCCCATGGAAACTGCAGCCCAGGGAATATATTTCGCGGGCTGCGCCCAGGGACCCATGGACATGGGGAGGACAGCTTCCAGCGCCCTGGCGGCCTCAGGAAGGGTGCTTAAAGCCGCCGCCGTGGAGGTGGCCGTTTCACCGCATATCGCGGTTGTTGATAAAAAGGAGTGCGATAAATGCAAGAGATGCCTGGAGGAGTGCCCCTACGGGGTGTTTCACCTGGATGGGGAGGGTTTTCCGGTTCCTGACGGACTGTTCTGCCGGGGCTGCCATGTGTGCGTGGGGTCCTGCCCCCGCCAGTGTATAGTTCCCCAGGGCTTCGGCGTAAAGCAGCAGGCCGCCATGGTTTCCGCCAGGATAAAGGAAACTGCCCCCCGGGAGCCCGTTGTAATTGCCTTTATGTGTGAAAATGACGCCTACCCGGCAGCGCTGGAGGCAGGCAGGAGAGGGCTGGAATACCCCCCGAACATTCACATTATTCCTGTCCGGTGTATTGGATCGGTCAATATGGCCCTTATTAAAGAAGGTATTTCAGCCGGCCTGGACGGGTTCCTCCTGGCGGGGTGCCGGTCCGGGGAGTGCCATTACATCAGCGGGTCCGACCGGGCCCGGGAACGTCTTGACAATTTGAGGGACACCTTAAGGGATATGATGATTGAGCCCGAACGGGTAGAATTTTTATCACTGGGCATAGGGGAAGCCCGTATTTTCGCCAGGGAGGCAGGGGAATTGGTAAAAAGACTAAGGGAAATAGGCCCCAGTCCTTTTAAAACTGCGATTGTGATTTAAAGTTAAATAGTTTTTTAAATCCCTATACAGGCATAAGAAAGGGTTGTCCCGAATATTTTTGTCTGGAAAATATTTTTTGTGATTTTTTTATTAAATTGCCAGGATAAAAAAAGAGGATGTTCATATACCTATGTCGAAGAGATTTATTAGTGAAAGGTAAATTAACAAGGGTGTATGGTTAAATTTTAATACTAAACGGTTGGCCGCGGCCGTTCTACAGCACTACGGCCGTTTAGCCGTCTGTTAGATCTTAATTGTCTACCAGCGGTATGAATAGCAGGTAGGCGACAAAAAGAAAAAAATGGCGGAAACCCCTTATTATCATCCTCAGTATAGGGAGATTGGGTTAAAACATAATTAAAACAATTAAAAAGAGGAGGCCTGTTGAATGTCCAAACTAGTACCCCCCCATGGCGGGAAACTGACCCCTGTGTTAGCACCCAAAGAGAAGCGGGCAGGACTGAAAACCAAAGCGCAATCCCTGCCGGTTATCCGCATGAGCTCTCGTGAAACCTCTGACTGTTTAATGCTCGGTATGGGCGCATTCTCCCCTCTGACCGGCTTTATGAAAAAAGCCGACTACGAAGGCGTGATCAACAGCAATCACCTGTCCAATGGCTTGGCCTGGCCCCTGCCTGTAACCCTGGCAGTTACCAAGGATCAGGCTGCCGCCATCACCGCAGGCGCCGAAATGGCTCTGGTTGACGATGAGTCCGGCGAATACGTTGGCATCATCACCATTGCCGACAAGTATGAATACGACAAGGTAAAAGAGTGCAAAAGCGCTTTCTTCACCAATGATGCAGATCACCCCGGCGTTCAAAAAGTTATGTCTCAGGGCGAAGTATACATCGGCGGCGACATCGTAACCTTCTCCGAGCTGGGTTATGATGAAAAATATGCCGGCTACTATGCTCATCCCTCTGAAACCAGAGCTCTGTTTGAGTCCAAAGGGTGGAGCACCGTTTGCGCATTCCAGACCCGTAACCCCCTGCACCGCTCCCACGAGCACCTGTGCAAGATCGGTAACGAGGTTTGCGACGGCCTGTTCCTGCATCCCATCGTTGGGGCATGCGTACATGCAGGCTAAACTGAAGAAGGGTGACATCCCTGCTGAAGTGCGTTTCGAGTGCTACAAGGCGCACATGGAAAACTACTTCAACCCCAAAACCATTGAAATGCGCGTATATCCGATGGAAATGCGCTATGCAGGCCCGAAAGAAGCTATCCTGCACGCCATCTTCCGTCAGAACTTCGGCTGCAGCCACCTTCTGGTTGGCCGTGACCACGCCGGCGTAGGCAGCTACTACACTGCTTACCAGGCCCAGGAAATATTTAACGAGTTCAAGCCTGGCGAAATACTCTGCCAGCCCATTAAAGTTACCTCTTCATACTACTGCAAGAGGTGCGACGGCATGGCTACTGATAAGACCTGCGCACACGACCCCTCAGAGCGTGTTAACATCAGCGGCACCAAGGTTCGCGAAATGTTCGGCAGAGGCGAGCTTCCCCCGCTGGAATTCGGCCGCAAGGAAGTTCTGGAAATACTGACCCGCTACTACCAGAGTCTCGACAGTAAATAATGTTTAATAAACAGGCTGTCATGATCCTGAAAATATGGATCACGACAGCCGGGTTTAACATTGCTTCCTTTTGGCGGTGGTAGGTGAGTCACCGTGCTGCCGCCGGATTTTCACACCCCGCCCGCCTGTGGTGAAAAATATACAGATATAGAATAAATTAGCCCGGGCGGGTAAAAGCAACAACCAACTGGTTCAGGGAGGTGGTATCTAAAAGGGGGAGGTAACAGAACACTGGTATCATATGGCAGAAGTTAAATGCTCAAAAAGGAAAAGACGGTTTTTCGGACAGGCCGGGAAACCGGGAGACCGCTTCAGTTATCCTGCAACCTTGACAAATTCTTTTTCAGGCTATATTATCTCAAGGGTGTAATGGAGCCAGTCTCAAGAGTCCCTAAATTTTAAAATTTGGAATAGGAGGTATAATTAATGCCAACTTTTGTAATGGCCGAAAAGTGCGATGGCTGCAAAGGTCAAGACAAAACCGCCTGCATGTACGCATGCCCCAACGATCTGATGGTGTTGGACAAAGAAAAAATGAAAGCTTACAACCGTGACCCCTGGGCCTGCTGGGAATGTCTCTGCTGTGCCAAGGCCTGCCCGCAGCAAGCCATGGATCTTAGCGGTTACAAGGATTTCGTGCCCCTGGGAGCCAGCTGCACCCCTCTGAGAGGCTCGGAAGACATCATGTGGACCATCAAGTTCCGTAGCGGAATGGTCAAGCGCTTCAAATTCCCCATCCGTACCACTGAAGAAGGTTCCGCAGTGCCCGATGGCGGATATGGCGCAGGCAGCGACGACCTCAATTCAGTTGACCTGTACACCGAACCCGCATCTCTGGGATCTGCTGTATGGACCTTTAAGAAGTAACTGATTTATCAGCTATTTAGAATTAAACAAATTACGGAGGAGGTTAATATAAATGCCGATGAACTTTGAAACTGTAGAAGTAACTACAGATTTTCTTATCATAGGTGGCGGCATGGCCGCCTGCGGCGCTGCCGTTGAAGCTGCTTACTGGGGAAAGAAACACGGAGTTAAGGTAACTCTGGTTGACAAGGCTTCCATGGTCCGCTCCGGCGCCGTGGGCATGGGCCTTTCGGCTATCAACCAATACATTGGTGTGTCCAAGGGCAAAAACACCATTGAAGATTATATCAAGTACGTTAAATACGACCTGATGGGCGTAGCCCGTGACGACCTAGTCGCCAACATCGCCCGCCACGTTGACGGCACCGTTCACCTCTTCGACAAATGGGGCCTGCCCTTCTGGAGAGACGAGAATGGCGAGTATATCAATGAAGGCCGCTGGCAGCTCATGATCAACGGTGAGTCCTACAAGGTTATTGTTGCAGAAGCTGCAAAGAACGCCCTGGGAATGGACAACATTTACGAGCGCGTGTTCATTATCGAGCCTCTGCTGGATGGCGACAGAATCGCCGGCGCTGTTGGTTTCAGCGTTCGCGAAAACAAATTCTACGTATTCAAGGCCAAGGCTGTTTTGGCAGCCATGGGCGGCGCGGTCGGCGTGTTCAAGCCCCGCTCCACTGGTGAAGGTCTCGGACGTAGCTGGTATCCTCCTTTCAGCACCGGTTCCTCCACTTACTTCACCATTAAGGCCGGCGCAGAAATGACCTGCCAGGAAGTCCGCTTCGTGCCCGTCCGCTTCAAGGACGCATACGGCCCGGTGGGAGCTTGGTTCCTGCTCTTCAAGTCCCGCGCCACCAACGCGTTTGGTGAGGAATACATGGTTACCCGCCGCTCAGAGCTGGAAAACTGGGGCAAATACGGCGCTGTGAAGCCAATTCCGGCCAACCTGCGCAACTACCTCGGCATGCTGGACCAGTTTGAAGGCAAAGGTCCCCTCTTTATGAGAACTGATGAGGCCATCGCCAATATAGCCAAGAAGTACGAAGGCGACGAAAAAGCCTTCAAGAAGAAAATGAAGGAACTGGAAGCAGAAGCTTGGGAAGACTTCCTTGATATGACCATTGCCCAGGCCCTGCTGTGGGCAGCCACCAACGTTGAGCCCGAAAAGGGACCTTCCGAAATAGCTGCCACCGAGCCGTACTTCATCGGTTCACACTCCGGCGCTTCCGGCGCATGGGTATCCGGTCCTGAAGACCTGTCCGGCGGCACCGAGTATTTCTGGGGCTATGCCAACATGACCACCGTAAAGGGTCTGTTTGCAGCCGGTGACGCATCCGGAGCTTCCAGCCACAAGTTCTCCTCCGGTTCACACGCAGAAGGCCGTATTGCTGCCAAGGCTGCCATCAAGTACATCCTTGACAACAAAACCCAGCCCAATGTCGATGCTGCTACCGTAGAAGCATTGAAGGCTAAAACCTATGAGCCTTTCGAAATTTACGAGAAGTACAAGGACTTCACCACCGACCCCGAAGTGAACCCGAACTACATCTATCCCAAGATGTTCATGTTCAGGCTGCAGAAGATGATGGATGAATATGTTGGCGGCGTGTCTGCTAACTTCTCCACCAACAAGGCTTCCCTGGACCGCGCCGTGGTGCTGATGAACTTCCTTAAGGAAGACTCAGAGAAACTGGCGGCCAGGGATCTGCACGAGCTGATGAGGGTTTGGGAAAACAAACACAGAATCGTTCAGGCAGAATCACACATCAGGACAGTTATGTTCCGTGAAGAGACCAGGTGGCCTGGCTACTACTTCAGGGCTGACTTCCCGAAAATCGATGAAGAGAACTGGCTGTGCTTCGTGAACACCAAGTATGATCCGAAGACCGGACAGTGGGACGTATTCAAGCGGCCCATTCTGAACCTTTTCAACATTGACTAATTAGTCTCACCCATACCCCGGGCGAGATTAGGTAGATTGTGCCATCTACGGCGCTGGGGATCCCGTGGCCGCTGGCCATGGGATCTCTAAACGTCTGTACCGGGAGTATGTGCCCGGCTGATGCCTATAGAACGCCTGTGGGGACTGGCGGTAATAATCATCCTACAAACCAGTTTTTCCAGGCGTCCTTTGGAGTCCCTGGAGTTGTTTTTTTTAAAAGGCCAGTTGCAAAAAAAGGTTTGTCTTACAATGGTTGTCTAACGCTCTAACTTCATAAATGAATGGAGATATCTTGAATATGGTAAATAAAAGTATTCTGGTAGTTGGCGGAGGAATAAGCGGTTTAACTGCTGCCATCGAGGCTGCCGAGGTGGGGTTTGAGGTATTTATAGTAGAAAAGAACCCCTACCTGGGTGGTAAGGTGACCCAGATAAACCAGTACTTCCCCAAGCTTTGCCCACCCAACTGCGGTCTGGAGATAAACTTCAGAAGAATAAGAAGCAACCCTGCCGTAAAGTTCTTCACCATGGCTGAGGTTGAAAGTGTCTCCGGGCAGGAGGGTAATTTTGACGTAACCGTAAAAATCAATCCCCGCTATGTAAATGAAAACTGCACTGCCTGCGGAAAATGTGCCGAGGTCTGCCCCGCGCAAAGGGCCAATGACTTCAACTACGGGCTGGACAAGACAAAGGCGGCTTACCTGCCCCACCAGTTTGCCTTCCCGGTGAAGTATGTCATTGATGCCGGCGCCTGCCAGGAAGGGTGCAGCAAGTGCGTTGAGGCCTGCCAGTACAATGCCATTGAGCCGGACATGCAGCCCAAGACAATGAGGCTGAATGTCGGATCCATCGTTTGGGCAACCGGCTGGAAGCCCTATGATGCGGAAAAACTCAGCTATTATGGCTTTGGCAGATACCCCAATGTGATAACCAACGTAATTATGGAGAGGCTGGCGGCCAAAAACGGCCCCACCGGGGGTAAAATTTTACGTCCTTCCGACGGAAAAGAAATTAAGAGCATTGCCTTCGTGCAGTGTGCCGGCTCCAGGGATGAAAACCACCTGCATGCATGCTCCAGTGTTTGCTGCATGGCTTCACTGAAGCAGGCCACCTACGTCAGGGAGCAGTATCCCGACGCCCAGATATATATCTACTATATCGATATCAGGGCTCGTGGGAAGCATGAAGACTTCTTTATCAAGGTGCAGAATGAAACCAATATCACCCTGGTAAAGGGCAAAGCCGGTGAAATACTGGAAGACCCGGCCACGGGACAACTTGTTATCGTGGCTGAGGACCAGCTTAAGCAGGAGCTCACCGAACAAAAATTTGACCTGGTAGTGCTGGCCACGGGCATGCAGCCTGCCACCGCCGAAACCAAGGTGCCCGCCGAAATGACCTATGATGAGGACGGCTATGTGGCTGCCGGTATACCGGGCATTTGCGCCGCAGGCTGCACCAAGAAGCCCCAGGATGTGGCCGCCGCGGTTGCCGATGCCACAGCCGCAGCTCTCAGGGCAATTCAATCAGTAAGGGGGCAGAGCTAATGTCTAAGAAAATTGGTGTTTATATTTGTTCGGGATGCGGCATTGGTGATGCCCTGGACATGGATGCCCTCGCCAAGGTAGCCACAAAGGAGTATAAGGTTCCTGTCTGCCAGAAGAACGCCTTCTTCTGCGGTAAGGAAGGCGTGGAAATAATCAAAAAAGACATCGCGGAGAACGAAGTAACCTATGTTGTCATCGCGGGTTGCTCGGGCCGCGTAAACTATGACGTTTTTAATTTCGGCCCCTCGGTGGTGCTGGAAAGGGTCAACCTGCGGGAGCGGGTGGTCTGGACCCAGGAGCCCGATGACGAGGATACTCAGATGATGGCCGAGGACTACCTGCGCATTACCCTGGCCAAGCTTAAAAACCTTGAGCTGCCTGAGGCCTATGTGCTTGAGAACTGCTCCAGGAGGGTCATGGTGGTGGGCGGCGGCCTGGCCGGCATGACTTCAGCTCTGGAAGTGGCCAAGGCCGGCTACGAGGTAGTGCTGGTGGAGAAAGAGGACTCCCTGGGAGGCTGGCTTAAGAAATCATACAAGATAGCCCCCCTAAACGCCCCCTACACTGATCCTGAAGACACCGGCCTGGAAGCCAGGGTCAAGGAAATAGAAGGAAAATCCAACATTAAGGTATACACCTCCACCACTGTTGAAAAGACAGCCGGGGCTCCCGGAATGTTTGACGTTACCCTGAAGCAGGGCGGAAGCACTGTTGAGGAGAAGGTCGGGGCCGTTATTCTGGCCACCGGCGCTGTTCCCTACGAGCCTTCCAAGCTGGGACACCTGGGCTACGGGGCTTCCCCCAATGTGGTCACCCAGATGCAGTTTGAGGAACTGGCCGCCAAGGGAGCCATAGCCCGCCCGTCAGACGGCAAGGCGGTGCAGAAGGTTGCCTTTATCCAGTGCGCCGGGTCCAGGGACCAGGAGCACCTGCCGTACTGTTCCGCAGCCTGCTGCGTGGAGTCCATCAAGCAGGCCCTCTATGTAAAGGGACAGAACCCCGAGGCTGCGGTTTACGTATTCTACAAGGACATTCGCTCCTCCGGCCAGTATGAGCACTTTTACAAGAAGGCCCAGAGCGAGGGTGTTATGTTCATTAAGGCCGATGTCACAGGTGTGGCCGATGACGGGGGCAACCTTACCATCGAAGCCAATGACCTGCTCATGGGATCTCCCACCATGGCTGATGAATTGGACATGGTGGTGCTGGCCAACGGTATGGTTCCCACCACGGCCTTTGAAGATGCGGCATACGGAACGGAAAGCCAGGATGAGGCCGCCTGCGCCGCAGCCGATGCTGCTCCCGTGCCGGCCCCCATTATCAAGTCCAATATCCTTAACCTGGATTACAGGCAGGGTCCGGAGCTGCCCTCTCTCAAGTACGGCTTCCCGGATTCCCACTTTATCTGCTTCCCGTACGAGACCCGCCGTACCGGTATCTATGCGGCCGGCAGCGTGAGAAGGCCCATGGATATGTCCCAGGCCATCGGAGACGCCGCCGGCGCCGCCCTGAAGGCCGTCCAGTGCATAGAAATGACAGACAAGGGCGCGGCAGTTCACCCGCGTTCCGGAGACCTCTCGTTCCCTGATTTCCAGATGAGCCGCTGCACCCAGTGCAAGCGCTGCACTGAGGAATGCCCCTTCGGGGCCATCAATGAGGACGAAAAGGGCAACCCGCTGCCCAACCCCACCCGCTGCAGAAGGTGCGGAACCTGTATGGGAGCCTGCCCGGAACGTATCATCTCCTTCAAGAACTACTCTGTGCCCATGATGGGCAACATGCTGAAGTCCATTGAGATTCCTGAAGAGGATGAGGAAAAGCCGAGAGTTCTTATATTCGCCTGCGAGAACGATGCTATTCCGGCCCTCGATATGGCTGGTATAAACAGGCTTCAGTACAGTAAATGGGTCCGTATAATTCCCGTCCGCTGCCTGGGTTCCCTTAACCTGGTATGGATCAACGACGCCATGTCCAAAGGATTTGACGGAGTGCTCCTGCTGGGCTGCAAGCACGGGGACGACTACCAGTGCCACTTCATGAAGGGCAGTGAGCTGGCCGGCATAAGGCTGTCCAAGGTTTCCGAGACTCTCGACAGGCTCGGCCTTGAGTCCGAGAGGGTCTACATGACCGAGATCAACGTTATGGACTATGACAAGGTACCCAAGATAATAGATGAATTCGTGGAGAAGATCGACAAGTTCGGTCCCAACCCCATGAAGGGATTCTAGTTTTCGCCTTTACAAAATAGGATATGGGATGAGGGACGGCCGCCAGGCCGTCCTGACTCCTTTTGGAAATAATGAACAAACGTTAGCTATGGTCATACAGTGAATTCTAAAAACATTTTTGGCCAAAGGAGCATGTAAATATGACTGGTTTCAATGTTTCCTCTGGGCCGTTGAAGTATGATACTGAATTCGCCAAGGAAATTTACGCCTTGGAAAACGGCCGCCATATCAAAAAGTGCATGCAGTGCGGTATGTGTGAAGTATCCTGCGCCACCAGGAAAGAGATGGACTACTCTCCCCGCAAGATGTTCCTTCTGATGAGGACCGGGCAGAGGGAGGAGTTCTTTAATTCCAACACCATGTGGATGTGCAGCACCTGCCTTATGTGCAAGGCCCGCTGCCCCAGGGGCATACCTATTGTGGACGTGATGCACGACCTGAAGTGTTACGCCATCAGCGAAGGCTATACCGAAAGACCCCAGGCCACCTTCTACCAGGCCTTCTGGACGGAGATATGGAACAGGGGAAAGATGTTCGAGGGCGGCCTTGTGGCCCGGTACTACCTCAAAAGAGGATGGAAAGAAATCAGGAAAGACGCTTTTGAAATGAAAGATTTTGGTATGGATATGATGAAACATGGCCGTATTCCCTTAAAGCCTCCCAAAAGCATAAAGGGATTACAGGATGTGCACAAGATAGTGGAAAAGGCCAAGGCCCAGCTGCAGAAGGGGGAGGATAGGTGATGAGATACAGCTTTTACCCGGGATGTGAAATGGAAGGCGCTGCTGTTCCGTACCTAAAATCCTTTGAGGCGGTTGCTCATGTGCTGGGTATAGAGTTAAAAGAAATTCCGGACTGGAACTGCTGCGGGGCTACCGTGGCTTCCGGGGTAATAGGGGATTATCCGGCTCAGGTCATGTCTGCGCGTAACCTGGCTCTGGCCGAGCCGGAGGGGGCGGATATTATTGTGCCCTGCAGCTCGTGCTATATGAATCTGGCCATTACCAACCGCAAGTTCAAGGAAGACGGCCATTTTCGCCAGATGGCCAATGAGGCGCTGGGGGAGGTGGGCCTGAAATACAATGGGTCTCTGAATGTTCGCCAAGTTATTGATGTAATGGTGAACGATGTAACCCTGGATGGTATTAAGGCCAAGGTCAAAAAGCCCCTTACCGGGCTGAGGGTGGCCGGCTATGTGGGCTGCCAGACTCCAAGGGTCTTCCCCTGGGAATTTGACGACCCGGAACAGCCTGTATTTTTTGACAAAATTATCGAGGCTATGGGTGCTACCCCGGTGAAGTTTCCCATGAAAGCCCGCTGCTGCGGTTCTTCTCACAACCTAACACGGACTGAAATAGTGACTGAGGCGTGTTACAACATCATCACTTCGGCCCTGGACGACCAGGCTCATATAATGGTTACTCCCTGCCCCATGTGTCAAATGAACCTTGACGCCTACCAGGGCAAGGTAAAGCAGCACCACAAACTGAACACTTCCATGCCGGTGCTGTTCTTTACCCAGCTTATGGCCATTGCCTTCGACCTGCCGCCGGAAGCCTGGGCGCTGAAACATAATATAGTGTCGCCCTACACGGCTCTGGCCAAATTTGGGGTAAGCAAATAATTTGTATTTGATGTGCTTGTTTTGACGAGCCGGTACGTTTTCCACAGGACAGTGAAAACGTACCGGGAACAGGGGGGGTACACTTTATCAATTTTTTTAGGACTTTTTATAAACATAAAAAATCAGGATTTTTTTCCTGATTTTTATGTTTATAGAGGTTAACACCAAACACCATAAGATGTTGTAAAAATGGACGTTTTTTACGATTCAGAGTGAAATTTTATACCTTCGCGTATTTTTTTGCTTATTTCCTTCATCAAATCCTGGAAATTGGCATTGGCCATATGGGAAGACCTTACAACAGGGTGCTGAATGGCAGTCTGCTCGGCGGCAAACATTTTCTTTTTATCTTCTTCCGTAAGCTCCAGTCCGGCCATCTGTTTTTTGAGCTGTTCCTGCTGCAAAAATTGTAAGTCCTCCACCAGTTTTCTGGCTTCGGCATCATGCAGAAGGCCATGCTCAGCCTCTTTTACTGCCTTGAACTCATCGGTCTGGGCAAGAATTTTTCCCAGCTCAATACATTTTTCCAAGGCTTCTTCGATTTTGGTCATCTACTCACCCCCCGACCTTATTTTCTCCAGCAAAGTAAAAAATCCTTCCTCAAATATACTTTTCAAGAAAGGAATAACCAATCGCCCGGGACACAGTTGAATAAGACAGGTGCAATAAGGGCTGCACTAAAGAGATTACAGGGTATGTCCTCCTATTTTACGGCCTGCAGGCTTATGGGGGATATTAGGGCCCTGGTCGTCCAGCCTTACCGTTTTAATTGCCTCGTATATAAGAACCGGCTGTCCGTTTTCCACCCTTATCCTGACCTCGCCCCAGCCAAGTTCCCTGATAAACTTAATTAATTGTTTTTCCCTGTTGCTGATAACCCGCGCGGTGTTACTATCATCAGACATTGCATTATGCTCCTTTTAAATGTATGTACTATTATTCACATGTTATTGATTTATAATATCAAAAAAAAGTATAATTGTAAACTGCCGGTGATAAATTTAACCTTTATGTAAATATATTGGGTTATTATCATAGATACTGCGCCAGCCTGTCATCCGACAATATAAAGGACAGCACCAAAGCCTGCAGGGTAACGGGTAAAGTATATTGTCCCCACTGTTATGATTGATTTTGCCTGCCTATACGGGGGTTTTTATACTAATTGATAAACATCGCCTGGTCTATAGCCTTTTTTACGGCAGCCTTCAGGTCACCCAGCTGAAAAGGCTTGGTGATGTAGCCTACAGCGCCTCTCTTCAGGGCCTCCAGGGCAGTGGGCATACTGCTGAAAGCCGTCATAAAGATGACCGGAATGTTGGGGTGGTGCTGCTTTATTTTAACCAATGTTTCCAGCCCGTCAATAAGGGGCATTTTGTAATCCAGCAGAACAAGGGAAACATCTGATGACGCATCCAGTGCCGAAATGCCGTCATAGCCGTTATCAGCCGTAATAACCCGGTATCCTTCGCCCTGCAGCGCCTTTTCCAGGGCCCACCGCATTCCTTTTTCGTCATCTATTACCAGTACCGCCTCACCCATCTCTGTCCCTCCTTCAGTACTTGTTCAACAGACCGGGAAACACACTGTAATAGTGGTGCCTTTACCGGTCTGGCTGTCTATGGCGATTGATCCCCGGTGAATTTTTATTATTTCCTGGCTTATAGCCAGCCCCAGGCCTGTGCCGTCCTCTCTCTCGGTATAGAACGGCTGGAATATCAGAGGTAGGTCTTCCTTTTCTATTCCTTTCCCGGTGTCCTGAATAGAGGCGCATATGCTGCCGTCATCCGGCTGGTATGTTTTGATATACAGTTTTCCTTCCCCGGACATGGCCTGAATGGAATTCATTATTATATTTATAAAGACCTGGTGGAGTTTTTCCCGGTGGCCCTGAAAGGCCTTAATACTGGAGTCCTCACTGAGATCCAGTTCGATGCCGCTTTTTTGTATCAGCGGCCCTATATACTGAATAACTTCCTTTATGATATCGTTTAGGCTCAGGTTCTCCACCCTGTAGCTCTCGCTGCGGCTGAAGTCAAGCAAATCCGAGGTTAATTTGTCATGCCTTTTTAACTGGTCATTTATAATGTTGATATGGTCTTCCATTCCGGGGACGCTGTTTTTCTTCATTTCTTCAGCAATCAGTTCGGTGGTGGCCTGGATAACGCATATGGGATTGCGGATTTCGTGGGCTATATCAGCCACCAGCCTTCCCAGGGTCGCCAGTCCCTCGGACCTTTTCAGCCTTTCTTCCAGCTGCTTCTTTTCCTCAAGGCTCCGGGCCATATTATTTATTGCCCCGGCTATTTGGCCCAAATCCCCGGGCATGGAGGGTAATGTCTGGCTGAAGCCATTTTCCATTTCCTGCAGAACTTTCTTTATCTGATCAACCCTTCCGGCAACCCCGCTGACCGCCAGAAGTGTTCCCGCTATGGCCGCGATGAACAGAAAGGCGATTACATACATTACAACTTTCCGTATCCTCTGGCTCTGGGCAAAGGCCGGGTGTATCCTCTCCTCGGCCCACACAACCGCGGCTATATTGTTGCCAGCCCGTATGGGCACAAGGCACTCAAGGAAATTGTCGTCCCAGGTTTTTCCTACTCTGGTTATGGGTGCCTCGCCGGACACAACCGCGTTTATTCCTGCTGCGGCCTCGCTGCGTATGCGCTTCTCCCTCTCGGCTGTTTCTTCGGGGGGCCTTTCTTTGTACTCGTGTATAAACCCCTGGATAAGTATTTTGTCGTCTTCAACTATATACATGCAGAGGCGCACGCCGTTATAGCTTTTTGACATGGGAACGGCCACTTCCAGGAAGGACCTTTCCATTATAAGGCTGGTGTTTTCGGCGCTGCTGCCCCCGGCTTGGGCAGCCTTTTCCCGGACCTGCGCGGCCAGCGAGTCGGCAATGCCCGACAGTTTTTTTTCAGAGCTGGTCAGGAGTATGTCCTCGGATTTTTCCAGGAAGAAGATATCATACAGCAGCACTATTACCGGTATAAAAAGAAGCACGCCCACCACGGCGATCATCTGGTATCTGAAACCCTGTCTGGCTAGTCTCATAAAGCCCCCTGTATGTAAACTGTGGGTTGTTTTAGAAAGTTTGGGGCCCAGGGGCCCGCAATAAAGAGATTGGGGGTATGGGATGATTTAAAAAAGAAAGGCCTAAACAGGCTCCCCAGGGAGTCTATCCGGCCTATCGTTGGTCGATTCGGCTGATATTCCATTAAGGTAATATTACTAAAAACCCCCTGTGCTGTCAATACAAAATGAGAAATAAATAACAATCCCTTTTGTAAAGGCGAGGCCGCCGTAGGGCGGCCCCGTGTCAGCCGCCCTACGGCATTACCTGGAGGAGACCACGGCCGGCTTTGCCGTCCTAACCATTTCCAGGGTGTAAACCGGGGTATCGGATGCTCCCACCAGGGCGTTAACTTCAGTAAACAGGGCATCGCTGCGTATTATTCCCACCACCAGCCCGTCTCTTACAACGGGCAGGTTTTCGGTGGAGTGTTTGGTCATTCCGTACACTGCCTTGACCAGCGGGTCGCTCTCGTCTACCTCAAATTCCACAGGATTCATTATGTCCCGGGCCTTTTTGCCTGTCGCCTCAATGCAGCGGTCGGTAAACAGCCCATCCCAGAATACCGGGATAGCCCATTCAGTGTTGACCGACCAGCCCCTGTAAATGCCGCTTTTTAAAAACTGGGGCTCAATGGCCCTAAGTACATCCTCCACAGTGATAAACCCGGCCAGAAGGTTATTGTCGTAAATCAGAACGGTATTGAGGTTGGGTGTTTCGCTTCCCACCGTCTTTCTTAGGGCCGATACAACCTCTCTGAAGCTGGCGTCAGCGGGCACCGCTATGAAATTTTTTATAGATACCATAATATCACCGATCTTTTTTTCCTTTGACATGTTCTTACCCCCTCATATATATTTTTTTATTTGACTACCTTGTTTCCTGTACAGCTCTGTTTGCAGGTATTTCTGCATATGACCGCTTTGCCTCGGCCACTCCTTTGATTAAGAGCACTATCACAATTGCACTAAGGGTACAGGCGGAGCCCAGCATCAATACCCCCGCCGCAGTATCCCAGTGAAGCTGTTTGAATATTACCGATACGCCAGCCAGTAGAACGGTTACCGCAAAGTACAGGCGGATGCGCATTCCCTTCACGTAGGCGGTGGCTACCGAACCTATCTGAGCCCCTACGCCGGCGCCCAGCAGCATGACCATGGCCCCGATAACCTCGACCCGCCCGGAAACAGCATATGTGTATGATCCCCAGGAGTTTGAAATGAGAATGCCCAGCAGGTCGGTGCCTACAGCCACCGCAGTGGGTAGACCCATCAGGTAGATAAACATGGGCACTCTCACGAAACCTCCGCCCACTCCCAGGAACCCGGATACAAAGCCTGTAAATATACCCAGGGCTATTATGAGCCATACTGAGTATTCCTTTATACCCGAGGTGGGGAGCGATATCATCGGGGGAATCCTCAGATTTTGGAGCCTGAGTGCCACGCCGGAGATATCAGATTCCGTCTTCAGGCTTCCGTCTTCGTTTACCTGCCGCTTTTTCTTGAATTTGATGTATTCCGCCAGCATAAAAGAGCCTACCGAGAAGAGAAGGAGTATATAAGCAATGCGCACTATCGGTCCTACCTGACCTATTTTTTCAAGATACATAATGAACTGTTTGCCCAGTTGGACCCCGTACATGCCGGTGATTCCCACGATCACGCCCAACTTCCAGTCAACGTGCTTCAGTATGGCGTGCTTAAAGGTGGCCACTATTGATTTTCCAAATATGTGCGCTATATCTGTGCCTATGGCGAAGGCCATGGGAAAGCCGAATATGTTCAGGGCCGGTGTAACCATGAAGGCCCCGCCTACTCCGAAAAACCCTCCCAGTACCCCCACGCAGAATCCTATAAGCAGAAGCGCGAATGGATTTACTACAGTGTCGGCTATTGGAAGATACATACCCCTTACCCCCTTAATCTTTCTCTAACAAACACTTTATTTCTGTTGGTCAGTGGACCCCTCCCTTAACTCCCAGAATGCGGAGGACCAGTTCAGTTATCAGGCCCAGCCCTATGCCCATTCCAGCCATAATTCCCACCGTAACCAGCCCCAACATGCTTTTGTCCGTGGCGTATAGGACCTTTACGTATTCATTGAGATTCTCTATCATTATTAGAAACCTCCGTAACTTGTAATTTACAACGACCAGTCTTTTTGTCATCACATCTGTGCAGCCTGCCCCGCATCACCTCCAGCGGCCATAGCCTGTTAATCTCAGCATAAACTTTTAGCAGTAGTGACAAGATGTACAATAAATCACTTGTACTTGCGCGAGTAATGTGCTATATTTTAATGGCAAACGTTTTATAATTCTATTTTTTACCTGCGACATGGGAGCCTTATCCTGCTTTGACCGGTCCTTTTTTGTGGTCATCACCGTCAATGTTTTATACTGCCCGGATACCTGAATGTAGTTAGATAATTCACTACCTTGGGAAAGCTGCTTTATAAAACCGCCCCCTTTGAAAGTGTTCGGGGTACTTCCACCACACCCAGAGCTGAGAGAATATCCTTCTGGACTCCGTAAGCGGGAGTTATAAAGCGGATTTCCCGGTTGTGCACCTCGTTTATGGTTAACTTTATGTCTTCAAGTATTTCCAGGGCATTTCTGGCGCTTATTTCAATGGAATTTTTTATCAGGATGTTTTCCAGTACCTTTTCCACCAGATAGGCAAGTACCGATATGAATACACAGCCCCTGAGTCCGGATTCCGTAAAGTCAGTTGTGGTGTCATTATTCTTTATTACTCTGAATTGTTCCCGTGCCCCGGAATAATTGGTATAGGCGTTAATAATTTCCTGGGGGGGGAGGTTAAAGCAGTTGGTTTTAATGACGAACTTACCGCTCAGGGAAATCTCCCTGTCAATGACATCCTGCCGCCTGCTGAAATTGAAGGAGTTTTTGCTTTCATCGTATATGCATTCGAAATAGCGGCGGCAGAAGGTGTCTTTTAAAAGGTTGTTGGCCTTGTAATAGTTGGACTTGGTGTTGACGCTGCAGCCTTCGGCAATCCATTTTTGAATATTGGCCAGCTCTTTTTCTATGCTGTTGAGCCGGTTTTCCATAATGGATATTCTTTCAGAGGCCTTTTCCGGGTTGTAGCACAACATGTATCGGTTTTCGCCGGCCCGTATCTCCTTGTAGAGAAGGTCATCGTCGAGAGGATCAAATGATTCGGTGGGAATGTCAAGGTAGTTTTCAATGGCCCCCAGGTCCCGGTTGAACCTCAGCTCCAGACCTATTATATACTGATAGCCGTAGGCGACCAGGAGACGTACATTATCTTCGGTAATAATTTTCTGGTCGGTGACAAAAATGCACTGGCTTACCGAGTACTGCTGCTGGACCTGTGAAACCCGCCTGGGAACAGTATCTCCATCTGCAAAATGCCCCATGAACATTCTGTGACCCACCGGAATACCTCTTTCATTGACCAGAATGCCCATGTCCACCTGTTTCCGTTCAGGGGGACGGTTTATAAAGGACCTGCCGCCTCTTTGCTTTTCGTCCCCGCTTACGGGCCGTTCGAAAAAACCTCTCGTAAGGTGGCAGTACACTGTTCCGGTTTTGACCGGGAAAAGTCTCTGAATTGCCCAGAAAAGCCTTTTTTCAAGGGGTTCCTTGATAGATATGAAGGCGTCCAGGGCCTGGGCGAAATGTTCCGGCGAAAGATTCCTGCCTTCCAGTTGGGGCAGGTAGAGGCACCGGTACCATTCACAGACTGTTTTTTTGCTCCTGGGCTTAATGACCTGGTTCATTACCATAAGCTCTATGAGAAGCGGCAGTACCCCTGATTTTTCCGTGGGCAGAAGGTCCTGTATTATTTTGGTTGCCCCCAGTGCTTCCCATACTTTATTAATGGCCAGCACCTCTCCAAAATGAAGAACCTTTTTGGTTTCAAAGGAATCCCTGGCATCTTCCATCCCGCATATCCTGTTCAGGCCCGAAACAAGGCCCTGAACTTTTTCCGGTGTCAGTTCCTCTATATTGCCGAGGTTGGCGATAACCCGCTGTTTTACTTTACTGCCTTCTCTGTAGTTCTCTATAAGCTTTACGTAGGTGTACTCCTTACCGTTGCTTTTGCTGGTAACCTTGCGAAAAAACATCACCACACCACCTTTCTTTTTTCTTGTGTCCGCACGGGGAGAGAAGAGTTTTTGGTCACTACAACATGTGAGATTTTGCACAAACCTTTCTATAATATAATGCTTCCTTTTGTTATTGTCATTACACCTTTCCCATGGTGTCCGGAAGCATGCTGGGGAAAAATATGGGCCTTGCGAGGTAAAAAGGCCGTTTGTTTTTTTCAGCTTTTTTGTCTGTTCAAGCTAACCCTGAGGCCCTTATATTGGTTAAGTTTTGCTCTAGGTCTGATCACTTATTTTATTTATAAATCAATTATAGTCGAGTATTAAATCATGTGCAATAAATCACAACAATGTTGTAATAATAAAAATATTCAGACATTTATGTGCAAGCATTTTGTGCATATAAAAGATGGGTTTTCTATGGAATGGCCCGGCTTCCGGAATATACCGCCGGAAGGGCTGTTTTTCCCTCCTTCAGCAGCTCTTCCACGGTGACTGTTTGGTAGCCCTTTTCCTTCAAGCCGTCCAGAAGAAGGGGAAGGGCCTGGACAGTCCTGGTTCTGTCAAGCCTTCCGTCGTGAAGGAGTATAATTTCCCCGGGACTGACGTTGTCCAAAACCCTTTGGGCCATCTGCCATGGAGTGGGGGCCTTTCCGTTTTCTATACATATGGCCCACATAATGGTCTGGCAACCTTCCCCGAAAAGAGCCTTCCTGCCCTCCGGGCGTATTATCCCCTTTGGAGGTCTGAAATAGATATTTTTCTTGCCGGTCAGTCCTTCTATCAGCTGGTTGGTTGCCTTAAACTCGCCCAGAAGCTCTCCGGTTGTGACACTGTTCATATCGGGGTGGCTCCAGGTGTGGTTGGCCACTTCATGGCCCTGGCGGCTCATTTCCCGGATAATGTCCGGATGTTTGGCGGCCTGGGACCCCACCACGAAAAAGGTGGCCCTGGCTCCTTTATCAGCAAGAGTTTGCAGTACCGGCAGTGTGTATGCCGGTTCGGGCCCGTCGTCAAAACTTAAGGCCACAACCCT
>JAMCVT010000160.1 GCA_023475565.1 Actinomycetota bacterium
TTTAGTGGCCATGAATTGGCTGGAGTACCGGCTTGGCGACGGCACGGTCGGCTACGGGCCCTGCGAGTGCGGTTTCCGTCTCCCCTGGGATGAGAGCTATTTTACCCCCGGACCGACCAGAAAAGCATAAGATGAATGGCTCGGGCACACGATAGTATTCTGCTAAAGGCAGCAGGGATGACCGGAAGGCACCCTGTTTAATGATTATATTTAGATACATGGACAGTATTTACTTGGCTGATATTTGACATTACGCTCTCTTCAGATTAATATCAAGATGCCTGCATCCCGCCGTCATGGCGGGATGCAGGCATCTTATTTACTAGCGATCCCTGAAACTGACTTCTCCTTCTTCCCAGTTATCGCAGCTGGTATTGTGGTAGTCATGGATGAATCTTTTCCATGTGGCGCCTGACGGTGCCCTCATAAAGATACATGCCCCCGTGAGCGGGTTGGTCGAATCATTGACCCCCCATTTGCAGAGCAGGCAGCTTTGTTTGGTTCCCGGTTCCCGTCTTTGCGGGACAGGCTTTACCGCGTTTTCATATGCCATAATAACACCCTTCCTGAAAATTTTATTACCAATAGAGGCGCCGGCTTACGGCATCCCCCGGCAGTGTGCGTTTACAGGTCAACTCCCAGGTATTCCAGGTCTTCAGCGCCGAAATCCTGTTCTGTTCTGGAAATAATAGTATTCTGCTGGTAAGTGTTTATGTCTACGAACCTTGCGCTGTAGCCGGCAATCCTGACAATCAAATCCCCGTGCTTTTCGGGTTCTCTCTGAGCATCCTTCATTTCTTCGGTGCTCACCACGTTAAACTGAACATGGTCGATATCCAGGTCGAACCATGTATTCATATACGCCAACCAGATGTTGAATCCATGCTTGCTGCGCATTTGCGGCTGGGAGAGCCTCTGATTCAGGAGGTTGGCCTTCTGGCCTTCCGAATTAATCTTGGCCACCGAACGTAAGACCGCAGTCGGCCCCTTCTTGTCGGTGCCGTAATAAGGCGAGATCCCGCCGTCGTCGTGAGCCTCTCCCCCGAAACGGCCGTCGGGTGTGGGGCCGGTCCGTGAGCCCATTTCTACATTGGTTCCCACCGCCTGACCCACGGGCATCATAGGTCCGCCGGAGTAGTTGAATATTTTTTTCATTTCACCGGCACATATTTCCTCGTAGTAGCGTTTTGCGATCGCATCCGCATATTCGTCGTCATTGCCGAACTTGGGCGCGTTGAGGAAGTCCTTATGCATTTCCTCGAAGCCGACCCAGTTGCTGTGCAGCGCTTCATCCAATTGTTCCAGGGTGTATTTTTTATCGTCGTAAATCAGTTTCTTCATCGCGACCAATGAGTTGACCGTAACTATGCCGCCTATGGAATTGGTCCAGGGGTTGGGCTGTTCGGAAAGCTCGTTGGCGTCCATTCCAAGCTCCATGCAGCCGTCGTCGATGCTGGAGACAAAAGGCATCTGCATGAACCGTATCTCTAAGTGGCGGGATAAGTCTTTGCCCCTGTTCACCATGTCTATGGCATACAGGTACTGTTGCCTGAAAGCTTCCCACAAATCTTCGAAGGTCTTGAGATCGGTGAGTTTCCCGGTCTCAGGTCCACTCTGAATGTTGGCATAACTCCAGTCGAAGCCGTTGTTCAGGGTGATCTCAAAAGTCTTGGCCACATAAATGGTGCCGGCGCCCTCCGTTCTGACTTTCTGGGACTTTCTCCTTCCGACATGGCCCGGAGACATACACAGCACATTGGCCCAGTCGTGAGCTTCCTCGGGGGTTACCCCGTTGCCGGTTTTACTGAACTTCGACAGATATATCAATTGGTTTGTCCCTTTTACGTCATGCATAATGGACGGGAATCCCATGCCGTCACGGATGCACTCGAACACCAGCCGTTTGGTCTTCAGCCGGCCTTTGGGATGCCAGCGGAAAACGATGGAGGGCTCGGGGGTCCGGATATTTATGGCCGCCTGCAAAATGGCGTCGGTGCAGTCGTTGCAGCCGTCGGAGTTGTCCCCGTTGGTGCCGCCGACGGCCAGAATAAACAGGTCGTTGGAGCCGGGGAATACTTCCCTGAACAGTCTTGCCTTGCCCGCCCCGTGCTCGGAAACCTTCAGGCGCTCCAATTCAAAAAGCTCGACGGCTTGTTGGTGCGTCATGGGCTGGAAGGTCTTGTCAATGACGCTGGCTTTGTACAGAGGCCAAAGCAGCTTGTCTTCCTTTTGGGCGTAACCGCTGGCATACCGCTCTATCGCGTGGCACATCAGATAGGTGTACCATTTTGCTTGCATGCCGTCCTTTAATCCCTTGCAGGGCTCGGCCGGTATGCGGTGATTGATGTCGGCCATCTCCAGCAGCTCTTCCTTGCGCTTGGGGTCGGCTTCGAAGTTTTCCGCCAAAATCTTGCAAAGGCGGGAATAACGCCTGGCCCAGGCAATAACGGCTTTGTCTATGATAATCATGGACCGCCACACGTCTATCTTGTCGAACAGCGGCATGCGTTCGGAGGCAACCCAGTAAGGCGCGGCTAATTGTTCGATCGCTTCTTTAATGTGCGCTTCGGCCAGCTCGATCCTTTTCAGCAGCCCGTCTTCCTGAACGGTCTCATAAGGAGGAACAATGCTGTTGAAGCCCGAAGCGAAAGCGGGGGCCTCCATTGTGGTGAATATGAACTGGCGAAGCAATTCTTCCTGGGTATAATAACCCATGCCGCGGGCCAAAAGAGAATTTTTAGACCAGAAATCCACGATTTCCTGGGCTTCCTCAACCGGCTGAGGGGAATATTTGCTCTGCATATAGTCCATAACGGTAAAATGTGACAGTTCGGGATACAGAGGAACAAAATTGGGGTTCTCGGCATTGTAACCTACTATAAATTCGTCTTCCTGCATCAATACCGTGCACTTGTTAAGTATATTGGCAACCGACAGCGCCCGGCGGATTACTTCGGGCTGGCCCTCGCTTGCCTTATAAGCCTCGGTATAATAGCGCATACGCTCCATGCCACCCCGTATGCCCTCTTCGCAAAATTCTCCTACCGCAGTATGTTTATAGCGCAGCCTGTCTTTGATGCGCTTGGTCCGCCCGGTGCTGGGATTCGCCATTTTCTGGTGAAGATGTTCAAGCGGGATATCTTTTTCTTCCGGTTTTTCATACGGGAAATCTATAACTTTTCCCTTATATTCTATAGACTTAGCTTGTTCCATTTGTTTATGCTCCTCCTTTCACGGATTTAATTTTTCTCTTTAAAGAACTCGCATGTGCCGTTTTCCATTACCGGTTTTGACAACCAGAATTTGCCCTTTTCATCTTTCTCTTCACGGACACAGTCGCCCTTGCCCTCTGCGTAATCATCCGCGTCTGCGGGAACTGCGAAAAAAGATTTGCATTTGCTGCATGTGCTCATAACAAAATCACCTCCCCTCAATTCGATTAAAATCTATAAGTAAAGCCCGGTTGGAAGCGCAATCCAACTTGATAAATGATTTTGCGGCGGCGCGATTGCTCACTTCGTGGATAGAATCTTTTCCATCAGTACTCACAAGAGAAAGGCTGCCAATCGAGTGCCTGGCTTGTTAAACCGTCTGTGGCCTTTTATCCCATCATTCAATCAATTACTATTACTGGCCCTTTATCAAAAAACGGGGCAAACAATCCCTTAATTGCTAATTTAAAGAATCAAAAGATTATTCTCATTAATCAAAAAATTCTTCACATTACCTTATACACATTTTCATTGATTTGTATATCCGAAAAACATGCAAATTTTGTACCAAGCATCGGGTTTTCATCCTCCCGCCGGAAGGAGAAAACGGCTAGAAATGTTTCTCAAATAGTGCCGGGCTGATTGGGAGGCAACCTGTGCCCGGCGTGATACCTCCCCCGCCTCCCGAATTGTGGCTCGGTTGTCGCGCCAAAACTACCGGTAATGAACCCGGAAACACAAATCCGGAGCTTAGTTATATTGCAAAATTACAATAAATATTGCAATTTTGCAAAGGTATTCCCATGGACAAGCCTTTTTTCCCAACCACTCCAAAAAAATATACAGGGCGACCCATTATGCCCATGGCTATTATGGCGGCAAACATGGCATCCCATTCCATTCTCGACCAAGCCTCCATCATATAGTCCCCGAGACGAGGTTGTCTTTTGTTGTTTTTTTGCAAAATTACTCAGAGGTGGATTTTACTTGCCTGGATAATATAAAAATGATAGATTATAGTCAGAATAATGATATGAGAAAGGGGTTGCACAAAATAAATATCAAGCCTTCCACAACAATCCGGCAGGATTATAATGGCTTTTCAAAACTTTGCCACGAGCTTGATGAACCGATAGTACTTACCCGTAATGGTGAAGCCGACCTGGTTGTCATGAGTTATGAGGCGTTTCGACGTATGGAGGCCCGTATTAAATTGCAATCCAAGTTGCTGGTTGCAGAAAAGCAGATTGCCGAAGGTGCACAACTGCTTGAACATGATGAAGTCATAGCTAGGATTCGGGGAAAGCTCAATGCCGCGAAAGCATAAGATCAAGTATTCTCCTGCAGCAGTTGACGATATGGATGAGATTTTCTCATACATATCTCAGGATAATATCCCCACCGCAGAAATAATGCTGGAAAAGATAAATGGAGGAATAACCAAACTGGCAGAGTTCCCCAATATGGGTTCAGTGTTATCAGATGAGGAATATATGATTATTCAGCGTGGATACCGCTTTATTGTTGTACAGCCGTATCTCGTATTTTACAGGATAACAGACAATACCGTTATAATTCACCGTATATTGCATGGTCGCCGGGATTACCTTCGCGAGTTATTTGACTTACAGGAATAGGCAATATTGCAGGATTATTAACCCGAACCCCAAAGTTATCTCCTTTCTTTCACTGTCCGGAAGCCCTGGAGTACAGTTTATTTACATTGTCCCAGTTGACAACATTCCACCACGCCTCCACCCAGGCCGCCCTTTTATTCTGGTACTTCAAATAATAGGCGTGCTCCCACAGGTCAAGGGCCAGCAGGGGCACAACTCCCCACTGGGTAAGGTTCTGGTGTTTTTCAGCCGTCAGTATTTCCAATTTTCCAAAGAGCGGGTTCCAGCATAAGAGCGCCCAGCCGGATCCCTCAACAGCCGCCGCGGCTGAGGAAAACTGCTTCTTAAAGGCTTCATAGCTGCCGAAGTCCTTTTTAATTCTCTCTGACACAGCCCCCCTGGCCGTACCCCCGCCCCCGGGGGACATGCTTTCCCAAAAAAGGGTATGCAGTATATGCCCTGAACCGTGAAAGGCCAACTCCCTTTCCCAGTGCTTTATCAGGGCAAAATCTCCTTTTCCCCTGGCTTCGGCAAGTTTGGCCTCCGCACTGTTCAGCCCGTCTACGTATGCCTTGTGGTGGGCGTCGTGGTGAATACGCAGGGTCTGCCCGTCATAGTGGGGCTCCAGAGCATCGTAATCATAGGGAAGTGGTGGAAGTGTATGTGCCATTTGAGAACCCTCCTAATCATTCTTTACTGGTTAATATATAATAACACAGATTAGTCAACTCTGCCGCAAACAGCCTCAGTAAAGACTCCGGAAAGAAACCCGGGTTTAACTCCCGGGTTTCCTCCTCTAGGACCGTATCATCCAGTTGTAGCCGCTGTTGTTATCCCAGTTGCCGGCCGAGTCCTTGAAACAAAAAGCAGCCTTGTTTTCAGCCAATCTTATAGTTTTTTCCCAACCTCTCGGCGTCCTGTCCATCCTCTGGGTGGACACATTCTGCCAGTGGGTGGAATCCCCAAATCCACAGTGCAGGTACACCTGATCGGCGCCGGATTTGTCCAGAAGTCCGGTGTACAGCACGGTTGCCTCATTTCCGTAAGCAGCCTGCTTTACCTCCACACCCCGCATACTGTCATTCCATCCCTGTACCAAGTATATAACACCTCCCGGTATTTTTTTGGGTTCACATGAATTATAATGCCACCGGGACTTTTTATTATTACATGGAAATTAATTTACTTCAAGACCGTTTTTCTCTTGCGGGTCACCATTAGTTACCATGCCGGCAAAGTATTTTACCAGCCCTCCGTAAATGGCGAAGGCCACCTTGCTCTGGTAGGCCGGGTCAAGCAAAAGCTTCTCCTCGGCGGGATTGGAAAGGAAGCCCACCTCCACTATAACAGCCGGCGCCTTTGAGCGCCTGATAAAATAGTCAATTTCCTTTGGCTTTCTTTTTGTATTACCCAGTATTCTGGACATTTCGTCCTGTACATACCGGCTCAGCAGCTTTCCCTCCTCCGACCCCGGCTGGGAAAAGGTCTGCGCCCCCCGCTGTCCCCTGTCATAAACAAAGCTGTTGACGTGGATACTGATAAAGGCATCAGCGTTATTGCTGTTGGCAATTTCAACCCGCCTGGTCAGGTCTGACCGCTTTTTGTGAGGGGCATCGGGGTCCGCCAGCCACATATCGCAGTCCCTGGTAAGCAAAACCAACGCCCCTGCCTGTCCCAGCATGGCCGCCAGCTTTTTGGAAATCTCCAGGGTGATGTCCTTTTCCTGAGTTCCCGATGTGCCCTTGGAACCCGGGTCCTTTCCACCGTGGCCCGGGTCTATTACTATTACTTTCCCCGCCAGGGCCGTTGATAGAGCTTCAATAGACCTCCATTCAAGCTCACCTGATATCTTTACCCAGGACCCGTATATAAGTCCTGCCAACAGCACGGCCAAAGCAGCATATCTGAATCTCAATCTAAAAACCCTTATCGGCACTCCCATCCCCCCGGCAGCCACATTCGGGCTTGAGGTGAGTCGTATTTCTCACTTCCAACTTCTCACCTCTCTCCTCTCAATTATATGTCCGGGCAGGAATAAATATGTAAAAAAGGAAGGCATAGCCTTCCTTTCCCGGTATTGCATATATTCTCTAACGCTTGGAGTACTGCGGAGCCCTTCTGGCCTTTTTCAGCCCGTACTTCCTTCTTTCCTTCATGCGGGGGTCTCTGGTCAGGAATCCGGCCTTTTTAAGTATGGGACGCAGATTGGGGTCCGCCTGGATTAGCGCTCTGGCTATACCGAGCCTTACAGCGCCCGCCTGGCCGCTTACTCCGCCGCCGTGGGCCTTAACCATCACGTCAAACTTACCGGTGGTGCCGGTCAGCTCCAGGGGCTGGCGGATAATCATCTCCAGCACTCTCCGTCCGAAGTACTCCAGAACTCCCTTATTGTTTATGGAAACCTTTCCCTCTCCGGGATTGATAAAAACTCTGGCTACCGCGTTCTTTCTTCTACCCGTGCCGTAAAACTTTACCTGGGACACTTATTCATTTCCCCCTTTCCAAAATCTTTATATTGACCATGCTTCAGGCATCTGAGCCTGGTGCGGGTGTTCCGATCCACTGTATACCTTAAGTTTCCTGGCCATGGCCGCCCCCAAGCGATTGTGGGGCAACATGCCCACAATGGCCTTCCTTACAGCCAGCTCAGGCCTTGTGGCCATCAGGGTTGAATAATTGATCACCTTCAGGCCCCCCGGGTAACCGCTATGCCTGTATAACTTTTTATTCTGAAGCTTGTTGCCGGTCAAAACTATTTTGTCGGCGTTAATGACAATGACATGGTCACCGGTATCAACATTGGGTGTAAAGGTGGGACGGTGTTTCCCCCTCAGTATACTGGCGGCTTCGGTGGCCAGTCTGCCCAGTACCTTACCCTCGGCGTCCAGGACGTACCATTTTTTTTCCAGTTCGCCCGGCTTTGCCATAAAAGACTTCATTTTCTTATCCCTCCTGAAAAAGCTAAAAACAAAATTGAGTGGTGTCTATTTATGCTAACCCGCTCAAGTCTCCTGCCAGTATTTGAATCCCGCGCTGTCCGAAAAAGGCCGGGGCTCAACCGCCCTACCGGATAGCAGGGTAAATCATTTACCAAAAAACCGCCTACCCCGGACAGGGCTTTTGGCGATCTCACACAAGTATTTTAATACTACCGCCTACCTGTGTCAAGAAATCTCAAAAACGGGACCCTTTGCTTAAAACACTTTCCGGTTCAAGTTAATAGAAAACTCTCATCAGGCACAGTCCCTGGGGTGGGGCCGTGAAACCCGCCCTGGTCCTGTCTTTGGAGGCCAGTATACCGCTTAAAGCTCCGGGTGGATATTTGTGCAAACCTATATCAAGGAGTGTGCCCACCATTATACGGACCATGTTGTAGAGAAATCCGTCTCCCCGGAAAAAAAGATAAATAATGTCTCCCCTTTGTTCTATCCTTATGTCGTACAGCGTCCTGACCGTAGTCTTTACCGGGGATCCCTCGGCCCTGAAGGCCGAAAAATCATGTTTTCCCAAAAGCAGTCCCGACTCCCGGCGGATTGAGTCAATATCAAGGGTCCTGGGGAAGAAAAAGCTGTATCGCCTCAAAAATGGGTCTGGCATACGGGAGTTATGGATTGTGTACCTGTATTCCTTGGCAGTGGCCGAAAACCTGGCGTGAAAGTCCTCCGGCACTTCCATGGCCTCCAAAACCGCCATATCTTCCGGCAGAACCCCATTTACAGCCAGCGGAATTTTCTCAGCGGGGATATTCCAGCCGGCAGCGTTAAAGTTAACCACCTGCCCCCTGGCGTGAACCCCGGCATCGGTTCGGCCTGACCCTATAACCTGCACATTCCTTCCCGCCAGTTCCGCCAGAGAGCTTTCCAGCTTCTCCTGAACCGTGGGCAGTCCTGTGCCCCGCTGTTCCTGGAAACCGTGATAGGAGGTTCCGTCATAGGCAACAGTCAGTTTTATGTTTCTCATAGCGCCGGTTGAATTAATTTTATCTATGAAAAACATTTCCTTTCCTTCCAGTCGGGGACATTCCTCCGACCCCCAAAGCCATACCAGATCGGGGACATTCCTGTCCCCATATTTTTACTTAAGCTTCAGCAGGTGTGTCCCCTTTCCACTGTCGGTGTGTCCCCATTCCTCTAAAGACCAAGTGTAACCCGGAGCAGTACCGCTGCCACCAGGCTGGTTCCGGTCAGCATAAGGCAGATAGCGTCGGCCCTGGCAAAGGCCATAGCGTGCATGCGCGTTCTGCCGGCGCCACCCCGGTAACAGCGTGCTTCCATTGCCGTCGCCAAATCATCGGACCTGCGCAGGACCCCGGTCAAAAGGGGCACTACCAGTGATATCACGGCCCTTGCCCTTCTGCCCGGGCCCGGCCCATTAAACCCCACACCCCTCGACATCTGAGCGTTTATTAAATCCTGCGCCTCTTCGGTAATAACCGGTATGAAACGAATGGCAATGGACACGGCCATCACTATTTCATGTACCGGCAGTCCCAGCCTTCCCAGAGGCTTTAAAAGAAACTCTATCCCCGACGACAGCCTCAGGGAGGTTGTAGTGGAAGTAAGAATAATACCTGCCAATACAATCAGCAAAATCTTTACAAACAGAGTAATCCCGGATTCCAGGCCCTGGGCCGTAACCTTCACAGGCCCCGCACCGAATACCGCAGCTCCCGGTGTAAAAAGAATCTGGAACAAAACTGAAACCAATATGATAAGCCCCAGAAGCCTCACCTGCCGCCACAGCACCCTAAGGGGCAGGCGGGCAGCTATAACACCCGCTGCTGTAAGCAGCCCCCCCAGCGCCATGCCTGCCCGGCCACCGGCGATAACAGCGGCTATCAACAGGAAGACCGACAAAAGCTTTGTTCTGGGGTCCAGCCGGTGAATGGCAGATTCTACGGGCAGGTACTGCCCAAGCATGATGCCTTCCAGTCCTTCCACCCCCGTGCCGGCTTTATTGACCGGTTTTCCGGGCACCCATATTATTGATTATTTCCTCAGCGGCTTCATCAACAGTAAGGGCTGGAGTTCCGGTATTAAAACCCTTTTCCCTCAGCCTGGCCATAACCTCACTGGGGAAGGGCAGGCTCAGTCCGGCCTCCCGCACCAGCCCGTGGCTGGCAAACACCTGCCTGGGCGTGCCCTCCAGCAGTGCCCGGCCTTCCTTTATAACCACTATCTGGTCGGCCATCCTGGCCATGTCGTCCATGTTGTGGCTGGCCATGATGATGGTGGCTCCCTGATGTCTTTTTAACTCTACCAGAGCCTCGAATATTCTCTGCCGCCCCCGGAAGTCTATACCCGCTGTGGGTTCATCCAGGGCCAGCACCCCGGGCCGTATGGCCAGGACCGAGGCCAGGGCCACCCTCCGCTGTTCGCCCCCGCTGAGGGCATATGGTGACGTCTCTTTGGCTAACCTTCTGTCTATACCTACCACTGCCAGGGCTTCCAGTACCCTGTCTTCTACTTCTCCCGGTGAAAGCCCCAGGTTATCCGGGCCTACAGCTACCTCCCGGAAAACAGTCTCCTCAAAGAACTGCCTCTCAGGATATTGCAGCACCAGCCCCACTCTGGTCCAGAGGCCTTTTCTAAAGCTTTTATCCCGGGTGTCGGACCCTTCTATCAGCACCCTTCCCCTATGGGGAAGCAAAAGGCCGTTTAAATGCCGGAGAACCGTCGACTTGCCTGACCCCGTATGCCCTGCCAGGGCGACAAACCCGCCCCGGCTGATATCAAGGCTGAGGCCGGACAGCGCGGGAGTCTGGATGGGGGTTCCCCGGTTATAGGTATACCAGACATTCTCCATACTTATAATAGGCATAGGCAGCTCACCAGTTCATCCACCGTCAGTACCGGATCCGGCAGGGCCAGACCGTAGGCCCGCAGGCGGCTGGACAGTTCCACCGGCCCGGGTAAATCCAGTCCCATCCCGGACAGGGCACTGGTCGACCGGAACACTTCCCGGGGAGTTCCTTTCATGGCAATACGTCCCTCTCCGGCAACCATAACCCGGTCGGCAAAAACGGCCTCTTCCATATGATGCGTTATCAAAACCAGTGTCATGTTAAACTCTTTTTTTAACCTGGCCAGCAGGCTCATAACCGAACGCCTGCCCGCCGGCCCTATCATCGAGGTGGGCTCGTCAAGCACCAGGCACCCGGTTTTCATGGCTACCACCCCGGCTATGGCCAGCTGCTGCTTCTGCCCCCCTGACAGCATATGAGGGGGCCGCCCGGCCAGTTCCTTTAAGCCTGCCACAGTCATGGCAAAATCAACGGACTTCCTTATAGCATCCGGGTCCATCCCTAGATTTTCAGGTCCAAAGGCAATATCTTCCTCAACGGTGGTGCCCACCAGCTGATTATCGGGATTCTGAAAAACGAACCCCACCCTCCGCCTTATTTCCGGTATGCTTTCCGGTTCCCGGGTATCCATGCCGTCCACGGTAACCTGCCCCCCGGAAGGGACCAGAAGCCCGCTGATGTGTCGGGCAAGGGTCGATTTCCCGGACCCATTTGGTCCTATCACAGCAACAAATTCACCCCGGCTGATGTCGGCGGTTATACCGTTTAGAACATTTTTGGAGTTATTTCCGTACCGGTAAACCACATCCCTGAAGCGGATGAAACCTGTGCCGGAGCTTTGCGCCACCTTTTCACCGCTACTTACCCCGGCATTTTAAACCAGTTCCAAGATCACCATGGGGGCGGCGTCTCCCCGGCGGGGCTGAGTCCTGATTATCCTGGTGTACCCTCCCTGGCGGTCGGTGTATTTGGGCCCTACGGTATCAAAAAGCTTTTTGACGACCTCTTCGTCATACATATAGGCAAGGGCCTGCCGGCGTGCCGCCAGGTCTCCCTTTTTAGCCAGGGTAACCATCTTTTCGGCTATGCTTTTAATTTCCTTGGCACGGGTTTCGGTGGTAGTTATGCGGTTCTCCTTAATTAAGGAGGTCACCAGGTTTCTCAGCATGGCCTTGCGGTGCCCGGTTGTCAGTCCCAATCTTTGATAGCCCACCGTTCATCCCTCCCTAATCATCATCTTTTCGTAATGAAAGCCCCAGTTCATTGAGCTTGTTGATCACTTCTTCCAGTGACTTTTTGCCCAGATTCCTGACCTTCATCATATCTTCTTCATTGCGCTGAATCAGTTCATCCACCGAATTTATACCGGCCCGTTTCAGGCAGTTGTAGGAGCGTACCGAAAGATCCAGTTCCTCAATAGTCATCTCCAGTATCTTATCCTTCTGCTCCTCTTCTTTTTCAACCATTATTTCAACGTCATTAACGGTTTCGGTCAGGCCGATGAACAGCCTCAGGTGCTCGCCCATAATCTTGGCCGAGAGACTCACAGCCTCATCCGGCCTTATGCTGGCGTCAGTCCATACCTCCAGCGACAGCTTGTCATAGTCTGTGCGCTGGCCCACCCGCGTGTTTTCAATGGTGAAGTTGACCTTTCGCACAGGGGTAAAAACCGAGTCAACCGGTATTACACCTATAATGTGGTCGCCCTTTTTGTTCTTTTCGGCGGACACATAGCCCCGGCCCTTGGCCACCGTCAATTCCATGAAAAGCCTGGCATTGCCTGACAGGGTGGCGATGTGCATCTCTGGATTCAAAATATCTATGTCAGGATCGTGAATGATATCTCCGGCAGTAACCGCCCGCTCCCCTTTGGCCTCGATGCGCATTAGCTTTTCCTCATCGGTGTACATTTTAAGGCACAGGCCTTTGAGATTTAGTATTATATCGGTGACATCTTCTTTTACACCGGGGATGGTGGAAAACTCATGCAGCACCCCGTCTATTTTTACCGATGTCACCGCCGCACCAGGCAGAGAAGATAGCAGTATCCTGCGGAGGGAGTTCCCCAGGGTTATGCCATAACCCCTTTCCAGGGGCTCCACCACAAAGCGGGCGTAGTTATTTTCCTCGCTCATCTCAGCACATTCTATTTTCGGCTTTTCTATTTCCAACATAAAAAGGTAACCTCCCTAACGGCCGGAATAACCCATTGGCATGAACACCACTTACCTGGAATACAATTCCACAATAAGGTGCTCCTGCACGGGGACGTCTATCTGATCCCTGGCGGGAAGTGCAACTAGGCGGCCTCTGGCCGGCTCGGACTCGTATTCCAGCCAGGCGGGCGGTGTCCTGTCAGCTGCTCTTTCCATCATTTCCTTAATACGTGGAGATTCCTTGCTCTTCTCCCGCACCTCAATAACGTCTCCAACCCGGGTCAAAAACGAAGGGATGTTCACTTTCCTGCCGTTAACGGTAAAATGCCCGTGCCTGACAAGCTGGCGGGCCTCCACCCTTGACGATCCCAGACCAAGGCGGTAAACCACGTTGTCCAGGCGTCTTTCCAGAAGGCGTAAAAGGTTTTCACCGGTTATGCCCTGCTGTCTTTCAGCCTTTTCAAAATAATTCCTGAACTGTTTTTCAAGTATTCCGTAAATCCGCCGAGTCTTCTGTTTTTCACGCAGCTGAGTGCCGTATTCGCTTACCTTTGGTCTTCTGCCGCCCTGGCCGTGCATGCCTGGGGCGTAGCTCTTCCTGTCTATGGCGCATTTTCCGGAATAGCACCGGTCGCCTTTCAGGTAAAGCTTCATTCCCTCCCTGCGGCAGAGCCTGCATTGAGCCTCTGTATACCTTGCCATTTAAAACACACGCACCTCCTTAAACTCTCCGGCGCTTGGGAGGCCGGCATCCGTTATGCGGGATCGGTGTTACATCCTTAATAAGGTTAACTTCAAGGCCGGCGGCCTGCAGAGAGCGAATGGCCGCTTCCCGGCCGGCGCCTGGGCCCTTTACCATTACTTCAACTTCTTTCATACCGTGCTCCATGGCTTCTCTGGCGGCTTTTTCAGCGGCCAGCTGGGCAGCGAAGGGCGTGCTCTTCCTGGAACCCTTGAAACCTGCACCACCGGCGCTGGCCCACGAAATGGCGTTGCCTTTTACGTCGGTAATAGTAATCACGGTATTGTTAAAGGTGGACTTTATATGGGCCACCCCACGGTCGATATTCTTCTTTTCACGCCTTTTGGTACGGACGGCGCGACGTGCCATTCTCTAACCCCCTTTAGAATCAATTATTTCTTGCGGCGCACTCCGACGGTCTTCTTGGGACCTTTGCGGGTACGGGCATTGGTTTTGGTCCTCTGCCCCCTCACCGGCAGGCCTCTACGGTGCCTAAGGCCGCGGTAGGAACCAATCTCAATAAGCCTTTTGATATTGAGAGCCACCTCACGGCGCAGGTCACCCTCAACCTTGTGGTTCTTTTCAATCGCCTCGCGCAGCCTGTTGATCTCCTCTTCCGTCAGGTCGCGCATCCTGGTGTCCGGGTTAATCCCGGTCTGCTCAAGGATTTTCTGGGATGTAGGCCTTCCTATACCATATATATAGGTAAGGGCAATTTCCACCCGTTTATCCCGAGGCAGGTCGGCTCCTGCAATACGTGCCATTCTTTTACAAACACCTCCCACTAAATGCCTTATACTGAGTTTCTTACTGGTCGGAATTCAGAATTCAGGAGTCAGAATCCAGAATTCCGGGTATTCCTTGTACTATTTCAATAAAATGATGTTGAATTCATCCAAGGTTTCAGGAGTATAAATAATGATTTAATCCTTGAATTCATTAGCAAAATAAGGTTTTATCGGGAAACAGAAGTCAGAATAAAATCAGCATACACTTTATTCTGGGTTCTGGATTCTGAATTCTGTATTCCGACCCTATAGCATAGCCCCAAAGGAAAATCATCCCTGTTTTTGCTTGTGTTTCGGGTTCTCACAGATCACCATGACTTTCCCTTCCCGGCGTATTATCTTGCACTTTTCACACATAGGCTTAACTGACGGGCGCACTTTCATCTTCAACCCTCCCCCTTAAAGGCCATGCATTACTTGTAGCGGTACACTATCCTTCCCCTGCTCAGATCATACGGGGAAAGTTCCACCATAACCCTGTCCCCGGCCAGAATCCGGATGAAATTCATACGAATCTTGCCTGACACGTGGGCCAGCACTTTATGACCATTCTGAAGTTCAACTCTAAACATAGCGTTTGGCAGAGGCTCAACAACAGTACCCTCAACTTCTATAACATCCTGTTTTGACATTAGTCTTTTATCCAACCTCCTCATTCCAAGGTTTTTAAGTGTAGTTGGCGATAAACTCTTCAAGTGCCCTCCGGACATACAGGTCGGTCACCTTAAGGCCGGCCTTTATTCTTTCACTCAATTCCGGTGAAATATCCGGGTACGCCTTTAGGTGCTTCCTGTTTTTGCGCTTTGGACCGGCCATTTTACGCACTTCACCATCCACAACATTCACCTTATTATCCGGGCATTCCTCCAGGACCAGGTAAAATTTTCCCATATCCCGTCCGGCTGTGGAAACCACCAGCCTCCCCGGAACCAGATTGTTATGCAAACCCTCCACCTCCGTAGGGACCGGTCATAACCGAGTAAGTATTTCCGGTTTGTCATCGGTGATGGCAACAGTATGCTCAAAATGTGCGGACTTTTTCATGTCCCTGGTGACCACAGTCCAGTTATCCGGAAGTGTGCGCACTTCATGAGTGCCCATGTTGACCATAGGCTCAATCGCTAATGTCATTCCGGCCTCCAGTCTCGGGCCCCTGCCCGCCCGGCCGAAATTGGGTACTTGAGGCTCTTCGTGCATGCTTCTGCCTATTCCGTGCCCCACATAGTCCCGCACAACCGAAAACCCGTTGCCCTCAACGTGCTTTTGTACAGCGTGGGAAATATCAGAGAGCCGGTTTCCTACAACCGCCTGCTCAATGCCATGATAGAGAGAGTCCTCCGTCACCTTAAGAAGCAGGCTGGTATCGCCGTCTATTTCACCCACAGGCAGCGTAACAGCGCTATCCCCATAATAACCATTTATTTCCGCCCCGACATCAATACTTATAATATCACCATTTTCCAATACCCTTAAACCGGGAATCCCGTGCACCACCTGCTCGTTTGGAGACGCGCAGATAGTCGAAGGAAAACCGTACAGTCCCTTAAAGGCCGGCCTGGCCCCTTTTGCTATGATAAAGCTCTCCGCAATACTGTCCAGCTCGGCAGTGGTCACCCCGGGTTTTACCGCCGGGGCAAGCTCCCTGAAAGTCCCGGCCACAACCCTGCCGGCATCTCTCATATAGGCTATTTCCTTCTCAGTTTTTAAGGTAATCATCATCCATACCCCTTACTTAATGAAGCCCTGGTAGCTGCGCATAAGCATGTGCGACTCCATCTGCTTCATAGTATCCAGTGCCACGCCCACCACGATAAGCAGTGAAGTTCCCCCAAAATATATGTTGGGAATCTTGGTGGCCATCAGCACAAAGTTGGGCAGTATGGCAATGAGTGCCAGGAACACCGCGCCCGCAAGGGTTACCCTTCCCATTACCCGGCTGATATATTCCGCCGTAGGCCTTCCGGCCCTTATACCGGGAATAAAGCCCCCGTATTTTTTGATATTGTCGGCCATATCAACGGGATTCATTATTACTGCCGTATAGAAATAAGTAAATCCTATAATCATCAGCGCGTATAGCAGTGTGTGCAGGAAAGTGCCCCAGGCGAATACAGAAAGATACCAGGCTGCCACTTTACTGTTGACAAAATAGCGGGCGATCTGCTCCGGAAACATCATTATTGACGATGCGAATATCACCGGGATAACCCCCGCCTGGTTAACCCGCAGCGGCAGGTGGGTGGACTGGCCGCCGTAAACCCTGCGGCCGACAACGCGCTTGGCGTACTGAACAGGTATACGGCGCTGCCCCTCCTGAACGGCCACTATGGCGGCAATGACCAGTGCGGCAATTACCACCAGCAGTAATAGGCTCAGTATATTTATAGTTCCTGTTTTCAGGTACTCCGCAAGGCTTAAGAGAGCCGACGGAAGCCTGGAGACAATACCGGCAAATATAAGAAGCGATATACCGTTTCCTATTCCCTTTTCGGTAATCTGCTCTCCCAGCCACATCAGAAGCGCTGTTCCCGCAGTAAGTGTTAGGGCCACCATCAAGTAATTCCACACAGTGGGGTGCTCCATGGCCACCTTCATGGCGGCTGTTGTGCCTATACCCTGAATAAAGGCCAGCACCACGGTCAGGTACCTGGTATACTGAGTTATTTTTTTCCTTCCCTCTTCTCCTTCCTTCGCCAGCCTTTCCAGGTGAGGTATAACCACCGTCAGCAGCTGCATTATAATTGAAGCGTTAATGTACGGTGTAATACTCATGGCGAAAATGGAAAAGTTTTTAAAGGCGCCGCCTGATATAACGTCAAAGAACCCGAACAGGGTATTGCTGGCCACAAGGTCGGCAAAGACCTTGCTGTCAACTCCCGGCACCGGAACATGAGCTCCCAGCCGAAACACAAAAAGCATGGTCAGGGTAAAGATTATTTTCCTTCTCAGCTCGTGAATCTTCCAGGCAGCCTGCAGGGTGCTTATCATGTTAAATCACCTCAGCTTTACCGCCCGAGGCCTCAATCTTCCCGGCGGCTGATTTGCTGAAGGCATGGGCCTTTACAGTTAGTGCTTTGGCTAAGTCACCATTGCCCAGTATTTTAACCCCGTCACCAATTTTCTTGATAATATTGTTTTCCAGCAGGGTTTCGGGAGTAACCACGGCACCGGTCTCGAACCTGTTCAGAGCGTCCAGGTTCACGGTAACGATATATTTTTTGAAAGGATAATTGGAAAATCCCCGCTTGGGCATGCGCCTCTGCAGGGGCATCTGCCCACCCTCGAAGCCGGGCCGTACACCCCCGCCGGAGCGGGCATTCTGCCCTTTATGACCTCTGCCGGCAGTCTTGCCGTTTCCCGTTCCAATCCCCTGGCCTTTTCTGTTGGGCTTTTTCCGGGCCCCGGGGTTGGGTCGCAAATCGTTTAACTGGACCAAAGACTGCACCTCCTTTTAAGCTTCTTCCACCTTAACCAGGTGAGAAACCTTTTTTATCATACCCATAACAATGGGACTGTCTTCTTTTACAACAGAGCTGTTAGTCTTTTTAAGTCCCAGGGTTTTTACCGTGGCCCTCTGATCCTCGGGCCTGCCTATAATGCTCTTAACCAGGGTAATTTTCAGCTTCGCCAAGTTATTCACTCCTAACATTTGAGAGGTGGGAGGCGAGAACTTCTCAATTCTCACTTCTCAGCCTAGAAGTTCTTCCACCGTTTTGCCCCGGAGCCTCGCCACATCCTGCGGGGTTTTAAGGCTCTTAAGAGCAGTCATGGTAGCGTGAACCATGTTGTTGGCATTATTGGACCCCAGAGATTTGGTAAGAATATCTCTCACTCCGGCCAGTTCCAGGATGGCCCTCACGGGACCTCCCGCAATTACTCCGGTACCGGGAGCAGCTGGTTTCAAAAGTACTTTTCCGGCTCCGAATATACCCAGCACCTCATGAGGAATGGAGGTTCCAGAAAGAGGAACCTGAACCATATTTTTCTTGGCATCCTCTATTCCCTTGCGGATAGCCTCGGGAACCTCTCCGGCCTTCCCCAGTCCGGACCCGACATGGCCGTTGCCGTCACCTACCACGACCAGGGCCGAGAAACTGAATCTCCGGCCACCCTTTACAACCTTGGCCACCCGGTTTATATAAACTACCTTTTCGGACAATTCGAGCTTGCCAGCATCAATCCTGGACACCTGTTTCCCTCCTTTAGCGGGCCTAAAGCCCGTTTAAAACTGCAGGCCGCCTTCCCTGGCCGCATCCGCCAGAGCCTTTACCCGCCCGTGATAAAGGTACCCGGCCCGGTCAAAGACAACTATTTTTATGCCCTTTTCCAGTGCTACCTTGGCTATAAGCCCTCCTACGGCAGCTGCTGCTTCCTTATTGCCACCGCGGGCCAGTGTTCCCTTGAGCTCAGGAGACAGACTGGAAGCGGTTACCATGGTTACTCCCCTGTCATCGTCTATAAGCTGGGCGTAAATGTTGTTCAGGCTTCGAAAAACATTCAGGCGCGGCCTGTCGGCGGTGCCGGATATTTTATTGCGAACCCGCTGCTGCCTTTTGGCCCGCACTTCCTTGCGGTCGGGTCTGTTAATCACCAGATCTCAACTCCTTCGCCACTTACTTCTTGCCTTTTGCGCCGGCCTTACCGGCCTTGCGGCGGATACGCTCACCCTCGTATTTGATACCTTTGCCCTTGTAGGGCTCCGGCTCCCTGACCGCCCTTACGTTAGCAGCAAAGGCCCCCACCTTTTCTTTATCAATACCCTTTACAATCACCCTGGTGGGAGAAGGAACTTCTATTTCAATTCCCTCGGGAGGATTCATTTCAACGGGGTGAGAATAGCCTACAGCCAGAACCAGCTTTTCTCCCTGCTTGGAAGCCCTGTAGCCGACCCCGGAAAGCTCCAGCGTTTTTTGAAAGCCGTTGGTTACCCCTACCACCATGTTGTTTATAAGGGTTCTGGTAAGGCCGTGCAGGGATTTGTCGGTAAGACTTTCCGTCGGCCTTTCAACCGTCAGATTTCCATCCTCAACCTTTAAGATCATGTTGCCATGTATTTCTCTCTGGAGGGCTCCCTTGGGACCCTTTACCGCTACAGCCGTTCCGTCTATGGAGATATCAACTCCACCTGGCAGCGGTATGGGCATTTTACCAATTCTCGACATTTTCACACCTCCTGCGAAAAAACCAAAACTACCAGATATAGCAGATTACTTCTCCGCCCAGGCCAAGCTGCCGGGCCTTTTTGTCGGTCATTATTCCCTTGGAGGTGGATATAACGGCTATACCCAGTCCTCCCAGAACCTTGGGAACTGAATCTTTACGGGCATACACCCTGAGTCCGGGCTTGCTGATCTTTTTCAGCCCGGTAATAACTCTCACTTTATTGCCGCCGTACTTCATATACACCCTGATTACGCCCTGCTTGCCGTCCGCAACATATTCACAGTCTTTTATGAAACCCTCTTCCTTGAGAATATCGGCTATAGCCTTCTTCATCCTGGAAGCCGGCGCCTCGACTTTTTCATGATAAACGGTATTAGCGTTTCTAATGCGAGTCAAGAAGTCGGCAATGGGGTCAGTCATTACCATGCGTTACTACCTCCTTCCACATTACCAGCTGGCCTTGCGGATTCCGGGAATCTCGCCGCGATAGGATAATTCACGGAAACAAATACGGCAGATTCCGAATTTCCTCATGTACGCATGGGGCCGGCCGCACAGCTTACATCTATTGTACTTGCGGACCTTATATTTCGGCGCCAGCAAGTTCCTGTTGATCATTGATAGTTTTGCCATCTTCTCCCTCCTTCTTGGGGATGATGCTTCAATTTTTTCAATACCGGGCACTATGCGGCCCGAAACGGCATTCCCATGAGTTTCAGAAGCTCCCGGGCCTCTTCATCGGTATTGGCGGTGGTCACAAATATTATGTCCATGCCGCGAACCTTATCGATTTTATCGTACTCGATCTCCGGGAATATGAGCTGTTCCTTTACTCCCATGCTGTAATTGCCCCGCCCGTCAAATGACTTGGGCGATACTCCCCTAAAGTCTCTCACCCTGGGGAGGGCAATATTGAAAAGTTTATCAACAAAATGATACATCCTGTCGCCCCGAAGGGTCACCTTACAGCCAATTTTCATTCCCTCGCGCAGCTTGAAGGCGGCTATGGATTTTTTCGCCTTGGTTATAACCGGGCGCTGTCCGGTAATGATGGTTATATCACTTACCGTGGCATCCAGAGCCTTGCTGTTCTGAATGGCCTCTCCCACGCCTACGTTAACTACTACTTTTTCCAGCTTGGGAACCTGCATGATGTTATTATAGTTGAATTTCTCCATCATGGCCTTGATTACTTCATTTTGATACTTTTCCTTTAGTCTTGACACCAACATTCCCTCCTTTCCGGCGAGGTTACCCCAGCACTTCTCCACATTTCTTGCAAACCCTGACCTTATTTCCATCTCCCAGAACTTTTTTATTTATCCGGGTAGGGGTATTGCATTTTGTGCAGTAAAGCATCACATTTGAGCTGTGCATGGGGGCGGGCTTCTCCATAATACCGCCCTGGGGCAGTTTCTGGGTGGGCCTGGTGTGGCGCTTTACTATATTAATACCATCTATGATAACCCGGCTTTTTTCGGGGTCCACATTAATTATCTTACCTTTTTTTCCCTTTTCCTTACCCGCGGTCACCAGAACTGTATCTCCCTTGCGCACGTGAACTTTCGGCATGTTTCACACCTCCTATGGTGGCGCTTTTTGTCTTCCGCTGTGAATCTTTTAACATCTCCGGTCCCGGGCTGTTACAGAACCTCAGGGGCCAGGGAGATTATCTTCATAAAGTCCCGATCCCGTAGTTCCCGGGCTACCGGTCCGAAGATACGGGTGCCCCTGGGGCTTTTATCGTCCTTTATGATCACTGCGGCATTCTCATCGAACTTGATATAAGATCCGTCCGGCCGCCTTACTTCCTTGCTTGTTCTGACCACCACGCATTTTACCACGTCGCTTTTCTTAACAACGCCGCCTGGTGTGGCCTCCTTGACAGCACAAATGATTATGTCGCCAACCCTGGCATACCGCCTCATGGACCCGCCCAGAACCCTTATGCACATAAGTTTGCGGGCTCCTGTATTGTCGGCAACGTTAAGCATGGTCTGCACCTGGATCATGTTTTACAACCTCCCTTTAACCGCTGCGACTAGATATGCTGTGCCCGCTCCAGAATCTCCACAACCCGCCACCTTTTATCTTTGGAAAGGGGTCTGGTTTCCATGATTTTGACCTTGTCACCTATATTGCAGGTGTTTTGCTCATCATGGGCCTTAAACTTATTGGTTTTCCTGAAGGTGCGCTGGTACAGGGAGTGCCTGACCAGTGTCTCTACGGACACCACTACGGTTTTATCCATTTTATTGCTGACCACGTAGCCGGTACGGGTCTTGCGTAAATTTCGGCCTTCCACTTGGTACTACCCCCCCTTATACCGGGAAAAAACCCAGTTCCCTCTGGCGTATGATCGTTTTTACCCTGGCGATATCCTTTTTGACTTCCTTGATTCTCATCGGGTTATCAAGTTGGCCCGTGGCCAGTTGAAATTTTAGCTTGAACAGTTCATCCTTGGAATCATCCAGGGCTTTTCTCAATTCATCTGCAGACATTTCTTTTATCTCCTTAACCTTCACCGGCCTCACCCACTTCCCCACGACTTATAAATTTTGTTTTGATGGGCAGCTTATGAGACGCCAGGCGCATAGCTTCCTTGGCCACCTCTTCGGGAATTCCGGCCAGTTCAAACAATACCCGGCCCGGCTTAACAACTGCAACCCAGTACTCAGGCGCGCCCTTGCCGCTTCCCATACGGGTTTCGGCCGGCTTCTGGGTAATGGGCCTATCCGGGAAAATTCTTATCCAAACCTTACCACCACGTTTTATATAACGTGTCATGGCAATACGGGCCGCCTCAATCTGCCTGCTGGTTATCCACGCCGCTTCCAAGGTCTGAAGACCATAATCTCCGAAATGAAGCTCGTTGCCACCCTTAGACTTGCCAGTCAGGCCGGGGCGGTGCTGTTTACGGTACTTAACCCTTTTAGGTATCAACATAAAGCCTATTCGCCTCCTTGTCCGGCAGCGGGCTTGGCTTCCGGCAAAACTTCTCCTTTATACATCCATACTTTTACCCCTATTTTACCATAGGTGGTGTTAGCTTCCGCAAAGCCGTAATCAATGTCGGCCCTCAGGGTGTGCAGGGGCACCTTGCCCTCGCTGTACCACTCGGACCGGGCTATTTCAGCACCGGCCAGCCTTCCGGCACAGGCCACCTTGATACCCTTTGCCCCCATCTTCATGCTGCGTGAAACAGACTGTTTCATAGCCCTGCGGAAGGCAATCCTTTTTTCCAGCTGGCCGGCCACATTCTCCGCCACCAGTTGGGCGTCGGTTTCGGGAATCTTGATTTCGGCAATGTTGATATGAACCTGCTTGCCGGTCATCTTCTCCAATATTTTGCGGAGGTTTTCAACCTCGGTGCCGCCCCTGCCGATAACTATTCCCGGCTTGGCGGCATGAATGGTAAGCTTTACCCTGTTGGCGGCTCTTTCTATTTGTATCCTTGAGATACCGGCTGCAAACAGTTTTTTCTTCACAAACTTGCGGACTTTGACATCCTCCATCAGAAGGGCTGAAAAATCTTTTTTGCCGGCAAACCATTTGCCCTCCCAGTCCTTGATAATGCCTATCCGCAATCCCTTTGGATTAACCTTCTGGCCCACACTAGCCCTCCTTTTTTTCAGCAGTCAGCTACTTCCCCGGCTGTACTTATCTGATGGCTGATAGCTGATGGCTGATAGCTTCTATTTAACAGGTTTCTCCTTTAAAACAACGGTTATGTGACTGGTGCGCCTGCGCAGTGTATCTGCGCGTCCCATTGCCCTGGGCTGAAACCGTTTGATAATAGGACCCTGATCTACATAGCACTCGGCAACGTACAAGCTATCCTTGTTCATTTCATAATTGTGCTCGGCGTTGGCCGCAGCGGACTGCACCACCTTGGCAATAGGCGCCGAAGCCCTTCTGGTAGTGTATCTAAGAATTGCCAGGGCTTCCTTCAAGTCCTTTCCGCGTATAAGGTCCACCACTTCGCGGGCCTTGCGCGGAGATAACCGGATGTACCTGGCGATTGCCCTTGCCTCATTAGCTGCCACAGGTATACCTCCTTACTTCCATCAGCCGCTTCGGCTGGCCACCCATTGCGGCTGGTCCCGGCCGGCGGATGCTGAATGAATATTAGATCTAATAAGCAGCCCTTTTGGTTATTTCAATGAAGTAGATCTCTCGGTATGATGTCCGTGTCCTCTGAACATCCTGGTGGTTGCAAATTCTCCCAGCTTGTGCCCTACCATATCCTCGGTTACATACACCGGAATATGTCTCCTGCCGTCATGAACGGCCAAGGTATGGCCGATCATCTCCGGGAAAATGGTTGATCGCCTGGACCAGGTTTTGATGACACGTTTATCGCCCTTGGCGTTCATTTGTTCAATCTTTTCCAGCAGTCTTTCATCACAATACGGCCCTTTTTTCAGGGAACGGCCCATGTGCTAGCCTCCTTCCTCACTACTTGGTTCTGCGCTTGACAATCAGGCGGTCACTGGACTTCTTTTTCCTGGTCCGGGCGCCCAGAGCCGGTTTGCCCCAGGGAGTAACCGGATTGCGGCCTATGGGCGAGCGGCCCTCGCCACCACCGTGCGGGTGGTCCACCGGATTCATCACCACACCGCGGACCGTTGGTCTTATGCCCTGCCAGCGGGTCCGTCCAGCCTTTCCTATGGTAATGTTCTCATGATCTGTATTACCAACCTGGCCTATAGTGGCCCTGCAGTCCTGCAGTAAGAGCCTCATTTCACCCGATGGCATCCTGATATGGGCGTATTTACCTTCCTTGGCCATCAGTTGGGCCGAGGTCCCCGCCGACCGGACAAGCTGGCCGCCGCCCTTGGGATACAGCTCAAGGTTGTGAATCAGTGTGCCCAGCGGTATATTTCTTAAGGGGAGACAATTACCCACCTTTATATCACAGCCGGGTCCGGATTCTACCGTCATGCCGACTTCCAGCCCCAGGGGAGCAATAATGTAGCGCTTTTCCCCGTCCGCATATTTTAACAGGGCTATCCTGGCCGAACGATTAGGATCATATTCAACGGTGGCCACCTTGGCCGGAATACCATCCTTGTTTCTTTTGAAATCAATCATCCGGTACTGTCTTTTGTGCCCACCACCGCGGTGCCTTACCGTGACTCTTCCCTTGTTGTTGCGCCCTGATTTCTTGCTCAGGGGCTGCAGAAGGGATTTTTCCGGCTGATCAGTGGTTATCTCATCAAAGGTCGAAACAGTTACAAACCTGCGGCCAGGCGATGTGGGCTTGAATTTTTTAACTGCCACCTGGTTTACCTCCTTGTTCAGTCGTCTGTCTTCGGTCGTCGGTCATCGGCACTTGACAACATTTGACTCATGTCAAATGTTTTTTATTACCCCCTGACGACTGACGCCTGACGTCCGGCGACTAAATTAGACACCTTCAAAGATCTCTATTTTATCGCCCTTTTTCAGGGTGACAATGGCTTTTTTATAGCCCGAAATGCGGCCCAGTCTTCCTTTAACCCTTTTTATCTTAGCCTTGTAGCGGATGGTGTGAACCTTTTCAACCTTTACCTTGAAAAGCTCTTCAACCGCCTTTTTGATTTCAACCTTGTTTGAATTGGGGTCTACTATAAAGGAGTACTTGTTTTCACCCACCAGATCCATGCTTTTTTCTGTAATAAGGGGCTTCTTCAGAATATCCCTGGGATTTTTCACTTCGCCAGCACCTCCTCGACCCTGCTCACCGCATCCCTGGTGATTACCAGAGTCTGGTGCGCCAGCAGGTCATACACATTAAGCAGGCCGGCTGCGGTGGATTTAACCCCGGGAATGTTCCGGGCGGACTTGACTACATTGGTGTCTTTTCCAGCGATAACCACCAGGGCTTTATTGGCAACCTTCAGGTTCTCCAAAATGCGTACCATATCTTTGGTTTTGGGCTGGTCCAGGCTTAAGCTGTCCAGCACCAGAATATTGCCGCTCTCAACCTTTGATGAAAGGGCCGATCTCATGGCCAGCCTTCTCACCTTTTTGGGAAGCTTTATGCTGTAGTCCCTCGGATGGGGGCCAAAAATTATTCCGCCGCCTCTCCATATGGGAGAACGGGTGCTTCCATGTCTGGCCCGGCCGGTGCCTTTCTGGCGCCAGGGCTTGCGTCCCCCGCCCGAGACTTCGGCCCGGGTTTTGGTATCATGGGTACCCTGTCTCTGATTGGCTTGATAGGCCACCACGGCATCGTGCAGCACGGCTTGGTTAACAGCAACGCCAAAAACGCTGTCGTTCAGTTCAATATCTCCCACCTGTTCTCCGTTGGTGTTGTATAGCGCAACCTTCGGCATTTCGTGTTTCCTCCTTTCTGCACGCCGTTATTTAACAGCCTTTACGCTGTTTTTAATCATTACCAGCCCTCCGCGGGGCCCCGGAACAGCGCCTTTAAGCGCCAGCAGGTTGCGGTCGGAGTCTACTTTGACCACTTCCAGGTTTTGTACGGTAATCCTGGCCGCCCCCAGGTGTCCGGGAAGCTTGCGGCCCTTGTATACCCTGGCCGGTCCCTTGGCTCCCAGGGAGCCTGGCCGGCGGTGGTATTTGGAGCCGTGTGCCATGGGCCCGCGGTGAAAGCCGTGTCTTTTGATGGCGCCGGCAAAGCCTTTGCCCTTTGAGGTTCCCACCACGTCAACCTTTTCCCCTGTGTTAAACAGGTCGGCCTTTAACTCCTGACCTATCTGGTAGCTGTCACAGTCCTCAAGCCTGAGTTCCCTGAGGACTCTCAGGGGCCTTACCCCCGCCTTGTTAAAATGCCCTTTGGCAGGCTTATTAAACAGCTTTTCCCGCTTTTCCCCGAAGCCAACCTGAATGGCCCCGTAGCCGTCCTTTTCCACGGTTTTTTTCTGAACCACAAAACATGGGCCGGCTTCTATGACGGTTACAGGCAGCGCCTTGCCGTCATCGGTAAAAATCTGGGTCATGCCAACCTTTTTGCCAAGTATTGCCTTTTTCATTCAATTGCACCTCCAGTGCCGGCCGAAAATGAGAGGTTCACCCTGTACCCTTAAGGCTGCTGCCGGGTCATTCCGGCAGGCATTTAAGATGAACTTTATTCCCGTGCAAGCCTTAATTTAAAGCTTAATCTCTATATCCACACCCGCCGGCAAATCCAGGCGCATCAACGCATCCACAGTTTTAGGAGTGGGTTCCAGAATATCTATCAGGCGTTTGTGCGTCCTCATTTCGAACTGTTCGCGGGAATCCTTGTTCACGTGAGGCGAACGGAGGATTGTGTATATATTCTTTTCTGTGGGCAGCGGTATGGGCCCGGCCACCGATGCCCCGGTCCTTTTTGCCGTGTCCACTATTTTTTGCGCCGACTGATCAAGCATGTGATAGTCATATGCTTTCAGCCGGATGCGGATTTTTTGTCTTTTCATCAGGCAGACCTCCTTTCACAGGCCATGCTTACATATCGCGCGGATTTACCCGCGCCTTCCGGAAACTGCTATGCTATAACGGAGGTGACCACACCTGCGCCAACGGTACGGCCGCCTTCACGAATGGCGAAGCGCAGGCCCTCCTCAATGGCGATGGGGGTAATCAGCTTGATATTGATGCGGATGTTGTCTC
>JAMCVT010000038.1 GCA_023475565.1 Actinomycetota bacterium
ATTTCCGCGGCCCCTCCGGCCTTCTTCACCACCGCTCCCTCCGGGGCCAGGTTGCCCCGCAGTATGGCGATGCCCCCCGAGGGGCTGTACGGATCGTCAACCGTGCGTATCACATCGGGCCTTTTTATGGCGCAGCCCTTAATTATCTCTCCCACGGTCTTTCCGGAAACGGTAGGCAGGTCCAGGTTTATTAAATTCTTCCTGGCCAGCTCGGCCATCACCGCCGGTATCCCGCCGGCCTCGTCAAGGTCCTGCATGAAGTGGCCCCCTACCATGGGGCTGAGCTTGCAGAGGTTGGGAACGGCCTCGCTCACCTGGTTGATCATGCCCAGGTCTATGGTCAGCCCGGCCTCGGAGGCGATGGCCGGCAGGTGCAGCACCGTGTTGGTGGAGCAGCCCAGGGCCATGTCAACGGCCAGGCCGTTGGCAAAGGCTCTTCCGGTAAGTATCTGTGAGGGGCAAACCCCTGATTTAACCAGTTCCACAGCCTGCATGCCGGTCAGTTTGGCCAGCCTGCGCCTGGCGGCGGATACCGCCGGGATGGTGCCGTTACCCGGCAGGGCCATGCCCAGCACCTCGGTGAGGCAGTTCATGGAGTTGGCGGTAAACATACCGGCACAGGACCCGCAGCCCGGGCAGGTGGCGTCTTCCAGTGAAGAAAGCTCCTCCTCGGTCATATTTCCTGCCCTTACCTTCCCCACTGCCTCGAATAAAGTGCTCAGAGATACATTCTGCCCGTTGTAGCGTCCGGCCAGCATGGGGCCGCCGCTGATTACTATGGCCGGAATATCCAGCCTGGCCGCCGCCATAAGCATTCCCGGCACCACTTTGTCGCAGGAGGTCACCAGCACCAGCCCGTCAAACTGGTGGGCCTCGGCCATCACCTCCACCGAGTCGGCTATAAGCTCCCGGCTGGCCAGGGAGTATTTCATCCCGCTGTGGTTCATGGCAATGCCATCACAGACGGCTATGGCCGGAAACTCCACCGGTGTGCCCCCGGCCAGCCTCACGCCGGCCTTGACGGCCTCGGTAATATCCTTCAGATGCATGTGCCCCGGCACTATTTCATTAAAGGAGTTTGCCACTCCTATCATTGGCCTTTCCAGTTCCTGGTCCACGTAACCCAGAGCCCGCAGCAGAGAACGGTGAGGAGCCTTGTCAATACCCTTCTTGATTGCATCGCTGCGCATATTATCACCCCTGTTCCGACTTTTATTTTTTCCAAATAAAAAAGACCCCGCGCAAAATTACTAAGAGAGTGAATCAATCCGCCAGGGTCATTTTTGCCATACTGTGAACCCGTCAGCCGGACCGCTCCCGGCCCGGCCTTTCTATGAGCCGGGGCAGCGGGATGTGATTCCCTCTTCCGCTATGCATTTTAGCTGGGTAATTCGATTATCTATTAGCAGAATGCCGTACATAATAAATTTAACCTCCCGCCCGGCAGTCGGTTATAACTGCCAGGGACGAGAGGTTACTCACGCGGTACCACCCTGATTGCTTCCCGCCTCACGGCGAAAAGCCTCTTATGTGTCCCTATCAGGACACAGCTTTGATAACGGGTGACCAACCCGGCACAGCCTATTGGATACTGACTATCTTTCAGCCTGCGGCTCCGGGGCGATGTTTTCACCTGTGCTGGCGCCGGCTTTCAGCTGGCCCGGCTCTCTGAAGGCCAATACACGTGGCTACTTGCTCCCCATCACTGCCTTTTTCATGCTTTACAGTATACAGAATCCTCCAAAGGGTGTCAAGAAAATATTATTTGGCGCCGGTACCGGGCTATTTTCGCCGCGCCCTCTCTATGGCCCCGGTGACCGATTCCGGTGAGGGCCCGGCCAGCACCTTCCTGGCCTCCACGCAGCGGTGGATGGATATATGCTCATACACATCCCCCTCCACCAGGGGGGAGAAGCTCCGGTATTCCTCAAGGTCAAGCTGATCCAGGGACTTTCCCTCCCGCACGCAGTAGAACACCGCTTTTCCCACCACCTCGTGGGCTTCCCGGAAGGGCACCCCTTTTCTGACCAGGTAGTCGGCCAGGTCGGTGGCATTGGTGAACCCGCCCCGGGCCGCCCCGGCCATATTGGCCTTCTTTACCCTGACGGTGGCCAGCATGGACCTGAAAATGTCCAGGCACTTCTTAACGGTGTCCAGGGCGTCAAAGAGCGCCTCCTTGTCCTCCTGCATGTCCTTGTTGTAGGCCAGGGGCAGCCCTTTAAGCATGGTCAGCAGGGTGGTAAGGTCCCCGAATACCCTGCCGGCCTTGCCCCTGATCAGCTCGGCCACATCCGGATTCTTTTTCTGGGGCATCATGCTGCTGCCGGTGCTGAATTCATCATCCAGCTCGATAAAGGAAAACTCCGAGCTGGACCACAGTATTATCTCCTCGCAGAACCTGCTTAAATGTACCATTATGAGGGAGGCGGCGGCGGTGAATTCCACCGCAAAGTCGCGGTCAGAGACCGCGTCCAGGCTGTTTTGGGCCACTCCGCCAAAGCCCAGCCTTTGGGCCACAAACCCCGGGTCCAGCGGGAAAGTGGTTCCGGCCAGGGCGCCGGCCCCCAGCGGCATTACGTTTACCCTCCGGCGGCCGTCCAAAAGCCTTTCCCTGTCCCTGCCGAACATCTGCACGTAGGCCATCAGGTGGTGGGCCAGGGTTACCGGCTGGGCCCTCTGCAGGTGGGTATACCCCGGCATCACTGTGTCCAGGTGCTTTTCGGCCATGTCCAGCAGGGTATTGCTGAGGCCGTCCAGAAGCTGCACCGTCTGGTCGATCTCATCCCGCAGGAACATCCGTATATCCAGGGCCACCTGGTCGTTCCTGCTCCTGGCGGTGTGCAGCTTCTTGGCCACTGTGCCTATCCTGGCGGTAAGAATCTGCTCCACATTCATGTGAATGTCCTCGGCCTCCACGGAAAACTCCACCAGGCCGCTTTCAATGTCGGACAGCACCTCTTTAAGACCCTCCACTATAGCCCCGGCCTCACCGGGAGAAATTATCCCGGTGAGGCCCAGCATCTCGGCGTGGGCCATGCTGCCCTCTATGTCATACCGGTAAAGCCTGCAGTCAAAGGAAATGGAAGAGTGGAAATCATCCACCATTTGGCTGGTCTTTTTCTGAAATCTTCCGCCCCAAAGCTTGCTCATAAAAAACAACACCCCTCATATAGCTTAGAAAAAATAATACCATGAATGGTACAATTGTAAAAGGACAGAAAGGGTAAGAAAAATTTTGTCGAAATATATCACGTTAAAGGAAAAAACTATTTGCCATGGAATTGTTATATATAGGAAAATTCAGCACATCAGTCCTTAACCGGAGGTAATGTTTATGGCATTGAAGCTTTTGGGTTTCACGTTCAAACAGAGTCAGAAAATAATAGTCAAAAGAAGTGCAGATGACAAGCTGGAATTTATATCTTCACTGGAAAATGTCAATTCTCTGGGCATGCAGATAGCCCTTCCCCTGCACAACCTTAAGCCCATGCCACTCCTTAAGGGAGAAAAGGTCTATGTGCTTATTTCACTGCAGTCCTTCAGCATAGAGTTTAACACCCTGGTAAAAGGATTCAAAAAAGATAACATACAGCTGGTGGTTCTTGAATTCCCCGGCGACTACAAAAGGGTTCAGCGCAGAAATGCCGTCAGGTTAAAGGTGCTCATGGATGTGGAGGTTGCTCTGCTGCCGCAGAAGCCTGATCAGGAGCCGGTGTTTGAAAAGGGCCAGGCCGTTGATATCAGCGCCGGCGGCATGGAGATTATCACCAGGCTTTCCGCGGAGAGAGACCAGACCGTGCTGGTAAAGTTCAACCTTGAGCTGGACCGGAACAGGGTACACAATTTTTGCATAAGGTCAAAGGTCAGGAGAGTTTCTTCAATAACCCCAAAATCCAAACGGCTGGGTGTTGAATTTCTGGATATGGGCATGGCCGACTCGGATAGGATATTCCAGTTTATATTTAAGAAATCCACCACATCAATTAATTAATCCCCGGACAAATGCCTGGTTAATACCCGGCGCCGCTATAGGGGGTACTGATGAAACAATCACTTTTCCAGTGGACCACCAGGGACGGGCTGCAGCTGCAGGCCCGGGAATGGGCCCATGCTGCGAAGGACCCCAGGGCGGTGGTCTGCCTGGTGCACGGGTACGCGGAGCACAGTGCCCGCTACGGGCACATGGCCGCAGAGCTGACCCGGTCAGGCTTCATACTGATGACCTTCGACCTGCGGGGCCACGGCAGATCCGGCGGCAAGAGGGGTCATACCCCCAGCTACGAGGCCATGATGGATGACATTTCCCTGCTGCTGGACGAAGCGGCCCGGCGCTATCCTGGCCTTCCCCGCTTCCTTTACGGACACAGCATGGGGGGAAACCTGGCCCTCAACTACACCCTGCGCCGCCAACCGGATATACTGGGGGTGGTGGCTTCCAGCCCCTGGCTGCGCCTGACCAGACAGCCACCGGGGATTATGGTTTTACTGGCCAGGATTATGAATAAGATCACCCCCTCCGCCACACTGAAAATAAAGCTGGACGCCTCCGGGCTCTCCCACGACCAGGAGGTTGTCAGGGCCTATATAAATGACCCTTATGTTTTAAATGAAATATCCTTCAGGCTTTTTACCGGCATATACGACTCCGGCCGCTGGGCGATGGACTATGCCTATATGTTTCCCCTGCCACTTTTGATCTTACACGGGGACAGCGACCCGGTGACCTCCCCGGAGGCCTCCAAGCAGTTCGCCGCCACGGTTCCGGGAGAATGCACCCTTAAAATATGGAAGGGACTTTTACACGAGACCCACAACGAGCTGCAGAAGCAGGAAGTGATTACTTATGTGAAGGGCTGGCTGGAGAGCAATTTATAAAAAAGGGGGTTAGGCTATGGAGAAAATACTGATAAAAAATGGGCTTGTCCTATCAATGGCTTCCTGCAGCCCTGACATTTTAAAAAACGACATCCTTATCGAAGGGGATAAGATATCGAAAATAGGCCAAAACCTACCGCCGGAAGGGGTGGAGAAGGTTATCGACGCCGGGGGCAGAGTAGTGCTGCCGGGGCTTATCAACTGCCACAACCACGCGGCCATGGCACTTTTTAGGGGATATTCCGACGATCTGAGGCTGATGGACTGGCTGGAGCAGAAAATATGGCCCGCCGAAGACCGCATGAACGGTGATGACATATACTGGGGCACAAAGCTTGCCGCTGCCGAAATGATAAAGTCCGGAACAACCACCTTCGCCGACATGTACGGCTTCATGGGCAACGTGGCCGAGGCCGTTTGCGACTCCGGCATGCGGGCCTCGCTTTGCCAGGGGCTTGTCTTCCATGACGGCAAAGGAGATAAAAGAATAGAACACACCTACCGGCTTTTTGAAAACTGGCACGGTAAAGCCGGGGGCAGGATTACCGCCATGATCGGCCCCCACGCCCCCTACACCGTACCCCCGGACAAGATGAAACTGGTCATGGACCTGGCCGCCGAGCTGGATGCCGCCGTCCACATCCACCTGGCCGAAACCTCCGAGGAGGTGGACCAGATGCGGGAAATGTATGGTAAGTCCCCAACCAGATACCTCGCCGACCTGGGATTTTTTAAATCCTGTCACGTTCTCCTAGCCCACGCTGTGCATCTGTCCGGAGACGACATCAACCTGCTAAAAAAAATCAGGGGCGGCATTTCGCACAACCCCGTAAGCAATATGAAGCTGGGCTGCGGGGTGGCCCCGGTGGTGGAGCTGCGCAGAGCCGGCATAACCGTGGGCCTGGGTACGGACGGGGCGGGCAGCGCCTCCACCCTGGACATGTTCCAGCAGATAAAGACAGCCGCCTGGATGCAGAAGAACCGGCACTTCGACCCCTCCGCCCTCACCGCCTGCGACGCCCTGCGCATGGCCACCGCCGAGGGGGCTAAAGTGCTGGGGCTGGACGGAGAAATAGGCACTATCGAAGAGGGCAAGCAGGCTGACATAATATTAATAGACATAGAAAAACCTCACCTCTATCCCCACAACGACTTATGGTCGCTGCTGGCCTATTCGGCCAGCGGGTCCGACGTAGACACCACCATAATCAACGGTCGGATTGTGATGGAAAACAGAATACTGCTGACCATGAATGAAA
>JAMCVT010000168.1 GCA_023475565.1 Actinomycetota bacterium
AATCCTCTGCCGCAGCCGAAAATCTATGTGAACATTTACGGTTAGTTCTTCTGCCGTTTTGTGAATGATGTTTTTGAGGAGCCGTGTGCGTGAATTGCGCTCGCACGGATCTGTGAGGAGCGAGGGCACAATTCCTAGACTCAGAGCTTGGGAGAGGCCCTTCTTACTCGACAATTTGAGGCGCTGTTTGCCTTCGGGCGGTTATATCTTGGAGTGGGTAGGGACGGCGGGTCCTGATTGTGAAACCTTCGCCTTACCAAATGGCCCGCCTCCAGCCATGTGAAAAGATCGACATAAAAAGAGGCCGGGTAATGGCGGCAATAGGCAATTGGGGTGGAAATGGTTTAATTGCGCCGCACCGGGCGGTATTATAGTAACACCAGCGGGTAAAGCTATAATAGGGCCGGGAGGTGAAACCATGCACAGGGAAGCAGAATTATTTGTTTTTTTTAAAAATAAGGCCAGTCACCGGAATAGTGACGGCTTTATGGCGAGGTATGCTTCATTATTAAGCAGGAATTATTCCACCTTCAGGGAGTGGACCGCCGTGGTTGTAGGCCCCCAGCCGGGAAGGACCCTGGCCGAACTGCTGATAGGCAATTTTGCCACCATGAGGGACTGGGGTGCGCTGACAAGCCCCCGTGTGAGGAGGGAAGATTAAATTGCATACCGCAAAGCCCTAACCCCCGCCGTAAGCCGGTTGGGGGTTATTTATTTTATCCTGTCAATGTAAAACACTTGACAGCCCCACTTAATTTAAATAAAATCGTACTGTCAAGTATTTTCCCTTGGCAGTAAGAAGGGGGTACCCTTCATGGATAAGCTCACCAGGATTAACCTGCTGTATGATTTTTACGGGCAGATGCTTACCGACAAGCAGAGGAAATTTGTCGAGCTGTACTACTGCCACGACCTTTCTCTGGGAGAGATTTCCGAGCAGCACGCCGTAAGCAGGCAGTCGGTGTACGATACCCTGAAGCGGTCGGAGCAGTCCCTGGTCAAATATGAAGAGAAACTGGGGCTGGTGGCCAAATTCCTGGAGCAGAGGGAATGCCTGGACAGGGCCATCTCTCTCCTGGAGGGCGGAAGCAGTATACAGGTACAGGAAGCAAGGAAAATACTTTCCCATTTGATCCGCAATGAAGAGAGCTAGGAGGTGGCGCCGTGGTTTTTTCAGGTTTAGCTGACAGGCTTCAGGAAACCTTCCGAAAACTTAAAGGGAAAGGCCGTCTTACCGAGGCTGACGTTGATGAGGCCTTAAAGGAAGTCAGGCGCGCGCTGCTTGATGCCGATGTCAACTTCAAGGTGGTCAAGGATTTTCAGGCCAGGGTCAAGGAAAGGGCTGTTGGCCAGGATGTGCTGGGCAGCCTGACGCCGGGCCAGCATGTGATAAAAATTGTCCACGATGAGCTCACCAATTTGATGGGGGGGACCCAGAGCAAAATAAATACGGCCTCCAGGCCCCCTACAGTAATAATGATGGTGGGGCTGCACGGGGCAGGGAAAACCACCTCCACGGCCAAACTGGCCAGCCATTTAAGAAAACAGGGCCGCCGCCCTCTGCTGGTGGCAGCCGATATTTACAGGCCCGCCGCCATAAAGCAGCTGCAGGTGCTGGGCAAGCAGCTGGACATCCCGGTTTTTACCATGGGCGACCGCAGCAGCCCCGTTGACATAGTCAGGGCGGCCAGAGAGTACGCACTTTCCAATGACAGGGACATGGTATTGATTGACACCGCCGGCCGCCTGCATGTGGATGAGGAGCTTATGACCGAGCTGGAGTCCGTAAAAAAAGCTGTTCCCCCCCACGAGATACTGCTGGTGGTCGATGCCATGACCGGGCAGGTGGCCGTGGAGGTGGCCGAGTCCTTTAACGGCAGGCTGGGCCTGGACGGTGTGGTCCTCACCAAGCTGGACGGCGACACCAGGGGCGGCGCGGCCCTTTCTGTTAAAGCGGTTACCGGCTGCCCGGTTAAGTTTGTGGGCACCGGAGAAAAGCTGGATGCACTGGAGGCTTTCCACCCGGACAGGATGGCCGACAGGATACTGGGCATGGGGGATGTGCTGTCCCTTATTGAAAAGGCCCAGGCCAATTTCGATGCCGACCGGGTGGAGAAGCTTAACAAAAGAATAAGAAACATGGAGTTTACCCTGGAGGATTTTTTGGAGCAGATCCAGGAGGTCAAAAAACTGGGTCCCCTAAAGCAGGTGCTGGGGATGATCCCCGGACTGGGCAATAACAAAAAAATGAAGGAAATAGGGGATATAGACGATAAAGAGCTGGTGTCGGTGGAGGCCATGGTTAAGTCCATGACCCCCTGGGAGCGCAGCCATCCCAATGAAATCAACGGAAGCCGCCGCAAGCGTATAGCCAGGGGCAGCGGAACCTCCATACAGGACGTGAACCGCCTGATCAAGCAGTTTGAGCAGACCAGAAAAATGATGAAGCAGCTCGGCGATCTTGAGAAAAATATGAAAAAGGGCGGCAAAAATCCTTTTTTCCCCATGGGCAGAAAAGACCTGTTTTAAAATATTAGGAAACCAGCTGTGTATAAAAAATTATGCCTTGTCGATAATTTTTCATACACGGGGGTTAAGAAGGGGGACTCCCCCCTTTATTGCGGGGTGAAGGACCGATAGTCCTGAGGGGCGGCAGCCCTTTCTAAATAAAAGCTTTCAATCCGTAATGGTTTGGATAGAGTTATTTTATTAAGGGAGGTGACATAAGGTTGGTAAAAATAAGGCTGAAAAGGATGGGCGCCAAAAAGAGACCCTTTTACCGTATTGTAGTGGCTGATTCCCGTTCGCCTCGCGACGGCCGGTTCATAGAAGAGCTGGGTTACTATGACCCCCTGAAAAACCCGGCGGAAATAAAAATAGACGAGGCCAGGGCGGTGGATTGGCTGAAAAAGGGAGCCCAACTGACCGAGACAGCCAGGTCGCTGTTCAACAAGGCCGGACTGCTGTCCAAGTCCGCCGGGGAGAGTCAATAGGAGCTTACCCAGCTGTTTTTTTACGAAGCACATATTCGACAACCGCCTGAGGCCGCCGAAAAAGAGCCCGTAAGCTGTATCCCGGGCAGTTTTAAAGCGGATCTGGCGGGATTGGGAGGGGTCCTATTTCATGATGAAGGAACTGGTGGAGATTTTGGCCAGGGCCCTGGTGGATAATCCGGACAGGGTCAGCGTCAACATGGTCGAAAAGGAAAAATCCTGTATTATAGAATTGAGAGTTGCCCCTGAAGACATGGGCAAGGTAATAGGCAAGCAGGGCCGCATTGCCAGGGCTCTCCGCACGGTGGTAAAAGCCGCCGCCACCAAGTACAAGAAAAAGGTAACCGTGGAAATTATATAATGATTGCCGGACTATGGCGGAAAGCATAAGTCCCGCCGCTGGAGGGGGCTTTGGCCCTCTCCGCCGGTTTTGGGGGCGGCTCAGGGGGGAATTGCGTGGCGGATCAGGCCGGACAAGGCTTTACATTCCGTAAAAGGGGTGATCTTATGAACGGCATTACCATTACCCGTCCGGTAATTGTAAAGGTAAGGGTGACCGGGGGCTACAAAAAGTCGCTGGCGGCAGAGCTTAGGGAAGCGGCGGCAAGATTGGATGTCCAGATTAGGCAGCTTGACCTCCAGCACAGGAGATTAACTGAGATGGAAAACAAAAATTCCCCTGAGATATTGGGGAGTTTGCAGCAGATAGATATGGAAAGGCAAAAAATTTTAGAGTCCAAAAAGAGGCTTTCCGATCGCCTGAGAGAGCTGGGCAGCCTCACTGAGGGGCAGGAGGTAGTACACGGCCGGGTGGAAAGCCTGGTGGACATAAAAGCAGGGGATGACTGGGGAGGCCTCATGTCGGTGGAACTGGTCCTGGAGGATGGGAAAGTGGTTGAAATAAGGCAGGGAGGCATGCCGCCGGGCTAAATATGATGAAAAAGCGCGATATTACCATTGGAAAAATAGCCGGTACCCACGGGAACAGGGGGATGCTTAAGCTAATCCCCATAACGGATTTTCCGGAAAGGTTTCTGGAGATGAAAACCATTACCCTGGAAAGGGATGGGAAGCAGGAAATATACAGCATAACGGAAGCTTCCCCTTACCGCCGGTTCATTCTGATCAGGCTGGCCGAAGTTCCGGACATGACCGCCGCCGAGGGCCTTAAAGGATCCCTGGTGAAGGCGGCCAGGGAAGAGCTTATAGACCTTCCGGAGGACAGTTTTTACATATTTGATATAGTGGGGCTGCAGGTTTTTACTCCCGGAGGCAGTCATGCCGGTGAAATAGAGGATGTTATTCAGACCGGGGCCAACGATGTATACGTGGTGAAAAGGGTAAATGGTCCCCCCGTGCTGGTGCCGGCTCTGAAAAAGGTAATCAGGGAAGTGAACATAAAAGAAGGCAGGATGGTGGTGGACTACCCGGAGCTTGAGGGTTCCGGGTAGCCCTGTGGTCATGTCAGCTGTTAAATGAAGGCGGTAGGATAGTGAAGGTATCGGTCATACTGGGGCACCCCCAAAAGGGAAGCTTCAACCACGCCATAGCCGGAAGGGCTGTTAAAACACTGCGGGACAATGGACACCGGGTTTATTTCCACGACCTGTACAGTGAAAATTTCAACCCGGTGCTTCCTTACGGTGAAATATCCAGAGACGCTGTGCCTGACACTGTTGTGGAGGGACACTGCAGAGAGATTTCTGACGTGGACGGGATAGTAATAGTGCATCCCAACTGGTGGGGTCAGCCGCCGGCCATTCTCAAGGGCTGGGTAGACCGGGTAATCCGCCCCGGGGTGGCCTACCAGTTTTGTGAGGGTGACTCCGGCGAAGGGGTCCCCAAAGGGCTTTTAAAGGCCGGGACCGCACTGGTTTTCAATACTTCCAACACCCCCGCCCAAAGGGAGCGGGAGGTGTTCGGCGATCCCCTGGAATCCATCTGGAAAAGCTGTATTCTGGGTTTGTGCGGGGTCAGTGCCTTTTACCGCAAGATGTACGGTGTGGTGGTAACAAGTACCGGGGCCGAGAGGGAAGGCTGGCTGAAAGAAGTTGAGGATACTGTAAACCAATATTTCCCAGGCTAGCCTTTATTTTTGACTTGTAAGGAATGCCTAATCATTCTGACTTCTGACTCCTGACTTCTGTATTCCGACCGCATAGACTCTCAGTATAAGCAAAATGGGGGTTTTTCCTTTGAAAATAGATATTCTCACCCTTTTTCCGGAAATGTTCCGGGGGCCCTTTGACACCAGCATAATAAAAAGAGCCCTGGAGAATAACCTGCTGTCGGTGGATCTTGTCAACATACGGGACTTTTCCCGCAATAAGCACCACACCGTTGACGATACACCTTATGGGGGCGGGGCCGGCATGGTTATGGCCGCTGACCCCATATCCGGGGCTGCGGAGTGGATAAAGGACAGGCGGGGTAAAATAGACCGGTTTGTTTACCTGACCCCGGCCGGAAAACATTTAACCCAGGAACTGGTCAGGGATTTGGCCGCCGGGGAGCACCTGGTGGTGCTGTGCGGGCATTACGAGGGCGTGGACCAGCGGGTTAGGGATACTTTGGTCACCGATGAAGTATCTATAGGCGACTATGTGCTCACCGGGGGCGAGCTGCCTGCCATGGTGCTGGTGGACGCAGTGGCCAGGCTTATACCGGGGGTTCTGGGGGAGGCCGCCTCGGCCGAGGAGGATTCCTTTTCCGATGGCCTGCTGGAATACCCCCATTATACCAGGCCCAGGTCATACAGGGGCCTGGAGGTGCCGGAGGTGCTGCTTAACGGGCACCACGAACAGATCCGCCTGTGGCGGAGAAGGCAGTCACTGCTTAAAACACTGGAGCAGAGGCCCGAGCTGCTGGCCGGGGCTCCCCTGACAGATGAAGACAAAATAATTTTAAAGAAAATAGTTTTGGAGCTGGAGCAGCTGGGCCTCCCGGAGGAGATTGACAAAAAAAGAAAGAGGCGAAGCAATAGGAATTCAGAATTCAGAATCCAGAATCCAGAATAAGCTGGGGATGTGCCTTTGTAGTCAATATAAGGACATTCATGCTGCCAAAAAGAAATGCCTTCAATCATTCTGAATTCTGACTCCTGAATTCTGTATTCCGACCTGAAAGTAA
>JAMCVT010000005.1 GCA_023475565.1 Actinomycetota bacterium
TTGACACGGTAGGGGTCGTAGGTTCAAATCCTACTGCACCCACCAAAAAAATTCAGGAATCCGGGTGCGGGGGTTTCCTGAGCAGCTGTTTAAAGCCTTCAGATGAAGGCTTTTTTGTATTTCAGTGCATACGGCAGTTCCAATCCTCCGCCTGGGGTGGTTCCTGAAACCACCCCTTTTCTATCAGTATTTTCGCCCCTTCTCCAGCGTATCTTAAAATTTCCACCATAAGCGGCACCATGTCCACCTCCAGGTCATGCCTCAGTCCCAGCACTGCTAATGCTTTTCCGTAAGCCCCTATCATTACCACGTTGGACGTCATTATGCCCTCCATCATAATCCTGTCTGAAAAAGGAGATGTCTTCGAGTCCGTTACCCCCTGGTCCCACGGCATGGATACCGGAAGGTCATTATTAATCAATAGAGAGCTGAGAGTTTTAATATGCCTTGAGGAGATTCTTTTCCCATTTTCCATGTACCTCTTTACCTGGTCCGAACCGGCCACCTGGCTGAAGCCGGTAAAGGCAGCCTTCCTGAATGAGTTTCTCTGCAGCCCGGAAAAAATATGAGAGATTTCAATTGATGTAAGTGGCCTCCTTGCCCCCAGATAACCGGCCAGGAAGCTTTTTTTCTTCACCATAACGTTCTTTTGGGGCACCGGAATAAACGGAGGCCTTTCATATAAACCCTTTTTCAGCATCAGGCTTACTGTCCTGTTGTAAAGCTCTGCCGGATCGGCTGCGCACTCTGTAAAATACCAGCGTATATCCGCCCGGGTGGACATCTGCAGGGCTGTGCAGTAGCCATCAATCCTTTCTTTGGCCAATTCTTCAAGATAGACCAATACAAAGGCATCGGAAAAAAGCCTGGGAGTGTTTGGGTTTATATCTTCATCGGAAAAAGCCCGGGGAATGGGATGGTTTTCCCTGGCATAAAGATCTGAAAGCCAGTCCAGGTGCTTTTGGGCCAGTCCCCTGGTATATTCAAGTACCTCCCTTATTTCCTGATCTTCAACCACCCCAAGAAAATACCCCACCATGTATTTTTTAATGCTGCTCTCCATATAAGAGGCCCAGAGGTTGGCCAGTTCAGAAGAGGTAAGCCTTGTCCGGCCTCCCGGGACAACAGCCGCATCTCCATGATTTCTACGCATGTTTCCGGCACGGTCTTGTATACTGTCCATTTTTTACCTCCCATTTATTCAATCCCCTGCAGATTATTCTGGAATATTGGCCGCAGTTTAATTCATATTTATTCTCACCCTTTTCCCTGCCGGAGATGTCCCAGTGTCTCCCGCTCCGGGAGACACTGGGAGAGTATCCTAATAATCTGCTAAAATAGTATAACAAAAGCCCAATCCCCTAAAAAATAAAAAATGAAGGGTACCCGCCGGAATTTGAGGGAGTTTGAAAACCCCGGCTCAGGATTCCCTTCCTTTTTTTCTTCCACCAGCTTCCGCCAAAGGGGCCTATATCCCCTTCAGCATATGACTTTACCGAACCGGCAGCCTTTAGGTATTATTACATCATCTGTAATTACCTCTCCTCAATGTCCCGGCAGGCCTACGGCGCCTTCCGCATTTAGCAGGCCATACCCGTACAAACTATCCTGCCCGGGATCCCCCAGGTCGGTGGCGCTCCGCCTCAGCGCCTCCCGCACCTCCCTGTTAATCAGCCCGTCATTATCCTTATCCCTTATGCCCGAGGAGATTATCAGGGCTGCCGTTCCGGAAACGTGGGGGGCAGCCATGGAAGTGCCATATCCGGCAATATATCCCCCGTCAAGGAAGGTGGACAGTATGTCCGCCCCGGGAGCGGCAATCTCCACCTCGGGCCCGCTGCTGCTCCACTCGGTCAGGGTATCGGTATTGTCGGTGGCAGACACTGCTATCACCTCGGAATACCTGGCCGGGTACTCCACCGTGTCATCCCCGGGGCCGTCGTTTCCGGCAGCAGCAACCAGCACCAGGCCGCTTTTGTAGGCCTCTGTTATAGCGTCATGGAGGGACTGTATGTCCTCATTTGTGCCAAAGCTCATGTTTACAACCTGCATATTGTTTTCAATGCACCACTCCAGCGCCTCAATAACACCGGAAATGGTTCCGTAACCTTCATCGTCCATTACCTTCACCGGATAAATAAGAGCTTCCGGGGCTACTCCCAGGACCCCTGTCCGGTTGTCTACGGCAGCCAGGGTCCCGGCCACGTGGGTGCCGTGCCCCAGGCCGTCATAGGGTGGCTTTTGGGGATCAACCACATTATAGCCCTTTTTTATGTTTTTTCTAAGATCAGGATGCTTCATGTCCACGCCGGTGTCCAGCAGGGCCACCCTCACGCCACTGCCGGCCCAGCGGCGGCCGTCGACATCCATGTCATGGTTACTGTCCCATACATTATCGGCATCTATACGGTCCACTCCCCAGGGCAGGACCTCGTCGAATCCCTTTTTCGGGTGTCCCTTCAGATTCCCTTGCAACTGGATTACAGCGTCATTCTCCACCCGCAGAACACCACCCTGCCCTTCTGTCAGGGAGCCGGATCCACCCTCCTGCTCAACCACCACAGCGTTGATCATTTCCAAGTCCTTTACTTTCTTCAGGCCTGCCTTTTTAATTATATTGTCCTTCTCGGTCTGATCTACGAAACCCTTTTGAAAAACCACTATACTCCGCGCCGCTGCCTGGTGTGCGCTCCCGGCAAAAGCTGTCCCCATGAATGACAATAGAATTACAATCACAGCCAGGGTAGTAAAAGACCTGCCATTCCATCTCATAGGTCATCCTCCTTTATTATTTGACTGGTTATAATAAGTCTATTTATACATCGCACACCCCCCTGAAAAGGTTTAACAATATTTTCGGGAGGAATAAGAGAAATAAGCTGTCAATGTTAAAATGAATCATATTTTCCACATTGTTTTTGAATTTCCTTCTTTTGGGCAAAATCCGGGCTGCTATTTTTCCATTATCCCTTCGGACAGTCTTCCGAAGGAGCTTTTTTCCCGTTTTATGGTGCTGGCTGTAAATTTTTTCAATAGGACCTTTTCTGGCTATTGCTAAGTTGCATAAGGCTTTCAGCCTTTCCATGCCCGATGTAATTTCCCCAATATTAGAAAAAGCTTTCTCCATATTGACATTTTTGGTATATTAATTAATGAAATCGAGCCAAATTTAAACTGGAGACTCTCATGACTAAAAAGCTATTATTTATAATCTCAGTTGCTTTCGTTGTTCTTGCCATCGGGGCTGTCATTATTGACCAGGCAAGGCCGGAAAGCTTCCTCAAACTGGGGATTTTTAAGAACAGCCAGGAGATAGCCGATTGGCTGCTGTCCTTTGGCGCCTGGGCGGTTATAATAAGTATTGCCGTTATGATTATCCAGACCATTGCCACCCCTGTGCCGCTGTTTATCGTGGCTGGCGCAAACGGGTATATTTTCGGTATTGCCTGGGGAATAGTCATAACCCTGGTGGGAGCGCTGCTGGGGTCAACGGTGGCCTTTTTCATGGCCCGGTTTATGGCCCGGGACTATTTTTCCAGACGCCTCGCCAAATACATGCCCAAGGTGGAGGAAATGAGCAAAACGTCTGGGGCCAGGGTGGTGTTTCTGGCCCGGCTGGTCCCCATTCTGCCCTCCAGCATTATCAGTTACGCCGCCGGTTTAAGCAAGGTAAGCTTCAGGGGATTCTTTGTGGCCAGCGTATTTGGAAAACTTCCCGAAATAGTAATATACACCGCCCTGGGGCACAGCCTGGAGAGGGCTGAGGGACTCATAACCAGGGTTACCGTGGTTATAATTCTCTTAAGCCTGCTGATCTTTTCACTGCACTCAAAAAAGACCGGATCCTTTAACGGAGACCCGGAAAAAAAGTAACCCCCCGCTTCTGGTATAAAAACCCACCCCACGGAGGGCTAAAGGCCTGCAAAGGGAAATACCCACACCATTTCGGATTGCCGACTCCTGAATTCCTGACCTCAGACAATACCCAAGGAGCAGTCTCTCCTGACTAATACCTTCCTTTTTTACTCCTGTACAATAAATACAGCAGACCCCCGATAATTAGCGCGGCCACCAGCAAGTCCAGCCGGTGGAACCACACCTTCAGGTCTTCCCAGTGCTCCCCCAGCTTGACGCCGAGGTAAGTAAGAAAGAAGCACCACGGAAGGGATCCCAGAAAGGTATATATGACAAAGCGGGGAAAATTCATGCCGGATATCCCTGCGGGGAGAGAAATGAATGTCCTTATTATGGGCATAAGCCTGGTAAAAAAAACGGTGGCCTCCCCGTACCTGAAAAACCAGTTATCGGCCAGGGCCAATCTTTTCTGGTTTATCCCTATATACCTGCCATACTTGAGTAAAAAAGGCCGCCCCCCCCACAAACCCAGCAGGTAGGAGAGTACCGACCCCACCGTCCCTCCTATGGTTCCGGCCATACCTGTCCAGAAAAAATTAAGCTGCCCGGTGGAAACCAGGTAGCCTCCGAAGGGCATTATAATTTCACTGGGAAGAGGTATGTTGGCGCTCTCGATGGCCATTCCCACCCCTACTCCCCAGTAGCCGAGGGCCGTGATTTTTTCAGTGACAATTCTAAATAACGGCTCCAATAGTGCAAAAATATAGTCCAACAGGCAACCTCCTTAAAACAACAGCGCAGGTGTTTAAAGTTTAAGATCGTAAAAAATGCTTGCCAGGACAGGATCGGAAAGCTCAAGCCCGTCTATGGCTGTTTTTCCCGAGAAATATCTGCTGTCAAAAACCGTCAGGTCAAGGGAACTGCACAGCAGGCGAAATTTTTCTGAAAGGCTGGAGGCATTGATGGAAAATTCTTCTGCCAGCTTCCTCTGGCTGACGGTATTGTCACACTCTATCCTGGCCAGTGCATATTCCACCGCAGCCACCCAAAGATGTTCTTTCCGTATTCTGGGCTTATCCTTAACACAATAATCGAACCACAGCTTTATGGCCCCGGTCATCCGCTCGTTGGCATATTCTTTTGACTTAAGCCTTTCCAGCAGCAGCAGGGCAATACGCGCATACCCACGGTCAGGCCAGCCAAAGCCATCCAGTATAACCTGGCCGCTCTCCGCCTGTCCCCTGTCTGAATCAGCCTTTATGGCGATTTCTCCGTGAAGTAGCCCCAGCCGGGTCCTCACCTTGCTTATATCATAGTGGGGCTCCCCTTTTCTGGCCCTTTTTTTCTCCATCTTTTCAAGCTCTTTGAGGAGTTCCTCCAGTTTGGCCCGGCCGTGAACAGTCCTGCCCGACTCTTTGGGAGTTCTCCCGTCAAGGGCCTGCAGGGGCTGATTGATCCACCTTTCATAATAATCGTCAAGAAATGCGTCGGTAATATGCTGCGCTATTTTCTTGGACATCTTATCCCGTATACCTGAAAAATCGGCTGCCAATCCTTCTTCATCCCCGTATAAATCCGGACTGTATGACCTGTGAGCAAGATCCAGCACCCAGGAGTTTATTATATGAGCCCGTTCCCTTAAATATTTCTCCAGAAAAAACCGCCCGTTCCCCTTTCGGGAAGCATATTTCCCTGCATCCACCCTTATTTTTTCCAGCAGGGGCCCGGCGCAGGCCGGCGGGAGACCAAAGCCTCCGGTGGAAAACTCATACTCGTCTCCCACCCTCAAAATCCGCATGTAAACTATTGATCCCTTCTCAATCTTTCCGGCCACGTCAAAATTGTTGACCATCACCCGGCGGCTTAACAAAATGTCTTCAATATCAAGGCCGCTGCCCAGATCGACTTCCTTCACCTCGAAAACCGACAGCCTGGAGCCGGTCCAGTCGTTCAGCAGCTTTTTTTCCATACCTGAAAGGGTATTTTGAGCGGCAAAAATTTCTATGGGCGTAACCCCGCCATCAACCACATAGTCAAATATAAACCACTCAAAACATCTTTCCATGATCATATCTTCATTTTCATCAACTATATCGGGATTCACTCCCACAAGGTACAGCTGCTGGGCTCTGGAAAATTCTTTTGAAAAAACCGGATCACCCGCAAACTCACCCAGCTTGCGGCGCAGTACCTGGCCCGTTTTTCTCCAGCGATACCGGTCCAGGGATATAATACTGGCCGGGCCGCTGTTTTTACTCCCTTTTCGGGAGGGGAATAGACTGTCAATGTTATCTGCCATCCCCCGTCACCTCCCTGGCTAAATAACGCCAAATGGTTATCCTTCCACCCCGCCCGGGTGGGGCTATTTAACCTCCACAACAGCCTCCTGACCATCAAAGGTGCAGGAAAAGCCCAGCGCCCGCAGCATTTCAACCGGTACATAGGAAACGTCGTTTTCAACCAGTATGTTCCCACCGGCCTCAATTTTGTTTCCGTTTAAAAGGGGCTGGCCCCCGGCGGGAATCAAAATGCTTATTCCCTCTTTTTTGACGGCAATGCTCCCTGACTCCCCGTCCCATAATACCTCACAGCCCAGCGCCTCAAAAATGAAACGCAGCGGAAGGTACTCCGTGCCATACCTGACGATAGCCTCATTCTTTACCAATACCTTCTCGCCGTCCACCAAAGCCTCTCTGCTTCCCGGGGTGATCCTGACCACCCTTTGGCGCCCCGGCTGCAAAACAAGCAGGGCAAAAGGCAGCTGCAGTTCCTCGCTGGTGACGGTGTAGTCGGGCTTAATCCCAATTTTGTTGAGGTGCCTGCCGCTGGGGGTGGTGTACTCGGCCATGGTCAGCATCAGGCCCCCCCCTTTCTCCAGGGGAATCATTTTCTGCACCACTCCCTTGCCAAAGGTGTTTTCCCCCACCAGTTTAGCGGCCCCGTGGTCCTGAAGCGCTCCGGCAAAAACCTCCGAGGCGCTGGCGCTGAACGAGTTAACCAGAACCACCACCGGGAATTTAACCTTATCGTCATTCTTTTCAGTCACGTAATCTTCCCCGGTGCCGTCATTGTATATTGTTCTAACGATCAGATCCCCGGGTTTCAAAAACAGCTCGGCCATTTGAGCGGCTGAATCCAGGTAGCCTCCCGGGTTGTCCCTCAGGTCCACTACCAGCCCGGTAATATTCTGTCCGGCCAGCCCGTCCAGAGCCTCTTTGAATTCTTCAGCCGTTTTGCTTCCAAAGGTTTTTACAGATATATATCCGGTGTCGTTTCCCATTACCCTGAAATTTACCGAGGAAACGCTCAGGGCCGCCCTTATCAACTTAAAAACAATCTCTTTGCCGCCCCGGTCTATGGTGAGCTCCACCAGGGTTCCCTCAGTGCCCTTAATGAAGTCGACAATTTCATTTAAAGGCATCCCCTTTATGTTTTTTCCGTCCACCCCTGTAATGGTGTCGCCGGCCTGCACTCCCCCGTCCTTGGCCGGGGAGCCGGGGAACACCTCCAGCACCCTGGGGTAGTCGGGCTGGGTCTCCAGGTATATGCCGACACCATAGAAATTGCCATTGATGGCATCGACAAACTGGTTTGCCTCATCATCGGTAAGATAAACGGTATAGGGGTCTTCCAGGGTGTCAATCATGCCCCAAATGGCGCCCTCCACCAACTGCTGGGCCTTTGGATTATCCTTGTGGTACTTTAGTATATTTTTAAAAACTTCATCAACGGTCTTAAAGTCCTGATCCGGACCGGACGCATAGGCCCACCCGTTTCCGGCAAGGGTTAGCATAAAAATAAGCAGCACCACAAATATTTTTTTAGACAAACAATCAACCCCCATCAACATTTATATCTTGATTCGCCCCCGCTCTCTATTTTCCTGCCTGAACCTCAAGGTCGGAAGCAGGAGGTATTTAATGCCATAACGGTGAAAATAATAGCTATCAATAAGTAAAGAAGGTGTATTAACCTGGCACCGGAAATTTTTATGGTTATAGACGGAAACAGCCTGGCCCACCGGGCTTTTCATGCCATTCCACTGCTTACCACCAGTGAGGGGGCCTTTACCAACGCGGTATACGGATTTACCACCATGCTTTTAAGAATACTGTCCGAAAGAAAGCCCCGCATGGTTGCCGTTTGCTTCGACAAAGGCAAAATCACCTTTCGGCATGGCGAGATGGAAACCTACAAGGGCACCCGCAAGGCCACTCCGGATGAATTGAGGCCCCAGTTCCCCCTTCTCAAAGAGGTGCTGGCAGCCATGAATATTAAGGTTCTGGAGATGGAAGGCTTCGAGGCCGATGACCTGATCGGAACCCTTACGTCCCTGGCCGAGAAAGAGGGCATCCAAAACTTAATAGTTACCGGAGACAGGGACGCCCTCCAGCTGGTATCCCCTTTTACCACCGTTCTCCTCACTAAAAAGGGAATCAGTGAGCTTGAGGAATATGATGAGGGCAGGGTATGGGAAAGATACGGGCTGAGCCCCGGGCAGCTGTTGGACTTGAAAGGACTGGCCGGAGACACCTCCGACAACATTCCGGGGGTTCCCGGGATAGGTGAAAAAACCGGCATAAAGCTTATTAAAGAATTCAACAGCCTGGAAAACCTGCTGGACAACTCCTCCGATGCCGGGCCCAGGCTGGCGGCGAAACTTACCCAGTTTGCCGGCCAGGCCAGACTTTCCAAAAGGATTGGCACCATTGAAAGAAATATTCCTCTGGATATAGGGCCGCAAAAGTGCCGCTGGGAAGGGCCTGACTATAACACTCTGCTGCCCCTGTTCAGCAGGCTGGAATTCCGCAGCCTCATAAAAAGTATAACCAGGCGGATGGACCAGGCTGCGGAACCTGAAAAAAGCGGGGATTCCGGCCAGGAAGCCCCTGCCGGGCTGAAAACATACAGTATTGAGTATATTGAGGCAGTAAGCAATAAAGATTATGAAGCGCTGACGGCGGATATCGCCGGCTCCCGGGTGGGACTGGCCCTGTCGGGAAACCCCGGTGAAGGTCTTTCCGCTGCAGCCTTAAGCATCCCCGGCGGGAAAAACTATTACATTCCGGCATCTTCCCGGGAGGCCCTGGATTTTATCGTCAAATTGGCCGAAAACCCGAGCTTAAGTAAAATCTGTTTTGACGCCAAGACAGACATGTGGATGCTGTCCAGGCACGGGGCCAGGCTTCAGGGAGTATCATTCGACACGCTGATCGCGGCATACCTGCTTAACCCCGGCACCGCCGGCAGGGATTTGCACGAACTGGCCCTAAAGCACCTGGAAGTAGTGCTCCCCCCCTGGGGAGAGGTCTCTCTCTGCGCCCGGGCCGATGCTTCGGCAAGGCTGGCCGGGCTTTTGGAGGCCCAGCTTGAAAAAGCCCGGATGGAGAGGCTGTACTATGAAGTGGAGCTTCCCCTGGTGGGCATACTGGCGGATATGGAAATGGCGGGAGTGAAGGTGGACTCGCAGATTCTTGAGGAAATGTCGGCGGACCTGGGCGGCCGGATAGAGGAACTGGACGGGCTTATATACGGCCTGGCCGGGGAAAAATTCAATATAAATTCAACCCGCCAGCTGGGACAGATACTTTTCGAAAAGCTGCAGCTGCCGGTAATAAAGAAGACCAAGACCGGATACTCTACTGACGCGGAAGTGCTTGAGGAACTGGCGGGAACCCATGATATCGTTAATTACATCATACTGCGGCGGCAGCTGGTCAAGCTGAAGTCCACCTACATTGACGGGCTGATACCTCTTATTGATCCGGCAACCGGCCTTGTACACACAACCTTTCACCAGAATATTACGGCCACCGGCAGGCTTTCCAGCGCCGAGCCCAATCTTCAGAACATACCCATCAGGCTGGAAGAGGGCCGGAAGATAAGAAAGGTATTCAAGGCCCGGAAAGAAAACAACATAATACTGACCGCAGATTACTCCCAGATTGAGCTGCGCATACTGGCCCACATGGCCGGGGACCCTGTACTGCTGGAGGCCTTCAGGGAAGAACAGGACATACATACAAGAACCGCGTCGGAAGTTTTCGGGGTGTCCCTACAGGAGGTAACCACCGACATGAGGGGAAGGGCAAAGGCGGTAAATTTCGGGATAGTATACGGGATAAGCGACTTTGGGCTGGCAAGGGACATAAAGGTCTCCCGGAAAGAGGCGGCCCTGTATATTAAAAACTACTTTGAAAGGTACAGCGGCACCAGGTCCTTTATAGATCGAACCATCAGCGAGGCCAGGGACAGGGGATATGTAACCACAATACTAAACCGCCGCCGCTACCTGCCGGACCTCTTCAGCCCCAATAAGACCATAAGAAGTTTCGGAGAGCGCACAGCCATAAACACTCCTATCCAGGGCAGCGCTGCCGATATAATAAAGCTGGCCATGGTAAGAATATGGAACGAGCTGAAAAGGCGCGGGCTTAAAACACTGATGATACTGCAGGTGCACGACGAGCTTATATTTGACGTTCCTCCCGGTGAGGTTGAGGAAGTAAAGGCACTGGTAAAGGACTGCATGGAAAACGCCATACAGCTGGATGTTCCGCTGAAGGTGGATATGAAATCAGGCCCCAACTGGTATGACGTTAGAAAATGCTAATTCTGAAATAAACTACGGTCGGAATACAGAATTCAGAAGTCAGAATCCAGAACGGGCTACCAAAAGCAGCCACCAAGGAGAATGAAAATTTGGGTCCTGCGGCTAATAACGACCCGGGATATTTTAAAGGGTAATAAAAGAACGGAGTTGTAGTAGATGCCGGAACTCCCGGAAGTGGAAACCGTAAAAAGAAGCCTGGAAAACCATATTTCCGGGCTCACCATTTCGGAAGTCGACCTTCTTATGCCTAAAATATTAAAGACTCCTTCCCCCCAGTCCTTTGCCGGCATACTGGCCGGCAAGACAATAAAAAAGTTGGGCCGCAGGGGCAAATACCTTCTTATTCACCTGAGCGGCAACCATACCCTGGTGATTCACTTTAGAATGACCGGGCGGCTGGTATACTCTCCACCAGGCACCGCCCCAGCAAAGCATACCCACGCAGTATTCAGGCTCAGTAACGGTCATGAGCTGCACTTTACGGACATGCGCCAGTTTGGGCGGATGGCCCTGCTGGAGACAGACAGGCTGGACACCCTGGCCGGCCTGAAAGACTTGGGCGTAGAGCCCTTAAGTGAGGAGTTCACCAGGGAGTTTCTGAAAAAACAGCTAAAAAGGAGGCGCGTCAAGATAAAGCTCCTTCTGCTGGACCAGACCTTTATAGCCGGGCTGGGAAATATATACGCTGACGAGGCCCTGCACAAAGCCAGGATAAACCCGGAAAAAACAGCCGCCCACCTTACTATCAGGGAAATAGCCCTTCTTTACCGGGCCATCCGGGACGTGCTGGAGGAGGGTATCGCCAACAGGGGCACCACCTTCAGGGATTATGTGGACGGCATGGGCCAGGCCGGGTCGAACAAAGAAGCCCTCAGGGTCTATGACCGGGAGGGGAAGCCGTGTCTTTCCTGCGGGAAGCCCGTTGTACGGACAAGGCTGGGGGGGCGCAGCTCGTATTACTGCCCCAGCTGCCAGAAATAGCGGCGGTTTGGTTTAAGCGGTCATTTTCCCGGCAGCCTTTTCCAGCATGCCGGCCACCTCTTCCCGGTTGTTATCCTTCAGCATAGACACGGTCTGCATGGCAATCTCATATGTTTTTTCAGTGCCCAGGGCCATTAAAAGGCAGGTCAGAAGGAGCTGCTGCTCGTCCATATCAAGTATTTCAAGTACGGCCAGGGGTTCAAAGTAATTCATAATAGAATACTCCCATCTGATTAATTAAACTGCAGCCGTCAACGGCTGCTTTTTGTTTCATTTAAAGGACACACCATCTCTTAAAAAAACCAATATGTATATCGGTCAGCCAAAAAACCAATAATAGATAGTGATGCTTTCTTAAGTCATTATAACATTTGGTTAAAAAACATTATTCAAAGGAGGTGAAAAAAATGGTTTGGCTGTTTAGAACAGCTCTCGCCCTGGCCATTATAGGGGCGATTAACTGGCTGCTGGTGGGATTATTCCAGTGGGATCTGGTTCAGGCTCTTTCGGGAGCGTCTGCATTAAGGCCCTCCACCATTTTCAGCAGAATCATCTACACCCTGGTTGGGTTAGGCGGACTTTATTTAATCCCATACTTATTCAGAGAAAAAATTGAATTGACGCGCTGAACAAAAAAGCCCCGGTAAAGACTGCCGGGGCTTTGGTCTTCCCTTCCTGCGGGCTTCGAAAAGACGCAGTTTAAAACTGCTTCCCCCAACCATTTAAAAAAGCTATTTCCTGAATAGACTTTCTGGGACGGGGCTTGGGCTGATAGGCGGGATAGCCCATGGGGGAAATGGCCACCACCCTTATATTATCCGGTATACCATAGGTCTTTTTTACAAACCCCTCATTCAGATCTCCGGCCACCCAGCATGTTCCCAGACCTTTCTCTATGGCCGCCAGCATCAGGTTTTCCATGGCGCAGGCGGCATCCACCAGGTAGTAGGACTTTCCTTCGCAGTTACCGGACTGCTCAGGGTCTGCGCAGAGGATGATACTGACGGGCGCCTGGGTCAGCGCGTTTTTACAAGGGTTGGTGTCATCAAGCGCCCCTGCCAGGAGCTTTCTGCTCTCATCCGTAAGAACAATAAAAAACCAGCCCTGCTTGTTGTGCCAGGAGGGCGCCAGTCTTGCGGCGTCAAGCACATACTCCAGCAGGTCCATGGAAACATGGTCTTCCTTGTAGCGCCTGATGCTTTTTCTGGCGCTGATAGCTTCAAACACTTCCATACTGCTCACTTCTCCTTAACGGTATATTTAACACAGATTTATAAGTTTTCCAACCTCCCAGAACAGCCTGGATGGAAAAGGTGAAACATCTCCCCGTACCTTATTATAACAATAATTATCCTGACCTCCGTCAATTTCCTTCAACATTCCCCGGCCGACAAAAAAAAACCGCCCGCAGGCGGTTAAAATAAGCACTGGATTTATCCCACACACTGGGCCATGTTATATTCATCTTTTCGGCTGCCTGGAACAGTTCCTCTCAAAAAGCCGCCCCGTTGGGCGGCTTTTTAACGCACAGCAGCCATTTGTCATAAATTAGCAAAGTGCTTAACCCCCCCGGATCTTTCACCTTCCTTCTCGGTATAGCCCTCGCAGACAAAATCACATCTGTCGCAGTCCCTGCCCTCGCAGTTTTTTTCCTCCACAGACAGGCACAGGGGGTCCCTGATTGTCTTTAAATCCCTGTAGACTGCGCATTTATAACAGACACACGGAAGAGCCACCGTCTTACCCTCCTTTATTAGTCATTTTCTACCTCATAAAATATCTCTTCAAATTTGATTCCCTTATGGGCAGCAAGAATACCGTCTATAAATTTCCTGCCGGGCTCACGCCTGCCGGTCAGTACTTTGGACAGGTAGGAATGACTGATACCCATAGCCGTGGCCGCCTTTCTCAGGCTTGCATAGTTGTCATAAATAAGCTTCGCTACCTTTTTATTATCCATGGCATACCTGGGCACCCCGGCATCACCCCTGCGGATAAATTATTATACATAATATTAACACTTATGTTTCCTTTTGTCTACACTTATGTTAAATTTAAACATCCAAAGTATATATTATGTTGCCAATAGTCACCACCCGGGGTATAATCTCCATCAAGGGGGCTGGCGCATATGGATTTTTCATCTTATTTGAAAAACCTTATCAAAAAAAGCGGGTATTCCTACAGGAAGCTGGGCTCTTTGTCAGGAGTCAACCATACCTACCTGTCCAAAATTTGCAGGGGTTCCTCGGGCGTACCCTCTCCCGAAATACTGAGAAAAATAGCTGTGCCGCTTTTCATCCCGTACGAGGACCTGTTACGGGCGGCCGGTTACCTTCTTTCCGAGAGCAATGCCTCCTATTCTTCCGGTCCGGCCGAGGACATACTTTTACGGGTGGCCAGGCTGACACGGGAAGGGAAGGAGAAACTTTCCGAATACCTTGATTTCCTGGAAGACTGGGAAAGGAAAGAAAAAAAAAGAAAAAGGAAACAAAGTGATCAGCTTTAACTCCCGCTCCCGGGTCATACTATAAATCACACCTCATAGTATTCCTCCAGGTATAGCTGTGAGCTTGATTTCTTAACCTCATTATATTTTTCAGCCATTACTTAATTATATGAAAATTTACTGATTTATCCATGGTAAAAAAAGTAATAATATGTCGGAATGCAGCTTTAATCAATACGCATCACCACGTCGCAGAAGATGGAAAAGAAAGGCCGCAGTGCCAGAATAATAAACCTCCTGCCCGAAACTTTTTAAGCCGTTCCTCCATAGATTAGTTAGCAAACTAAAATACGGAGGAACGGTTTATGGCTGTATTATTCACCTTAGCTGTCTTTGCCCTGGCACTCAACATCGACGCAGTAGCGGCCGGAGTGGCGTACGGCGTCAGGGGGATAAGGGTGCCCCTGACATCGATACTTATAATAAGCGGCATGTCTGTAGCGGCTATAGTCCTTTCCATGGCGGCGGGAGGTATGCTGGCAGGATTTATTCCAGCTGAGGCAGCCCGCCGCATCGGTGGAGTGGTGCTTCTGGCCATCGGGCTGTGGATACTGCACCAGTCACTATCAGAAAAAAAAGGCCGGCAAGGGTCTGAAGGCGAGGAAGAATTCCTGCCCCGAACCGTTTTACAGATCCGCATAAAAAACATGGGCATTGTAATTAAAATTCTAAGAGAGCCCCACCGGGCCGACCTTGACAGCTCAGGCATGATTTCCTCCGGGGAGGCCGTTCTTCTGGGGGCGGCACTGGCCATGGACTCCCTTGGCGCCGGCTTTGCGGTGTCCCTGCTGGGCTTTAATGTCCTTGCAACCGCCGTGGTGGTTGGCCTGGGACATATAACAATGACGTACCTGGGGCTTTATCTGGGCAGGATGGCCGGCGCGACCAGTTTTTGCCGCCATGTGGTCACCCTGCCCGGCTGCATACTGATCGCTCTGGGCCTTTATAAAATATACTGAAAAGAGCTTATACTGATATTCTTACCGGTCGGAATACAGAATTCAGAAATCAGAATGGTTTGGGCATTCCTTGTATTTTCATCCTCTGATGGCGCCGCTGGCGGCATGGACAATTACCCTGGGGAGGATCCATTTTTTTAGGAAGCTAAATTAAATTTGCAGAATAGTATTTTTTCCCGTATACTGACCTGCAGAGAGTTATTGCAATATTTTACTTCATCAATGAGATTTACAGGAAGGAATACGTTTTATGACACGGGAAAAAATCAGAAATCTTGGCATAATAGCCCACGTTGACCACGGCAAAACCACACTGGTGGACGGGATGCTCAGACAGAGCGGCATATTCCACGAAAAGCAGGTGGTGGAAGAAAGGGTTATGGACCGCAACGACCTGGAAAGGGAGCGGGGCATTACCATAATGTCAAAAAACACCTCGGTGTTTTATAACGGCTTTAAACTAAATATAGTGGACACCCCGGGGCACGCCGACTTTGGCGGGGAGGTGGAGCGCATAGTCCAGATGGTGGACGGGGTGCTCCTCCTGGTAGACGCGCTGGAAGGCCCCATGCCCCAGACCCGCTTTGTGCTTCGCAAGGCCCTGGAGGCCGGACTGGCCCCCATAGTTGTAGTAAATAAAATAGACCGGCTGAACGCCAGGCCCAAAGAGGTGCTGGATGAAGTTCTGGAGCTGTTCATGGACCTGGAGGCCAACGATGATCAGCTTGATTTTCCGGTGGTCTACACCAATGCCCGGACGGGGACAGCGTCGTTGGACCCCGGTATTCCCGGCACAGATCTAATCCCACTTTTTGAAACAATCGTAGAAAAAATTCCCGCTCCCGGCGGTGACCCGGACAGCCCCCTCCAGATGGGAGTTATCATGATAGACTACGATACCTACCTGGGCCGGCAGGCCGTGGGCCGCATTCATAACGGCATCATCAGGTCAAAGCAGGAGGTTGTGGTTATAGCGAACGGCGATACATCCCCCCGCCAGCGGCTGGCCGGCCTCTTCGTTTTCCACGGACTGAAAAAAATTACGGCTGAGGAGGCTAACGCCGGTGATATTGTGGTGGTGGCCGGGCTGGAGGGGATAAATGTGGGCAACACCATAGCCGACCCGGAAAACCCTGCTCCTTTAAGTTTTGTTCTTATAGACGAGCCCACCGTTGCCGTAACCTTTCACGTCAATAAAAGCAGCTTTGCCGGACTGGAGGGCGGTTACGTCACCTCCCGCAAGCTGGGTGAAAGACTTTGGAAAGAGCTGGAATCAAATGTCAGCCTCCGGGTGGAGGCCACGGATACACCTGACGCCTTCCTGGTTTCAGGCCGCGGAGAGCTGCACCTTTCTATCCTTATTGAGACCATGCGCCGGGAGGGTTATGAGTTTGAGGTTTCCCGCCCCCGGGTGATTGAGAAGGAAATAAACGGTGTGAAGTGCGAGCCCGTTGAGGAATTGATGATTGAAATACCGGAAGAGTGCGTGGGCATCGTGATGGAACGCCTGGGACCCCGTAAGAGCGAGCTTGTCAACATGACCCACAAGGGGGACGGCACCGTCAAGCTGGAATTCCATATTCCCACCAGGGGCCTTTTCGGCTTTCGTTCCGAGTTCCTGACCGACACCAAGGGCATGGGCATTATGCACCACTCCTTCCACCACTATGCTCCCGGCCGGGGTGAGATACAGACCAGGCTGAGAGGGTCTCTGGTGGCTTTTGAAACAGGAGAAACCACCACCTACGGACTTGAAAACGCCCAGGAGCGCGGTGATCTGTTTGTGGGCCCCGGAGTCAAGGTATACAAGGGTATGGTGGTGGGGGAACACTCGCGGCCCGGGGATCTGGCGGTGAATGTATGCAAGAAAAAGCAGCTGACCAACATACGGAGCTCCACCTCGGATATGGCCGCCAAGATCACCCCTCCGCGCCTAATGACCTTGGAGCAGTGCCTTGAATTCATCACCGACGATGAGCTGGTGGAAGTTACCCCCCATTCCCTGAGGATGAGAAAGCATTAACTGGCTTACAGGTAATACCTTCGGTCGGAATACAGAATATTAAAGGCATTCCTTATATGTCCTTTTACAAATTTTTCGTCAGCCGTAAGGGAGTTTTCCACGGGAAAACTCCCTTTTTCATGCAACAGCTACTGGTAAATATATGTAATTAATTAACCAAGGCCACCTCCTGTAAAATCATACCTGCAGACGATACCTGACCGGGGCTGACGGTGGTAAAATTTACCTGATACTGTCACGGTCAGGGGTGCTTTTGTGAACACAGGCTATTCTCATATAATTAAAAACCTGATAAATACCGGAGATGGATATTATATTTCCCTTAACGACCCCGGTATTTATGAAAAAATAAAGCACAGCCATGCGGGAAACGGTAAGTTTCTGTACAACGCTGCCCTGGCGTTGGAAAAACAGGCTGATTTATGCCTGCGGGAATTCCGGGAAACCAGAAGCAGGCGCAGCTACAGAAATTACAGGAAAAGATTGCAGGAATCCCTGGAGATTATGAGAAAATCCTGGGAAAAGGGCTGTATTTGCGCGGGAAAAGATATCCTTCGCATAGACCGCAGGCTGGGCAGTAAATCACACTACGCCCCCCATTTATTAACTATTATTATTGATTTTTCCACACTTCTGCTTTTATGCCTTATTACCGGACTGCTTATACCCGTTGTTGTATACCTGCTGATCCGGTGATAGCTCCTGCCTGTTATCTTATTTCAGTAACATTTTTATGCCACTTGAATATGTTGGTTATAAAATGCAAAGGAGGTTTAATATGGGATACGGATTCGGTCCTTCCACCGACACTAAGCCCACTCATGATAAGCCCGGGAAGCCCAATCAACCCGGCTATATTACCTGTCCATACTGCGGTAAAAAACTAACTTTAAAAGGCAATGTTCCCGCCGGCCCCGGCTTTGGTCCCTGGTTTGGCCCGGGAGGACACAAAAAGAAATAACTGACCGCAAACTTGTTAAAACCAGCCCTCTCCCCTTTTCGGGCCGCCTCCCCAGGCGGCCCTTTATATCCGTTTGTACGGCCAAACCCCCGGCTCTCAGCCGGGGTTTGCAAGTGACATTAAGAATTGTTCCGTGCCCGGAGCTCCCTGCAGCAGTTCAATCATTTGGTCTTCAACAGCTTTTATATCGGCCTTATTAAAGTCCTGGCGGGTGGAACAGATACACCGCTGTTATTCTTTAGATACCAGGTAATTCAGAATACCGCTGGATATTCTTTGGGCGACAAGCTCCTGGTACTCGCTTCTCAAAAGGTTTTTCCTTTCCCCCGGGCTGCTCAGGTAGCCCACCTCCACCAGCACCGCAGGAATACTGGCATTGCGAAGTATAAAACTATTACTGGTCTTGATAATCCTTTTACTCATACCCGGAATTGATCGCAGCTCACTCTGTATGCTGTCAGCCAAAATTTTTCCATTTTCCGAGGGTGGGTAGTAGAATACCTCTGCACCCTGTTGACTGCAGCTGTAAGTGCAATTTGCATGAATGCTGACCAGCAGGCAGGCCCCCGACTGCTTTGCTATATCAAGCCTTTTCCCCAGATCATAACGGTGAGCCTCTTTTTTATGTAAGCCGGCTATAACCAGGTTATAATCACCATCCCTGGTCAACAGAACCCTGGCGCCCTTTCCTTCTAATAGTCCTTTTAATTTTAGGCTAATCTGCAGGTTAATGTTCTTTTCTAAAATTCCGGCCCTTACCGCCCCGGGATCGTAGCCCCCGTGACCCGGGTCCACCACTATAACCTTGCCCTCCAGCGGGGAAACCGCCTTTACTCCCGCTGGCGCGGCAAATATTAAAAGCAGGCCGGATATAAGTAAAAAGAGTATTTTCCTCACTCTTTTCCTCCTTGGTTAGTCTTCAGTCAGCCCTCACCCTGATTGCGATCCCCTATACAGTATATTTTGACTCCCTGACATACAAAATAACCGTGGGAGACACCCCTGGGGGAGTGGAAGTCTTGTCTGGAAAATATATAACCGCTCTATTTATGACCGCCCTCTGCACCTTGCTGCCCCTGCCGGCAGGAGATGCGGCAGTATTGGCCGTAAACCCGGTCCCGCTGGACGGGAGAATAATTGTACTGGACCCCGGACATGGAGGCCGTGACCATGGTTACTGCAGGCAGAACAGTGTATGTGAAAGAGACATAGACCTGGAGATAACTGAAAAAATTGCCGCCCTCCTTAAAAACAGCGGGGCCAGTGTATATATGACCCGCAGTGAGGGGTCCCGCCTGCTCCCCTGGAGGGTCGGGCAATCTGAAACAAGCCTGGACAGGAGGATTTCCATGTCCAGGGAAAAAAAGGCGGATATATTTGTAAGTATCCACTGCAATGCAAGCCTCAAGCCCCACCGTACCGGGGCCATGGTTTTTTACCGGGATAACTCCGATGCAGGCAGGCGCCTGGCAGACTTAATCCAGAGGGAAATTGTGAAAATACCGGAAAATGGAAAGAGGACAGACAAACCGGGGAATTATTACCTGCTTAACAAGATCCCTGTTCCGGCGGTGGTTATAGAAAGCTGTTACCTCAGTCATTGGAAAGATAAAGAGAATATACTGAACCCGGAATACCAGCAAAAATTTGCTTCGGCTGTTTTTTCCGGTATAGAGAAATACTTTTCCAGTCAGATTGCGCCTGACATTAAAAAGGCTGTTCGGGAAGCCTCCTCCGGGCATACCGCACCGGGGAAATACTCCGGGGATGCAGGCGGCCGGTTTCTGAGAGCGCCGGAGGAAATGCCTGGGGGCATGAAGATTGCCAGCATTGAGGTTAAAGACAGCCAGGCCCGCATAGACCTCAAGACTGCCGGTGAAGGTCTCTCTCTGGGAGGGGAGGAAGAATACCTCGCGTTATATGCCCTTGTAAACAATGTTTTTAAGGTTCCGGAAATTCAGAGCACCCTCATCACTGTTAATGGCGCGTCTGCCGAAACACTGGCGGGGCATATGGATATAAGCTCTCCCATAACCCGTCAAAACCCTGTATGCGCCAAAATACCCCTGGGGACAAAAGAGGAAAAGAAAGCCCAGGTCGCCATAGTGATTGACGATTTCGGGCAGTATAAGCCAGAAGGGCTGGAAGAAATTTTATCACTGGACATTCCGGTCACCTGCGCTGTGATGCCCAATATGGAGAACACAGAAAAACACGCCGAAGAAGCATCCAGCCTGGGACAAGAGGTAATAGTCCACCTTCCCCTGGAACCGGTCAGGGGGAGAAAAAAATGGCTTGGCCCCGGAGCAATTACTGTCGGTATGCCTGAAGACCAAATAAAAGCGCTGGCCGTAAAAGATTTTGAATCGGTACACTGGAAGAGATGATTCCCGAGATGGAAAAAATGGGCATAGAATTTGTTTACCTCTCCGAGATGGCTTATTAGCACCCACCCGGATTCAATACCCCCCGAAACCGGAAGGTATTTTTATATATTGCTATAGACTTCAGCAATGTACTATAAATGAAATATAAGCATTACAACCAGTAAGCCAACCAGCCAGCAATGGGTGCGGGGAAAAGGTTTCTTTTTGACTGCCTGCATAGCAAGTATCACTATGGCCAGCAACAGCAGCCAGCTTACTAATCCGGTCAGTATGCCGCCCCCCAAAAAACTGTCCCATCGGTCAGTTTGCCCGTATCCCCACCTGTTCCTTCTGCCGGTCAAAGCCAGCAGTCCGTGCAGGGTCAGTACCGACGTTCCGGTCAAAGCCAGCCAATGGTGACAGCGGGCAAAAAAAGAGGCCCCTGTCTCCCAAAGCCTTAAGCGTCTTAAAACATAGGGAAGCAGTGTACTGATCAGAAGCACCAAACCAATCCCGCCGAGTAATTCCGTCAAAATCTCACCCAACCCTCATAAAAGATTTTTTATTGTGTGCGCTTATATTAGGCTTACCTGTTAATATTATACATTAAATGTGTCAAAAATAAGTCCAACCAAGAAGGAATTACCTGGAGTAAAAATTAATTTATAAGTAATTCCATTATTAAAGCACCATTGCATAGCTTTCCCGGGGAGGTTTTTCATTTGACAGACGAAAGGGTAAAAGCGCTGGCTAAAAACCTGGCGGGCTATTCCTGCGCCATTAAAAAAGGGGAAAAGGCGCTCATTGAGGTCATCGGGCTGGAGCTGCCGTTGGTAAAGGAACTGATAAAAGAAGTGTACCGCCTTGGAGGAATTCCTTTTGTCACCATAAAAAGCAGCGCAGTGGAGAGGTCTCTGCTGCTTGGGGCCGATGAAAAACAAATGGTGCTGAGGGCCGGGTACGAATCCTCCAGAATGAGCGGCATGGATGCCTACATAGGCGTCAGGTCCGGTGATAATTCAGCGGAGCTGTCCGATGTGCCGCCGGATAAAATGGAGCTGTACAACAAGCTTTACTGGAACGAAGTACACGGGAAGATAAGGGTTTCCCAAACCAAATGGGTGGTCTTAAGATACCCCTCACCGTCGATGGCACAGCTGGCCGGAATGAGCACGGATGCTTTTGAGGACTACTATTTTAAGGTATGCAACCTGGACTATGCAGCCATGTCCAAGGCCATGGACCCCCTGGTTGAAATAATGGGTAAAACCGACAGAGTGCGGATAACCGGAAGAGACACCGACCTGTCCTTTTCAATAAAAGGCCTTCCGGCCATAAAGTGCGCCGGGAAAAGAAATATTCCGGACGGAGAGGTATATACCGCCCCGGTCAGAGAGTCGGTAAACGGCCATATAACATACAACACACCCGCCCTTTACCAGGGGTTTACCTTTGAAAACATAAAGTTTGAGTTCAGGGACGGCAAAATAATAAAGGCTGCCTCCAACGATACCGGCAGGATAAACAGAATACTGGACACCGACGGGGGAGCCAGATACATTGGAGAGTTTTCCCTCGGGGTAAACCCCTATATAACCAGTCCCATGAAAGATACCCTGTTTGACGAGAAAATCGCCGGGTCTTTTCACTTTACGCCCGGGAGCGCCTATGAAAGGTGTAATAACGGAAACAAATCCGCCATACACTGGGACCTGGTCTGCATACAAACCACTGAGTACGGAGGCGGGGAAATATACTTTGATGACCTTCTCATCAGAAAAGACGGCAGGTTCGTACTGCCCCGCCTGGAAGGACTGAATGCTGAAAACCTGGTAAAATAGCAGGGGAGTTGGAAAAGAAGTGTGTTATGTTGTCTTTGCTTATGACTGCCATCCTGACTACCTGCTGGTACTTGCGGCCAACAGGGACGAGGATAATGCCAGGCCTGCGGCCCCTGCCCGCTTCTGGGAGGAAGCCCCGGACATGCTGGCGGGAAAGGACCTCCTGCAGTCCGGAACATGGATGGGGATAAGCCGCCTGGGCCGTTTTGCCGCCCTTACCAACTACCGGGACCCTGCCTCACTAAAGCCCGAAGCCCCTTCCAGGGGGCGGCTGGTAAAGGATTATCTCTGCTCATTGGCAGACCCTTTGGCTTATATTGACTGGTTAGCTGCAGCCCGGGAGGTATACAACGGCTACAACCTGCTTCTTATGAGCCAAAGAGGGATGTGGCATTATTCCAACCGTACCGGCAGCCCTTTAAAAATCAGCCCCGGAATTCACGGATTGAGCAATCATCTGCTGGATACCCCCTGGCCCAAGGTGGAAAGGGGTAAAGCCCGCTTAGGCCTTATAATTAAGCATTCTAAAGATGTTGCGGTGGACAGCCTGTTTGAATTGCTTTACGACCGCCGCCAGGCCCTGGACCGGGACCTTCCCCAAACAGGAGTCAGCCTCCAGTGGGAGAGGTTGCTGTCATCTATCTTCATTCAAAGCGAAGCATACGGCACACGGTCCTCCACAGTTCTACTGATTGAGCGGGGCGGAAACGTTCACTTTTATGAGCGCAACTTTAATAAAGACGGGCAAAGGGCCGGCAGTGATATTGTATATCATTTTCCTGCCGCATTTAGTCAGCCCTATTCTGCCTGAGTCCATTTCTTTGCAAGTAATTGCCCAGCCTCTTTTATATTTACCTTGGCCTAAAGAATACGCCCCCGGCTGTTTACCAGCCTTATCACTGAGACTGGGCGGGCGGCATCTTTTCTGTCTGAATGGAATCCCGCTGCCTATTCATAATCAGGGAAACAATTCTGTCACGTTCTCCCTCCACAATTTCCCCAAACTGGACCGAAACCTTTTGCATGGTATTATCCTGCCTTGTTATCTCATCTACTCTCACCACATGGCCGTCCAGGGAAAGGGGTTTTCCTCTTCCAATGTCCAAAAGCAGTTTAATATCATCACCGGCATTCAGTTGCTCTAAAGTTATAAAGCATAGGCCCCCCCCGCTTAAATCTACCAGCCGGTCCTTCTTATAATTGATTTTTCTGGCTTTTGAAGCCTCTTCGGCAGTAGCCCACTCAAATTCCGAATCGGTCTTCAGCCTGAACCAGTAGCGCTTTTGCTGCGGTGCCAGCGGGCGGAGGGAAATCCGGCTGCGGCGCCTTTCATAAGATCTCTTTTCTTCCCTTTTCCAGGACATTTTAAAAATCTGATAGACAAGGAAAAAAATCAGTATGGTCAGGAATAAGGCCAAAATATTTTTCATACTGAACACATCGTTGCCGCTCAGAGAATTGTTTATGCTTTTGGACACTTCATTCCAGTTGGTCTCGGCCTGGACCGGCAAAGCAAAAAAAATCATCTGCAGCAGAAGTGCCGCCATTATTGTCACATATCTTTCGGGACCGATTCCTTCTCTTTCCATACCACGCACCCCACGCCACCTATTTATCATTTCTTATCTATCGGAACAAATTCCAGCTTGCCTCACCCTGTTATACTGGTTCTTATTAGGTATAATTATATCATCTACTCAATTGGACAGAAAAGAACCCTGATCGCAACTCCGTCATTAGGCCAGAAACCTTGCTATCAGCCACAGCAGCACGAGGTGAATGGTATTGTCAATGACAATTTGCAGCCACAGGGCTTCAATCTGCCGGAAGACCTTTACGTACAAATCCACAAGCCGTGTTCTGTCAAGAATCCAATGAGAAAAGAATACACAGGCGACAGTTACCGGATTCCACCACCAGGCAAACAGACACACCGACAGAGTCCATAGAGCACAGTGTGTAAAGCAGGCCCAATGCCCCTGCCAACCGGCCTTCTTCTTATTAACGGCCATCCAATTATTCTGGAGAAGGTAATCGCCAACCAAATGACCAATAAACCAGTCCATCCAATCATCCTTTCTTCCAGTCATAACGCAGCTTTTCGGCACATACAGGCCGGTAAAAAATCCGGAGAGGTATATCAATACATACATAAATATGGTAATAAAGGCTAAAACTTATAACAATTATACAGGCAAATAAAAACATCAGCTATAAAAAACTAACCACTTCCGATGCAATTTTTTAATTTCTCTCCAGAATTCTAAAAAAGTTGCAACATTTTTATATTCATGGTTTAATTAGAAGAGACATTCGAAATGTATTGCACCTTGCGGCGGCAGCCGCGTTTTATTTTTCTCCGCCCATAGTATTACAAAAAAAACATTTCTGAAGAGGTATTAATACCTTTTTAAATCTGTTAAAAGCCTCAAGGTTATAACCGGGCTTTTTTGTTTTAATAACAAAAGGGAGGAGTAAAAGTCAGGCTGCCCTTTCAAAAGAGCCCGCATCCAATGTCTGCCGAAACCCAAAAATAAGGAGGTTATTTTATGACCAAAGAACAATTCCTCATTAAAAACAACTTAACTATGGATGACTGCAGCAAGACAAATTTCATAGTCACCATGGAGATGAATCTCATGAAGCACCTGATAAGCCAGAACGATGTCTCTGTGCGCGACTACGTCATCGCCATCCGGGTCCTTTGGCCAAAAAAAAGTGAACTTCCCATCAGCCTGAAACTATTTAAAAATGCGACTAGCTTTTTAGAAAACCGGGGCTGGCATATGCACCTCGGTGAAGACCATTCCAGGAGAATCAACAGCTACATCACCCGCACCAGCTGATACTGTAAAATAATAAAAACAGGCCTTGGGCATGCCTGTTTTCGTATCACATAGTCAGCTTTTCTCAGGAGATTTTATCGAATAGGTGTGCGGCATGGGGTCAGTATTTTTTCCGCCCAGGTACTGAATTGTTGGTTCGACAACCAAAAGAGAAGGGTCCGCAGTGCTGTTTTTGTCTTTTTTCTTCTTTTTGACCATGTAAACACCTCCAACAATAGCATGGCTTGAAATAAAATTGTTATACAGTATTTTGAGACTTGATTCAAGGCCGGGCCATAATCCCCGGACCAGTTTTATGGGCTTGACGGAACATACTGATTTGCTTATAATAGTATTTGTCATTTTATTTGGGATATGACATTGGGGCGTCGCCAAGCGGTAAGGCACCGGACTCTGACTCCGGCATCGTTGGTTCGAATCCAGCCGCCCCAGCCATTTTTCTTATAACAACCTTATTCTTCCGGGCTATTAGCTCAATTGGTAGAGCAGGCGACTCTTAATCGTCAGGTTGTAGGTTCGAGTCCTACATGGCCCACCAGTAAAGAGTTCCTTTTGGGAACTCTTTTTTAATATCGTCCATGTCAGGCAGTGAAGGCTGCCAGCGGGATTCTTTAAGGCAAGCCGTATGCAGCGGCTGATAAAGGTTCACCGCTCATTAATAGGGATCAGGGAACATCCCAGGGCGCCCTGGCCGGGAGCCCGGTATCGGCCGGAACGGTGGAGGGGCGCGCCCGGGTCATCCTGAAGCTGGAAGAGGCTAAAATGGATAAGGGAGATATACTGGTGGCGCCGTACACCGATCCGGCCTGGACACCGTTATTCCCGCTGGCGGCGGGTCTGGTGACGGAAGTCGGCGGCCTCATGACCCATGGTGCAGTAGTAGCCCGGGAATACGGCATTCCTGCAGTGGTGGGGGTCGATAACGCCACCGGCATAGTTCAGGACGGACAGAGAATACGGGTGGACGGTACACAGGGGTTCGTAGTGCTTCTGGAATAAGGCTATACGGTGCTTTATCCGGGACATATACGTGTGAGGCCCGCCCGGTTGGCCTCTTCAACAGCCTGGCGGTATTCCTCCGCAGTAATGCGCCGGGCAATCTCCGGAAAACGCCGGGCCTCGTGGGCAGGGTAGTACTGGTCCATAATGTTTACGAATGTATCGGAGGAAATTTCCTCTGCCAGGAACTCCATTATCTCCCGGGTTCCCGCCAGGTTATTGGGCATTACCAGGTGACGCACCAAAAGCCCACGGCGGGCGACATTGTTATTATCTACCAGCAAGTCCCCCACCTGGCGGTACATTTCCTTGACAGCCCGACGGGCCGCGGAAAAATAATCAGGTACCCCGGTGAATTTTTTTCCTGCCTCGTCGCTGCCAAATTTTATGTCCGGCATATAAATATCCACAACCCCGTCCAAAAGGGCCAGGGTCTCCAGAGAATCGTAACCCCCCGTATTATACACCAGGGGTATTTTCAGTCCCCCTTCGGCGGCCGGTACCAGCGCTTCCAGTATTTGAGGCACGAAGTGACTGGGGGAAACCAGGTTAACATTGCAGCTTCCAGCACAGACAGTGCAATCCTGCAGCATATCTCCGGCTTTTTCCGCTCTATACCTTAGTTCTTCCAATCGCAGATCAGCGTAAGACACTAAATCCCCCCGATTCTGCCCGGCATTGGGTCCGGTTAATATGGGTCGGCTCTATAATTTCCATTATCTTTTTAGATATTCAGACAATGTAACTAAAAATTACTGACAAACTAGTTGAAAATACTTTTAATACATTCGTTACAGCCCAAATAATGGTCGATATAT
>JAMCVT010000166.1 GCA_023475565.1 Actinomycetota bacterium
TGGTGCGCCCGGCAGGAATCGAACCTGCGCTTCCGGCTCCGGAGGCCGGCGCTCTATCCCCTGAGCTACGGGCGCGTGTCTTGAACATGCTGCAAAGGCTATTATATCTGAATCCAGTGCTTTATGCAAGAAAAAAAGCCCGTGAGCGCCCACGTAATTTATTCCATCCAAGCCACAACAGCAAAGCCGGGCATAAAAAACTCCTGTCTCCTGTCTCCCGACCAATAGAATTACAGTATAAGTGCAAGCTTAGTGCAGCACCGGGTTCTGCACCTCTTGCCGCTCCGCTCCGCTTTCCCCGGCCAGGGTGAAAATATTACCGGTATCCCCCAGATCCACCCCGTCCAGGGCTTCCTGCAGGAGGCCGGCGGATCTTAAAAGGGCTGCCCTTTCCTCTTCGGACAACGGCACCTCCAGCGCCCTGACCCTTCCGGCCCTGTTTACCAGGGAGGGAAGGCTCAGGCAGACATCCTTCAGGCCATACTCCCCGTCCAGCAGGCCGGAAACGGTAAGCACCGAGTTTTCATCCCTTATTATGCTCTCGCATATTCTCCGGACAGCCAGCCCGATGGCGTAGTAGGTGGCCCCCTTGCGCTCTATTATCTCATACCCGGCCCTTCTCACCTGGTCGGACACCGCCTCCCTGTCCAGGCAGAGGATGCCGTGCATGCAGCAGAAGTCCTCCACCGGCAGCCCGGCTATATTGGCCAGACTCCACAGGGGAACCTCGGAGTCGCCGTGCTCTCCCACCACGTAGGCGTGGATATTGCGGGCCTCCACCCGGCACTTTTCACTTATCTTGTAGCGAAACCGGGAGCTGTCCAGCACCGTGCCGGACCCCAGCACCCGGTTGGGGGCCAGGCCGGTTATTTTCAGGGCGGCATAGGTGAGCACATCGACGGGGTTTGAGACCATTAGCAGTATCGATCCACTGCCAGGTCTGATTATTCGGGGAAGCACCTCCCTCAGCACCGCCAGGTTTTTCCGAATCAGGTCCAGCCTGGTTTCGCCGGGCTTCTGGTTGGCCCCGGCGGTAAACACTATTATGTCGGCGTTGTGGCAGTCCTTGTATTCCCCGGCGTAAATACTTATGGGGCTTATGAAGGAGGCCCCGTGAGCCAGGTCCATGGCCTCCCCCTCGGCCTTTTTCCTGTCTATGTCCACCAGGGTCATTTCGCTGACCAGGCCGCTGATCATCAGGGCGTAGGCTGAGGCCGTTCCCACCGATCCCGCCCCTACCACGGCTATTTTTCTTTTATCCCCGCCTATCATTTGCGCACTCCCCCGTGATACTTTTATATTTTTCTATTTTTTTGCCCCGGGGGCCGGATTATGCGGAACATTTCCTTTTATGTTTTAATCTATAATAATAACTAACCATTTGTCGTTGCGGGCATTAATTTATACATATATGATGGTGTTGATTAGTTTTAAAAAGGATGGCCTGACCGATGAAATTTTCCAGAATACCGGCCTTTGCTTCAGGGCTGCTGGCACTTGCACTGATTACATTTACCGGGGGATGCGCCGGGCCGGCTGGAAGCGTAACCCCATCGGTACAGGCCACCCCTGCGGCCCAGACCTCAAGCCCCCCGGAAAAACCGGCCGGCCAGACCGTAAAGGCTGAGCCTGCGGACAACAAGCCGGCGCCGGTCCTCAAACCCCAGCTGGGGGCCGCACCGGCCGAGGGAAAAACCCCGGAAAACAGGGAACAGGTGGTCTACCTAACCTTTGATGACGGGCCAAACTCGTTTTTCACGGGTAAGGTGCTGGATATTCTGGCCGAGAAGGGTGTAAAGGCCACCTTCATGGTGGTGGGAAAAAATGCTGAGAAGAACCCGGACCTGGTCAAACGCATACTGGCCGAAGGACACGGCCTGGCCAACCACACTTACAGCCATGATTACAATATAATCTACAAGTCCCCGGAGGCTTTTACAGCCGATTTGGATAAAAACAACAAGGCGCTCATTCCTTTCACGGCAGAGCCGGTTATGGTTTTCAGGGCCCCGGGCGGCCCCCAGAAGCTGGGCTACAGCTTTAAGGAGAAGCTGCGGGCCAGGGGCTACATCTCCGTGGGCTGGAATATAACATCGGTGGACAGCGACCCCCATGGAGTCTCCCCGGAGCAGGAATACAACAATATAGTCCGGGATCTGGACAGGGTGGAGCGTCTTAAAAGGACTCCCATAGTGCTGATGCACGACGGGACCCAGCTGGCCACCAGCGAGGCCAAGCCCGGCACACCCCTAGCGGCCTACATCAACAACAGGGAGTCCACCATAAAGGCTCTTCCTGCCGTTATTGACCTTTTTAAGTCAAAGGGATACCGGTTTGCAGTGGTGGATGCACACACACCCCCGGCGTGGTAGTTGGTTAACTTATGGATTGACCAATCCATTTTACCTGGCTGCTCAGCCACCGCCTCCACCGGCAATAACCCCCACCAGGCCCAGCCCGACAGCAGCCATGGCCCAGCCGGAAGGCAGGCTGCCCACCAGGCCGAATATTATCATTCCGATGCCGGCCAGCCGAAAAATTGTCTTTAGCGTGGCATTCAAGTACATCCCTCCGTATGATAATTTCTATTTCACCGGCATGTTCAGGCACATGATGATGGCGTCCTCGTCATTGTCGGAATAGTATTTCCGCCTTGTACCCATATCGATAAAACCAACGGACCGGTACAAGTCCCTGGCGGCCCGATTGGAAACCCTGACCTCCAGTGATATTCTGACGGCCCCCAGCACGGCTGCCCTGGTCAGCAGCTCGGTTAAGAGCGCCCTGCCGTTCCCGTTTCCCCTGTAGTCCGGGTGCATGGCCACATTGGTTATGTGCGCCTCGTCCAGCACCAGCCACATGCCCGCATATCCCACCACCCTGCCGTTAATTACGGCCACTATGTAAAAAGCGAAATCATTTTCGGTCAATTCGAAAAAGAAGGCCCGGCGGGTCCAGGGTATGGGAAAACTAAGCGTCTCTATTTCAATTACCTGGTCGATGTGATCGGGCAGCATCACCATAAAAGATGGTTTCACCCCGGACACCGGCCTCAGGTTGTTTGTTGCTTCTGCTGCCACTTTATTTCAGCCTCCGACAAACGCACGTAGTCAGGCAGGAGAGTGAGCGGGTCGGTCCCCTGGCCCCCGGCCAGCCTTTCCCAGCCAATTTCCGCTATTGATGATCCCCGGGGCAGGCTAACTGCGCCGGGCGCAAAAAAGACTCTTTTCCCCAGGAGTTCTATAAGTCTGTCCCGGTATTCGGAAACCCCGTCTCCCAGGAAAGTAACCGGCCTGTCACCCCAACGGGCCAGCACCCCCGCCAGTTCGACGGGGTTGATGGCCAGGGACCCGGTGAGATTCTTCATATCCCCGTCCGCCCCGTCATAAACGGCGGCATACACCTCGTTTTTCCTGGCATTCAGTATGGGGCAGACAAGGTTTGCCAGTCCTTTTAAAGGATGGGCCAGAGCATCCAGGGTGCCCACCCCCACCACCGGCACCCCCCAGACTTGGGCCAGTGTTTTAGCGGTGCTCATGCCAATCCTGAGGCCGGTAAAGGACCCGGGCCCTGATGAAACGGCCACGCCCCCTATAGCTTCCGGCTGTATGCAGGCCTCCTCAATAACCGCCTTTATCATGGGCAGCAGGTGTCCGGAATGGGTCTTTTTGTTGTTTATAAACCTCTCGGCCAGCAGCCTGTCACCGCTGACCACCGCCACGCCGGCCACCGGGGTGGCCGCCTCAACTCCCAGAACATACATGCCTTTTCAGCTCCTCGGCCAGCCGCAGGTACCTGTCTCCACGGGGCTCAACCTTTATGGTCCTCAAGTCCTCTCCGTCACGGGTTATTATTATGTCCAGCCTTTCTTCCGGAAGAACTCCGGCTATAATTTCCGCCCACTCCACCAGGGTAACCCCCGGTCCGTAGAAATACTCCTCATAACCCAGGTCGGCCATATCCTCCGGGCCTCCCAGCCTGTACACATCCATGTGGTAAAAGGGCAGCCTTCCCCGGTGCTCGTTAATCAGCGTAAAGGTGGGGCTGGCAACTCTTCCCTCCACCCCGAGGCCTGCGGCCACACCCTTGGCAAGGACTGTTTTACCGGCTCCAAGGTCGCCGTTCAGGCAGAATATATCGCCGGGTCCGGCCATACTGCCCAGCAGCTCCCCCATTTTATACGTATCCCCGGGGGATTTGCTTTCCAGTGATACAATCAAGGTTAAAAGCCTCCAAACAACTGTCCGGCAGTTAATGCCTTATACCAGAATATCCCGATATAAAAACATTATAACATGCCCTGTTTTCCGCCCATCCATTTATTTAATCTATATTTCCGGATTGCCCCGTATTCCCAGTATAACCCTGTATGGCCCCGGTGTACCGGGGGGCACAAAGGCCACCCTGTCCCCGGGCCTGACTAACCCATCCAGACCGCCGGCAACACCGTTAATAAAAACCGCCTCGATCAGTTCACCGGGAATGTCAAGACTCCTGGCCAGGTCCAGCGCCGGGCACTCTTCCGCAAGGTCCACCAAAACAGGAAAGGGAAGTCCCCTTCGATCAAAAAGCTCCTTAATAAAGGAAAATCCCCTTACTTCCACTTTTTTGTCCATACTTCCCCCTATTCCCAGCTAACCCCTATCGTTCCCGCAGGAAGGGCACCTGGGATCCCTCTTCAGGGCCACTTCGGTAAATGTCGCTGTCAGGGCGTCATACATTAAAAGCCTTCCCACCAGAAGGTCGCCTATTCCAGCCAGATACTTGATAGCCTCACAGGCCTGCAGGGTTCCAATAACACCGGGGACGGTCCCCAGCACCCCAACTATTGAGCAGTCCGGGGCGTCCCGGTCAGGCTTGTTCCGGTACAGGCAGCGAAAACAGGGACCCCTGCCGGGCATAACAACCAGTGTCTGACCGATGTAGGATAGAACTCCCCCGTATACAAAGGGCCTGTTCAGAGACAGGCAGGCCTCATTAATAATATAGCGGGCGTCGAAATTATCGGTGCAGTCCAGCACAATGTCATAGCCGGCAATTAATTCCCGGGCGTTATCTTTGGTCAGCAGGGCGCTGTGCGCTTCCACCACCAGCTGGGGATTAATGCTTATAAGGCTTTCCCTGGCCGACAGCGCCTTTTCCCTGCCTATATCCGGTGTCCCGTGGATAACCTGCCTCTGTAAATTGGAGAGGTCAACCCTGTCACCGTCAAGAATTCCTATCCTCCCCACCCCGGCGGCAGCAAGATAGAGGGCTGCGGGCGATCCCAGCCCCCCCGCCCCCACCAGGAGCACCCCGGAGTCCAGAAGCTTTTTCTGTCCTTCCTCGCCGAAGCCCGGCAGCAGAAGGTTTCGCCGGTAGCGGACCGCTTGTTCACTGCTCAGCATCGAAAATTACCTCACTAATTACTCTCTATTATTTCTATCTGCTGGCCCACCTTTACCGGGCCGCCCTTTATAACCCTGACGAAAATCCCCTCCCGGGGCATCACGCAGTCCCCGGCCTGGTAATATATAGCGCAGCGGTTGTGGCATTCCTTGCCTATCTGGGTCACTTCCAAAAGCGCCCCGGAACTGACCTTGAGCCTTGCGCCCACCGGCAGGCCGACCAGGTCCATGCCCTCGGTGGTGAGATTTTCAGCAAAATCACCGGGTCCCACCTTCAGCCCCAGGTCTGTCATTTTCTTTATGCTCTCGCTGGCCAGAAGGCTTACCTGCCTGTGCCATTTCCCGGTATGGGCGTCCCCCTGCAGGCCGTGTTCCTCCACCAGTACGCCTTCTCCTATATTTTTTTTGCGCATGCCCTTTTTGGGGCTGGAGCATACAGCCACTATCCTTCCCATGGTTCCTCCCCTTCCCTCCGGTAAATTCCGCTCTTGCCCCCGGATTTTTCCACCAGCCTTAGGCCGCTTATAACCATGCCCCGGTCAATGGACTTGCACATGTCATAAACCGTAAGGGCGGCCATCCCGGCGGCAGTAAGGGCCTCCATTTCCACCCCGGTTTTACCGGTAGTCCTGACTCTGGCCTCTATAAGAACCCTATCGGGGCGGCGCCCGCCGAGATCTACACTC
>JAMCVT010000102.1 GCA_023475565.1 Actinomycetota bacterium
AGCTTACCGTGGACGATGTGGTTAAGCTGGGGCAGGAGGTGCTCAAGACCGAGCGGGAGTTCAACAGCCGGGCCGGGTTCACCAGGGCCGACGACAGGCTGCCGGAGTTCTTTACCAAAGAAAAGCTATCCCCGCACAATACCCGGTTCGATATTAAGGATGAGGACCTGGATGAGGTGCTGAGCTTTACGGCTTCCTGATTAGATAATAAAAGTTTTCCCCCTCTCATAAAAAGAAGGCGCCTTGGGCGAAGGCGTCTTCTTTTTTGTAACAGGTAATAAAAAGACACCGCTGGTTCTTAAACTTATGGCCGTACCCGGGTCAGAATATTATTGTATAAATCTTGGGATTAAGTTATAATACGTTTAGAACGTATTAAACGATGTATGGTGGTGAGTTCATTGGACGAGAAGCTGGACCGTTCCCGTGAGCTGCTGGTGCAGGCACTGGGCCGGCAGAGCTCTTTCTGGGGCCTGGGCAAGACGGCCGGGGAAATATACGGGGCGCTTTACCTGAGCCCGGACCCTCTGTCCCTTGAGAATGTGGCTGCGAGGCTCGGGCTGACGAAGGGTAATATAAGCATTGCTGTACGGCAGCTGGAGCAGTTGGGGATGGTGCGCCGGTCCTGGCAGAGGGGGGACCGGAGGGTTTTTTTTGAGGCCGAGGGCGACTTCTGGAAGATTGCCCAGTCCTTTCTCGGGCTGAGGCATAAGCCGGAATTCAGCCAGTCCTTCGCCATGCTGGAGGAGAGTGTCAGGCTGGCGGGAGAGGCCGTCCGGTCGGCTGAAAGAGAGCAGGTGATGGAGAGACTTGGGTCCCTGCAGGAGTTTTACCGGCTGGTGGACAGCACGGTGGAACTGCTGCTGTCCGCAACCCCGGAAAAGATGAAAACTATGATGGAAATGATCAGCTCTGCAGTTGCCGGAATTGGCGGGGCAGCGGAGAGGAAAAACCTTATGCCGGCTGAAAAATAAAAAAAGGTTTTCCTAAAATGTAAAGAGACGGGGAGGCGTTTTGAGTGAAAAAACCGGAGTTAAATATTATCACCGGGGCCTTCGGCTTTACAGGCAGGTATATTACCAGAAGGCTTCTTTCCATGGGGAAAGAGATCAGAACTATCACGGGGCATCCCGGGACAGTAAATATCTTTGGGGACCGGGTCGGTGTTTTCCCCTTTAATTTTGACAATCCCGGCGAGCTGGTAAAATCCATGCAGGGGGCGGACACACTTTACAACACTTACTGGGTTCGCTTTCCTCACGGTAATATCAACTACGATGTGGCGGTGGAAAACACCGGGACAATGATTAGGGCCGCCGTTGAGGCCGGGGTGCGGAGGATTGTTCATATAAGTATTGCCAATGCCTCCGGGGAATCCTCTTTTCCATATTTTCGGGGGAAGGGAATAATTGAAAAAGAGATTGCCGACTCAGGGCTTTCTTATGCCATTATACGTCCCACGGTAATATTCGGGGAGGGGGACATACTCATAAATAATATAGCCTGGCTGCTGAGAAGGTTTCCTGTGTTCGCCATTCCGGGGTCCGGCGACTACCGCCTCCAGCCCGTATATGTGGAAGACCTGGCGGGAATGGCGGTAGACCTGGCTCAAAGGGACGATAATGTCATTGTAGACGCTGTGGGGCCTGAAATATTTACCTTTAAGGAACTGGCCAGGCTTATCGCGGAAAAAGTGCACAGCAGGTCTCTTTTTATTCACCTTAACCCAGGCCTGACATATTTTCTTTCCAGGATCATCGGTCTGGCCGTAAAGGATGTGGTTCTCACCGAGGCCGAGGTCAGCGGGCTGATGGAAAACCTGCTCATCTCCGCCGACCCGCCCACCGGAATTCGCCGGTTAAGCGACTGGCTGTCGGAAAACGCCTCCCTGGTAGGAACCAAATATGCCTCTGAGCTCAACAGGCACTACCGCTGAAAAAACGCTTATACTGTAATCTTTAACGGTCGGAATCCAGAATCCAGAATTCAGAATCCATAATTGTTTGGGCATTCCTTATAAAAGCCTTTGGCAAGAACAAATGTTTGGTGTATAATTACAGGAGACAGGAGACAGGAGACAGGAGACAGGAGACAGGAGACAGGAGACAGGAGACAGGAGACAGGAGACAGGAGACAGGAGCCGGGAGCCGGAATGCTTTGCATACCGGACTTATAAGGCAATTCGTGCAGTTTTTTATTCTGACTCCTGAATTCTGAATTCTGTATTCCGACCGGAAATTAATCGCTTGGAAGTGATAATAATGCGCACTGGTGTGGCCAACCTTCCTCTGCATGGGCACCACTGCCCCCGCTGGCTTTTCGACCGGATGGTCAAGCTCAGCGCGGCCATAGTTGAGGCCGTAGTTGAGGAGCATGGGCCGGAAGAGGTATTGAAGAGGATGTCGGACCCCTTCTGGTTCCAGTCCCTGGGTTGCGTGGCGGGTTTTGACTGGCACTCATCGGGACTTACCACGGTCCTCTGCGGCGCCCTTAAGGAGGGGCTGCGCCCAAGGCAGCGTTACCTGGGGCTGTATATTGCCGGGGGAAAGGCCCTGGCATCCAGAAAGACCCCCCGTGAAATTGAGGAGTACACAGATAATTTCAGCCTTCCGGTGGATGTGCCGGCGCTGCAGTATGCCAGCAGGATGTCCGCCAAGGTTGACAACAGCGCCCTGCAGGACGGGTTTCAGATTTATCACCATAATTTTTTCTTTACCGGCAGGGGAAGCTGGGCTGTGGTTCAGCAGGGCATGAACGGGGAGAACGGCTGGGCCAGGAGGTATCACTGGCTGGGCGAGGGAGTATCTGATTTTGTGGAGGACCCCCATGCGGGAATATGCGGGTCCCCCTCCGGGGATATATTGAACATGGTTGCTGCGGACAGCGCAGTATCCAGAAGGGCGTCGGTATACCTGGCCAGGGAAAGGCCCGAAGATGTATTGAAGACCTTGAAGAGGCTCTCTTCCATGTCCGGGGATGCTTTGAGAAAACTGAGCCTTCCCCGGGCCCACCCTGTTCCCAATGCCTCCCGGATAGAGAAAACGCTGGCCAGGCTATATGACCTGCGGCCCGGGTCATACCGGGATCTGCTTTCCTCGGAGGGGTGGGGCCGGCCACGGTGAGGGCCTTCGCTCTGGTGGCCGAGGTGGTGTACGGGGTGAAGCCCAGCCGGCGTGACCCGGTCAGGTACAGCTTTGCTCACGGGGGCAAGGACGGACATCCCTTCCCGGTTAACCGGCAGGATTACGACCGGTCCATTGCCATGCTGGAAAGGGCGCTGAAAAGGGCCCGGACCGGGGACAGCGAGCCCATGAAGGCCCTGAAAAGGCTGGCCGCGATTGAAGCAGTGGTAAACAAACAGCCCGGCCCCGGCGGTGGTCAATTTCTGCCGGATAAGTTATACTAATTAAAGGGCATATTTAACTCTTTGTATCAGGGAGGGTATTTAGCATATGGATAATGGTTATGAACTGGTTTTAAGTGAGGAAACCGAAGCAAAACTGGCGGAATACGCCGGGAAAATAGGCCGCAGTGAGGACGAGGTCTTTGAGTATATTATTACCGGGTTCCTCCAGAGGCAGCTTACGGTTATTGAAAAAAGAGCGAAGGAAACGGGGATTCCCTTAAATAATCTTGTCAACATGCAGTTTGTGCAGCTGCTTGAGTTTCTCAGCAGCCAGGGGCGCGGGATAGACTGATTTAAAGCAAAGTATCTTGACACCGGGAAGGGTTGTTGCTATACTCAATCCCGGCTATACATTATTTGACAAAATGATTTCTCTCTAAGGGGGATGAGTCTTGTGGAAGACAGTGAAAAAAGAGGACCTCAGAAGCTGGAGTTTCAGGCTGAGGTAAAACAGCTGCTGGATATTGTAATCAACTCCCTTTATTCAGACAGGGAAATTTTCGTCAGGGAACTGGTGTCCAACGCCTCGGACTCACTGGAAAAATTTCGCCTGCTTTCCACCATGGAAGGAGATTACCGGGATAGGGACGTGCCGCTGGGAGTATCCATTGAAACCGACGATAAGGACCACACACTGGTGATCACTGACACCGGGGTGGGCATGACCAGGGAGGAACTTGTGGAAAATCTGGGCACCATAGCCCATTCAGGGTCCAAAGAGTTTTTAAGAAAACTGGCCGAGGGCGACAGAAAGGACTCGCAGCTGATCGGTCAGTTTGGAGTGGGGTTTTACTCGGTATTCATGGTGGCCTCCCTGGTGAGGGTGCAAAGCCAGTCGTACAAGCCGGAGTCCGGTGGCTTTGAATGGTCTTCGGACGGGACCGGCAGCTATACCATAAATCAGGCGGAGGGTCTTGGTCGCGGCACCAGGATAATCATTTCACTGAAGGAGGACGCCCGGGAGTTTGCCGGGGCGGACCGCATAAAAAGCATAATAAAACAGTATTCCAATTTTGTGCCCTTCGATATAACCATTAACGGCGAAAAGGTGAATACTGTACAGGCCATATGGACCCGCAGCAGGAACGAGATAAAGGAAGAGGAGTACAACGAGTTTTACAAATTCCTTACCAATGCCTTTACCGACCCCATATTCCGCCTGCACCTTTCTTCAGACGCGCCTATCCAGATGAATGCGCTGTTTTTCATACCGGATGACAATATGGAGAGGTACGGCATCGGGCGTCTGGACCCGGGGGTCAACCTGTACAGCCGCAAGGTGCTTATTCAGCCCGGCTCCAGGGAGATTCTCCCTGATTACATGCGCTTTGTAAAAGGCGTGGTGGACTCCGAGGACCTCCCTCTCAACCTGTCCCGGGAGACTGTGCAGAACAGCCGCCTGATCAAAAAAATGAGCAGGTTCCTGACCAAGCGTCTTATATCCTTCCTGGAGGACGAGGCCTCCAGGGACGGGGAAAAGTACAGGGACTTCTGGGACAAGTTTTCGGTTTTCATCAAGGAGGGCTGTGTCAGCGACCATGACAACAGGGAGCAGCTGGCCAGGCTGCTGCGCTTCGAGTCCAGCAGCACCGGGGCCGGGGAGATGGCTTCCCTTTTCGACTACACCGGCAGGATGAAGGAAAACCAGAACGCCATATATTACATAAACGGGCCTTCCAGGGAGGCCATTGAGGCCGGCCCCTACCTGGAGGCCTTCCGGTCAAGGGATATAGAGGTTATCTACCTTATGGAGCCGGTGGATGACTTTGTTATGACATCGCTCAATGAATTTCAGGGTAAAAAGCTAATTTCCGCCGACCATGTAAACCTCGACCTGCCCCCCACAGAGGAGGGCAGTGAGGAAAACACCGGTGACGGCGGGCGGGAGGGCCTTTCCGCCGGGGAAACAGGCCGGCTTACCGCCTGGATGAAGGAAGTGCTGGGAGACGCGGTGAGTGAGGTGAGGGAGTCCCGGCGGCTGGTGGACAGCCCCGCCGTGATAGTGAATCCCGACCATATGCTGACTACCAGCATGCAGCGCATCCTTCAGGCGGCCAACAATGAAATGGGGGGCATAGGGCCCAAGGTGCTGGAGATAAATACTAACAGCACCGGGCACAACTCCAAGCGTTTTGGCGTGCCTGGTCCCCCCATCGACGGCAATCACGGTGTCCTCATCAGCAATTTGTATTCCTTCATAATTTTCCACCGGCCCCGAGGCCAGTATCACACATCTCATGCAACACTTTATCCTTCTAATACTTTGCTTTCCAGTGCCTTCCCCATTATCCTGTATACCCGGTCCACCATCCTGTGCCGGTTGCCCGGAATCCCCGCAGCCAGAAAGGCGTTGTCAGCTATCTGCTCAACGCAGTATCTCAGCAGCTCCTCGTCCCCACCGGAGGCTTTGAGCCTGGCGAGCTTTATTATTACATTGCTTTTAGTATTTATCTCCAGCACCTTGGGCCCTATGCCCCCCATTTCATTGTTGGCTGCCTGAAGGATGCGCTGCATGCTGGTGGTAAGCATATGGTCGGGGTTCACTATCACGGCGGGGCTGTCCACCAGCCGCCGGGACTCCCTCACCTCACTCACCGCGTCTCCCAGCACTTCCTTCATCCAGGCGGTAAGCCGGCCTGTTTCCCCGGCGGAAAGGCCCTCCCGCC
>JAMCVT010000052.1 GCA_023475565.1 Actinomycetota bacterium
CTGGCGGCAGGGCTGGCCGAAGCAGGGGAAAGCGTCGCCATCATTGAAGTGCCGGGGAATATAGAAAAGAACCCCGGATATTTCAGGGAGCAGGTGATAATTCATCAGCCCGACTTTATTATTGTGGAAGGAACAGCAATATTAAAACCCTATCAGGTCCTTTTCCCTGTTTTGAAGGAATTTAATGTGCCATTGATCTTCTGGGCCATCGACGATCCCGTGGAATTCAATAATTTTTCACTGCATTTGGCCCGCAGGGCAAAGTATGCATTTACCACCGCTGTGGAATGCCTCCGGGCATACAAGGAGCACGGCATCAGGGCCCGGCACCTGCAGTTTGCCTGTCTTCCCCGGTTTCATAAAAAAGTCCCGCCGGAGCAGGACCTGAGACACGATATTATTTTTGTAGGTAATAATTACCATAAATACACAGCCCGGACCACCGGGCTGGAATCGGTGCTCAAACCCCTGCTGGGCAGCGGCAGTATTAGGGTTTACGGCAACCAGTGGTGGGTGGACGGCAAAAGGCCCTTTGTCCTGGATAAGCGCCATTACGGCGGCTACCTGCCCTACGAGCGCCTTCCCGCGGCCTATTCCTCGGCAAAAATTGTGCTGGGCATGCACTCCGTTGACACTTCCCCCTCTATGATGAGTATGCGCACCTTTGAAGCCCTGGGCTGCGGCGCCTTTCACCTCACCCAGTGGACACCGGCCATTGAAAATAATTTTTCCAACCACAGGCATCTGGTCTGGAGCAAATCCTCCGGGGAAACCGCGGATCTTGTCAAATACTACCTGGGCAGAGACCATTTGCGGGAAAAAATTGCCCGGGCAGGCCAGCAGGAGGTTTATGCCAAACACACGTATCTGCACCGGGCCAGGGATTTACTGGCCGCGCTGCAGTCTTAAAGAGGATTGTCATGAAATTGCGAGTGCTTTTTCAAACAAGGCCGGACTATCTTAAAAATATTGCCGGGGATACCATACAACTGCTTAAGACAAAGGAATATCTTGAAAAACTGGGTGTGGAAGTGGAAATTGATATTTCCGCCGCACCTGCAAGTATTAAAGATTTTGACATTGTTCACCTGTTTAATACCACCAGGGTTAAAGAGACCTATAAGTATTTCATGAATGCGAAAAAGCAGCAAAAGCCCGTGGCTGTCTCCACAATCTACTGGGACTTCAGTGAATACAGCAAAATTCCGGACAGCCCCGGCAGCCTTTATAAAAACTGGCTGGGCTACCAGGCAATGCGCAGGTCGGTATTCCAGGGGGCCGATATTCTGCTGCCCAATTCCCGCCTGGAAGCAGACCTTATTCGGCGGCAGCACGGCAATACCGCGCCCTATCATGTTGTCCCCAACGGCGTTGACCCTATTTTTGCCCGGGGCCGCCCTGATGATTTTTACCGGCAGCACGGCCTGAAAGACTTCATTTTATGCGTGGGCAGGATTAATCCCAGGAAAAACCAGCTGGCTCTGGCCAGGGCACTGAAGGGCAGCGGCCTCCCCCTGATCCTGGCGGGCCCGCAAAATGACGTGGAATATTTACGCAAATGCCACCGGGAGTATCCCGGCCTGATAGCCCTCAGTCACCTGGAGCATCATGAGCTGCCCGGGCTGTATGCCGCCGCAAAGGTTCACGTGCTCCCCAGCTGGTTTGAAACCCCCGGTCTGGCCAGCCTGGAGGCGGGACTGTCAGGGTGCGGCATAGTCACCACAGACAGGGGCAGCGCGCTGGAGTATTTCGGAAACCTGGCCTGTTACTGCAACCCGGGCAGCGCTGCTTCCATTCGCTCCGCGGTAACAAAAGCCCGGAGCATACCGGATCAAACACGGGATGCCCTGAAAAAACATATTGTTAAAAATTTTTTATGGGAAAATGCAGCGCTGGAAACTTTAAGCGCTTATGAAAAAATATTATCTGCCTCACCAAATTTTGCAAGAAAACTGTAACCTTTTTAAATGGCTAACATAAGATGAGATAAAATCCGGAAAGGGGGGATAGCAACTATCGAAGCACCGTTTATTATTACCCGTGAGGGTATGTAAATAAAAACTTAATAGACAAAGGAGGCACAATTTATGTTAGTTGGCTTTCGAGCCTACGTTGCCAATCCTCTAGATAATTCAGTGGCAGTACTCAATTCTTTAACCGGCACCATACTTGCCAGAGTACCTACCGGACCAGGCCCAAACAGCGTAAAGCTTTTGCCCCTCGCGAATAAGGTATATGTGACCAATAACGCCAGCAACACCGTCACCGTTATTGACGCACTTACCAATATTCCCGTGGCAACCATAACTGTCGGCGCCGCGCCCGCAGATGTGGCGGTAAATTCCATCAGCACCAGGGCTTATGTTACCAACTCGGGCAGCAACACGGTGTCCATAATTGATACTACCACCGACACGGTAGTGGCGACCGTCAACGTAGGTATCGCCCCCATTGGGGTAGCAGTTTCCCCGGATGATAAACGGGTATATGTGGCCAACAGCGGAAGTGACAGCTTGACTATTATTAATGCAGTAAACAACACTGTCATAACCACCATCCCCATCTGTGACGACCCCAGGTTTATTGATGTGGCCCCGGACGGCAGGGTCTGGGTTGCCTGCTTCGCCGCCAACACCGTTACGGTATTCGACCCCAGCACCAATACCGTAGTAGCCTCGGTGCCCGTGGGAACAGGTCCCATCTCGGTAAAGGTAAATCCGGCCGGAACCTTTGCCTATGTGGCCAACAGCCTCTCCAATGATGTAACAGTTGTCAGCGCCCTTGGCTTTGTGCCAATAGCCACCATACCCGTAGGTCTCACCCCGGACCGCATTGACTTTGACACCAACCCTGAAGTGGCCACCGTGAGGGCCTTCGTAACCAATTTCGGAAGCAACACCATATCGGTTATCGACACCGCAACCAACATGGTCATAGCCACTCTCGCCGGTATTGCCCTGACCGGAGGACCCAGGGGAATAGATATAGGCCGGTTCGGTGCTGTGGAAAGCCCCGGTGAACCCATTGACCTTCTCGACCCCTATGTGCTCGAAGAAATACGCGAATCTGTCTGCATCATCGTGGATAAGGTTTATACCAGCTGCCAGCAGAGGGAGTGCTTCCCCGAAATAGCGGTACCTATTACGGGCGGCAACGGGCCCTTTGTATTCCAGGAAATTAAATTCTTCAACGGAACCATTGTGCCGGACACCCTGCAGATAACTCCGATACCAGGCAGGCCCAATTTCTTCCGGGTGAGGATGACCATCCAAATACAGTTTACTGTAACCATACTGGATACCGGCAGCGGAGAAATCATCACCTGCACCTGTACACTACCGGATATACTAAAGGATATAGTACTGTTCATACCTCCGGCCAGGGACGAAGTGGACCTCTCCATAGTGACCGAAACGCGCTCCGAATTGTTATGCACCCCCACCGTGTCAGATGGCTGCCTGCTGCTCCAGATTGGCGTATTTGTAGTCATCAAAGTTGTGGGTAAAGTACAGTTACTGGTCCCGGCCTTCGGTTTCTGCCCCGAGCCTACCCCTTGCGAGGCATTTGCGGAAAGGAAACTGGATGTGTGCGCAACCTTCTTCAACCCGGTCAAGACTCCATTTCCAACCAACTTCTTCCCGCCGCAGCTGGAAGATCTATAATATACCCCAAATGGCTCCAGGCGGCAAAAAGAGCGGTATCACCCCCACGCAGGGTGATACCGCTCACCATTTATATAGCCAGTCAGCTATACACCGGCTGGCAGGGCCAACAGCTGTTCAACCTGAGAACAAGCGTTCAAAAAAACCCCTGTTCTTAAGTCTTTGTAGTTCTTCCTGCATATACTCCTGCTCTTTTTCCAGGCCGGCGGCTTTCTCCTGAAACGCTTTTTGATCTGCTTCAAGAAACGCCATGTGACTGGCGTTCTCCCGCACACCGTCTATTATTTCTTGCAGTTGTTCTTCCAATTTGCCGTTGCTGGCACCCTGTGCGGTAGTAAACTCCCGCCGCAATTCCTGTATTGACAGCACCAAATTATTTTGCATTTCCTCCTGGGCTTCGGCAAGCCGCAGCAGTTCGTCCCGCAGTCCTTTGACCTCTTCGTTAAACTGCCCGGCCGTTTCCTCGGATCTCTGCCGGCTGTCCAGCATTTCTTTACCCAGGCTCTCTATTTTTTCTTTTATATCCCTCTCGATAACCGTAGCGATGGCCCCGCTGGTTATAGAGATCTTATCTATGTCGCCTTCTATCCTTTTTTGATAGGAGGACAGCTTACCGATTAACTGACCGGCTTCATCCTGCTGCTTCGCCAGCGTCTCGGATGTTTTTTGCAGATCCTTTACCCTTGTGGACAAAAAAGCTATTTCCCCTGACAGAACGGTCCTGGTTTTTTCCAGTTCGGCCAGGGTATCCTTGGCCGACTTGTTCTTTTTGGTCAAATCGTTTACCGAGCGTTCTATGCCGGCCTGGGAGTTTTTAACATCCTGCAGCTCGCTGTCCAGGCGGGTTATTTTTTCATCTGCCCGCACCTCATCCTGTTGTTCCTTTATTCGCTCAATGGCCTGTTGAACAGCAACCAGGCCCTGTTCCAGGTTATTTAGTTTTCCTTCGATTTCTTCCACCGCCTGACATACTAACTGACTGTCTATTTTCAGGTCTTCCAGCTGAGCTTCTATTTCCGTTTTTTCCTTTAATACACTTTCAGCTCCGCCCGGCTGGGTATTTGTAGCCGCTTCCCCTGAATTACTCACGGCAGCCGGTATTTCATTCGCCGTTTCAGTTTTTATGTCCTCTCGGACCAAGCTATCTTCCACCTCTAAGTCAGCCTCCGGGCCGGAAGAATTCTTTCCAGCTGTATAGTTTTCCTCCTGAGCAGCCCTGCCCACCTCCGGAAGAGACCCGCCGCCTAAAGAAGACCTCTCCGGGGAAAACGGCGGGACCACCTGATAGTCCTCAAAGAGGGCCAGGTTAACAGTGCTGCCGGCCATCCCGGGGAACAGGGGGATTTTAATTCTGCCCGCATCCGGAGGATAGTTGCTGTTATAAGACAGCAGGGCGGACTTGCCGGCCAGATTAACCGGCGCCGGATATGACCATGATAAGCCCCCGTCCTCGGATCTGCTGAACATATAGCCGGACTGTTCACGCCAAAGGCCATAAATTGTATTGTCCCGGCAGGACAGTAACGGCCACGCCGCCGCCTGGGCCGGCCGGTGTATAGTAATCACCGGCTCCCAACTTGAGGAATTCCTGCTAACCTCTTTTCTCAGGCAGTAGCATATTTTAACTTTATTGTCAACAGCTGAGAACCCGCAGGTCATTAAATGGAGATTGTCGTTTCTATCTACCAGGCTGAAAACTTCCGGTGTGTTTTCCGGCAGATTGTTTATCCGTTCAGTGTGGCTCCATAAATCATACAGCTTATTAAATTTTTTATACTGCGCCTCAAAAAACTTACCCCCGTGGGCACTGGTGAATATTAAATGAATATTCTCCCTGCTGTCCTTATCCACCGTATAGGGAGGCACCTTTTTGCCTGCTATAATCTCTCCTATTTGCTGGTCTTTCCATTCCCTGCCATTCCAGAAGGAATGCATCACGGCCCAGATAAAAGAATTTACCGTACTGGTGATAAGATGAAAAATATGTACTCTTTTAGCCGTCAGCAACAGAGTGATATGTTTCAGCTTCTGTGCCTTCAGGTCAAACTCAGCAAGCACTGTGCTGTTCATTGCGCTCCCGGGCTTCCCCACAAAATACTTCAGTTCACCGGATTTGGTAATACACACAAGGTGTATGTTGTCGGATGAATCGATCACCGTGCTGTATTCCAGTACGGGTAAGTCAACCAGCGTCGCAGGAGATGTAGCGTAATGGCGGCCGGGCGGGAAGTATTTATAAAGCAATGTCTGGTTTTCCAGATATATTACCCATACCTCACCAGACTTTGTTTTCAGCAGGTAATGCTGTCCTCTGACAAAGGACATGCCGATCCCTCCCAACCGAAAATATCCTTATATTTATATGTAAAAT
>JAMCVT010000017.1 GCA_023475565.1 Actinomycetota bacterium
TCTGTTTCGGCGGCCAGGGATAATGTTGAAAAGCACGGGCACTTGCCCGGTCCCAGCGTAATGTCGCTGCGCCAGTTGGTGCAGAAGGTGCAGTCCCTCAATTTCATGGAGGACCGCGAGGTCATCAGGCAGCTGGGAGAACTCTCGGAAATACTGGACAGGGAATCCGAGGACCGCGATGCGGAAGAAATCATGGGAGTGCTGAAGAAGATCGCCGAGGACAACAGGCAGGTTCTCCTGTCACTGGGGCAACGTCCCAGGACCGGGCGCGGCGGGGTCAGCGTGGAAGTTGAACGGCAGCCGGCAGTGGATGGGCGTAAGCGACGGGGCATGGCAGCCGGGAATGAGCATATCGAACACGAGGACATGGCTGCCGCCGGTCGCCGCCGGCGCGGCGAGGTATTGTCAGAGAAAATGGCCGGCTAGTATTTTAAAAGAATAATAAACATCTGAGGGCTCTCACCGGCCCAAACCATTTTCAACCGAAAGGGGGAAATGGGGCGGGCCGGTGGGTCCGCCCCTAAATCATGGGATTAACAATCCATTACCAATTGGGATACGGTGGCCATTCACCGGAAAACGTTCTTGAAAAACTGCGCCAGAAGGCTCTTGACATGCCTGTAGAGGAAGTTTCCCCCCGGGTGCTTCACTTTGTGGGGAAGATGGCAAACCACCGGTCGCACGAAGGTAAAGATGAGCACACCTGGGCCCTTATCCAAGCCACGGCTTATGTTCAAGTGGGCAACATATCCATCGGAGTGCCGCCGAAAGAAGTCTATTTCTTTTCGGTGTGGCCGGGGGAAGAGTGCGAGGAGGCCAACTTCGGCCTGGCCAAATACCCTGCAACCATAACGTATGGAGGGCGGAAGATACCGACAGGCCTCGGGGGCGCGTGGAGATGGCGCTCGTTCTGCAAGACCCAGTATGCCAGCAACGTATCGGCGGAACATTTCCTCAAGTGCCATGCTTCGGTTTGTTCTCTATTGAAAGAGGCGGAAAAGATAGGCATATTGAAAAAAGTGAACGATGAAGGACACTTCTGGGATCACTGGGACTACGAGGCTCTCGTCCGGGAAGTGGCTGAGTGGAACTCTATGATTGGGGACGTTATTCAAAAACTGGAGTCGGTATTTGGCAGTGAAAACGTGGTGTCTTCTCTCAAAGGCAAGAAAACCGTTGGTTAGAAAGTAATTGTAATGGCGGCTGCCCGCCTGCCTGATGAAAGGAGGAAAGGGGCGGCATCTCGGCTGCCGCCCCGCAATCAATGGCAACATTAAAATGCTCTATTCTGCTTGTCGTTCTGAACATCTTCGAGTCCGGCAACGACAGTGAAATAACCGGTGACGTTGAAGCAATGCACGCCCTGGGTGTCATAGACGTCGAATCTCTGGAGTCTTATCTTAAGGCAAAGTTTCTTTTCGAATACTTTGATGAGGACTCTCTAAAGAATTTGTTCGACTCTCTGCTAGTCCTCTTTTCCAACGATGATTTGCTGCCGGTGCCTGTGGATGCGGAGATTGGCTACGACCACGAAAACACAATGTCAGTAGGGTTAAGTGTTTACGTAGATGTTTTTGACTACCGGCAGGCTGATTTGACCTTTTGGAAGCATACTGTAAAACTTCCGGAGATTAAAACAGTGGGCCATGTCGTGAACGTATTACAAAGTATATCGGATGAGGCCTTCAAAATTTCGGAGCTTCTGACCGCCGGGAGTGAGTTCAAAATATCCCTGTGTCAGGAAGTTAAACAGAACGTTGGCGGTTGACATTTAACCAGGCGGCCCGGCCCGCCCCTTAATCTGAAAGGGGGGAACAAGGGGCGGCGCCGGCGGCTGCTCCTCAATATGCCGAGAAAAACGAAAAAAGAAATGATCGCGTACATTACCGGGCACGAAACGTACTGGCTCATGAACAGCTGGAACGGTCTCACCGGTTACAGCCGGTGCATAAAGGTGCATAGGCTGCCACTGACAAATGAGGAAATGGACAGGGCTTTTGAAATCATAGGTGACGAAAACCTCTGTGAAGACCTGTGGGCGGACCTGAGACTGCTAATTGAGGATTTTAAGAACGAGACCGGGATAAGTGTCTATACAAATGGTCGAAGCGGCGGATACATCGTCATGGAGAGCCGCTTGAACAGCCACATACGGGACGGCTTTCCTGTTTACAGTGAAGGGGATTTCCTGGAAATGTCCTATGAAGAGGTTAAAGAGATTTTCCTTACCCTCAAACGATTTGACCGTCTCTTCGACGACATGGTCAGTGCCCTGAAATACTACTGCAGCCTCGAAATTGCGGAGGAAAGCTATACAGTTGTCAAAAAGCGCAAGGTGTTTAAAGAAAAGGATTACCCGGAAGGAGGTGAACCCGCTAATCCGTCCCTATTTGCGACGGTTTTAGCGGGGTCTGAATGACTGTAAGACGCATTAGTAAAAGAACATGCGGAATGGGGCGGGAAATCTTCCTGGCCCAGCTGGGATTGATGAAAGAATGTGGCAAGATAGTGGAATTTCTTGGTGAAAGCGGGGCTCAAAAACTGCAGCCAGCCGTACAGGCATATGCCGTTCCGGAAGAACTGACTGAGGCTTTTTACGCCTACCATATGGAGTTTCTCTCTCCGCCGGGTGGCTGCACCAACATAAACGGCCCGTTTTACAACGATGAAGATGTTAAGTCAGGGATTTGGTCGAAATTCTACCATTTTTACAAGCCGATCGTAAATCTAGTTGAAGCAAAAAATCCAAATCTATGGTTTTCGGTAAACATCGCCCCATCTTATGATGATTCCACCGGTATAGTCGTTGTCGTTGAGAACAGGTGCGGGTATGACGAAATAACAGTACCGGTCGCATGCCTAAATGAGTACTGGAAAGCCTGGCATATACCGTTTGATGAACCGGAAGACCCTGAAGCTGTTTACTCAGAACTCGAAGAAATTTACAACAGGATGGATGATCGGATGCGCAGGGCAATCTCCAGACCTTACGTAATCGTTCAACTTAAAGGGGGCGTCCTTGTCGGCACCTGGATAAGCCACGATGAAAAACAGGCTGTTGCTCTGGCCGGCAAGATTGCCGGGGAACGCTGCCGTGATGACGACGACTATGTTCTGGTTGAGTTGCCAGCCAGCCCTGACGATATCCATGGTCACAGTACCAGGGTCTGGTTATGGGGTGGCGGCAAAGGGAATATAACAACAAATCATGATTAGGAAAGTGGTGGTTTAAAAATTGAAGAAGGGTTATAATAACCTTGAGGTGGTATATATGGCTGTAGCCCGTGATCAACTCAAAGCCCTTGTTGACCGGCTGACTGATGAACAGGTTCAGGCCCTGTGGGTTATTCTCAGTTCTATGACCTGGCCGGAAGAGGAGATATCTCCGGAAGAGGCCAGTGAGATTAACCAGGCCCGGGCTGAAATAGAAGCCGGAAAGGGCATTAAAGCCGGGGATGTATGGCGTGAACTGGGAATTTGAGATAGTCTTTTCGGAAAAAGCCTTTAAAAACCTCAAGGAATTGGACAGGCATACCCAGGCAAGGATAAAAGAAGCTATTAGTAAACTGGCCAATTACCCACCACAAGGAGATATAACCAAACTAAAGGGAGAACAGGGTGAACTCAGACTCAGGGTAGGTGATTGGCGAATAACTTTCGAATACCGCTTTAAAGAGAAACAAGTTTCTATTTTGACAATTAAGCATAGGCGTGAAGCTTACCGTTAATAAGAATAAAAACGCTATAGAAGTAACACTTGATTAGTATACCTGATTGACCAGGGCGGTTTCCATAATGGAAATCGCCCTTATATATTCAAGAAACTTATTGAGGTCGGAGGATTATCTCCTGCCTTTTTTATTGGTATGGCTAAATCTATTCCAGAATTATTCAAAATATAGTCACGGTTGCATTACCAGTATCTTTTAAAAAAAATTTTTTTTGATACCTACGAAATCTTGGCTAGTCATACGAACAACTTGATAAGATGCGCCCATTAATGTGAATTCTGTCTTCAGGCGGGATTGAAGTAACAGATGTTTGCAGACACTCCTGCCAACTATAGTCTTTAGTGAGGGAGGAATGATTGAAGAGGAAAGAGGCAGTGGAGCAGCGTCAGAATTACAAAACAAATCGTAGTCTGGTGGCGGAAGAAGAACGGAAAAGACGTGTATGGGAACCATAATGACTAACCCAATTTAACTGAAATGGAATAAGTAAGGGTATTTAAAATAAAGTATGAACTGCGTTTCCCCTCTCCTTTTTGCCGCTTGTAACTAAGCGGTATTTTTTTGAGATCAAGGATGCTGCGTAACATATTTTAAAGACATCGAGGTATTGCAGATGCTGCATCAGTTATTGGAGTTTCTTACCTCTATTGCTACAACCTTAATAAATACATTCGGTCACTGGGGCGTTTTTATCGGGATGATCATAGAAAGCGCCTGTATACCGCTGCCCAGTGAAATCATTATGCTTTTCGGAGGATTCCTGGCTGCACAAGGCACGCTGAATTTTTGGGGAGTTGTTTGGGCGGGAGTCCTTGGCAATGTGGTCGGGTCCGTTCTCACCTATTGGGCTGGCGCAAAAGGCGGCCGCGCTTTCCTTAAGAAATATGGCAAATATGTTTTGTTTAATAGTCACCACCTGGAAAAAGCAGAACGCTGGTTTTCGCGCTATGGTGAATGGGCGGTGTTCTTTGGCCGCAACCTGCCGGTGGTACGGACGTTTATATCCTTTCCCGCAGGGGTAGCCCGCATGGATTTTCCTAAATTCTTAATCTTCTCCTTTATTGGGTGCATTCCCTGGAACATGGCGCTCACATACCTGGGGCTGAAACTCGGCCAGAATTGGCAGTCTGTTGAACCTTATATTCGTCCTTTCAGCTATGTTGTTCTTATTGCCCTTATCCTCTGTGTTGCCCGGTTCTTTTATATAAATGGCCGAAAACATTTGAATTTACGAAAGTATGATTAAAGTTGACTTAGGAGGTGGTTGGATTGGTTGCAGTGGAAAATGTGACTAAATTATTCAGTAACAAGGCCGGGGTTCGCGACCTTAATTTTTCGGTGCAAAAAGGGGAAATACTGGGACTTTTGGGTCCTAACGGGGCGGGGAAGACCACGACGATGCGCATTATCACCGGTTTTATGCCGCCCACTTCGGGAACCGTACGGGTAAACGGCTTCGATGTGCTGGAACAACCCCTGGAGGTCCGGCGGAGAGTCGGGTACCTGCCCGAAAATCCGCCTTTGTACGGTGAGATGACGGTGGCGGAATACCTTTCATTCGTAGCCGAGCTGAAAGGGTGCAGGGGGGCCCGGAAAAAGGACCAGGTGGATAAGGTCATCGAGGAGGTTAGCCTGGGTGATATGCGTGGGCGCCTGCTCGACCACTTGTCCAGGGGCTACAGGCAGCGGGTCGGGCTGGCCCAGGCACTGGTGGGTGACCCGCAGCTTCTGGTGCTGGACGAGCCCACAGCCGGCCTTGACCCCAGGCAGATCACCGAAATCCGGAATCTGATCAAAAACCTGGCGGGGAGCCGTACGGTTATCCTGAGTTCTCACATCCTGCCGGAAGTAAGTATGATCTGCCAGCAAGTGGCCATCATCAACCGGGGGCGGCTGGTGGCGCAGGATACTCCTGAAAACCTTTCGAAAAGGTTTGCCGGCTTCAGTCGCCTGGAAATAGAGGTAAAGGGACCGCGGGAAGCCGTGGAAAAAGAGTTGAATTCACTGGAAAGTGCTCAGATTACCGTAATCCGGCAGGGGGCGGCTCCGGAACTGCACCGTTACATCATTGACATGGATGCCGGCCGGGATATAAGGGAGGACATATTCTTTGCAATGGCCGGCAGGGGTTGGCCTATCACGGAGATGGCGGTTCAGAACGCGTCTTTGGAAGATGTGTTCCTGGAATTGGTTACGGAAGAAGATAACGGCCGGGAAACCCGGGCGCAATAGGGGGTGTTTTCATGGGAGTATTGGTGGTATTGAAAAAAGAACTGAAGAGCTATCTCACTTCTCCGCTGGCCTATGTCCTGACGGTTGTCTACCTGGCTCTGGGCGGATACATTTTTTCCGTCATATTGCTGACAGGCGGAGTGGCCGGTATGGACGCCTATTTTCACAACATGTCGGTAATACTGATGTTTCTGGTTCCGGTGCTGACTATGCGCCTGTGGGCGGAGGAAGAGCAGAAGGGCACCTCGGAGCTGTTGATGACGGTACCGATTAGCACGGCCCAGGTGGTGCTGGGCAAATACTTCGCGGCTGTGGCGCTGTTTGGTTTGATTTTGCTGATTACCGCAGTTTACCCGTCCATACTGTTCCGGGTGGGCAGTCCCGATACCGGTGCGCTGGCGGCGGGCTACCTGGGCTTTTTTTTGGTGGCCTGCACCTATTTGGCAGCGGGGTTCTTCGCTTCTTCCCTGACCAGGAGCCAGGTTATTGCGGCAGTTACCGGATTCTGCATTCTGCTGGCGCTATGGGTCATCAATTGGGCTGCCGGCGCCGTGACCGGCCTGACGGGGGATGTCCTGCGCGCCCTGTCCGTTTCCGAACACTTCAAGGATTTTACCAGGGGCGTGGTGGACACAACCCACATAGCGTACTACCTGAGCGCAGTATTTATATTTCTTTATCTTGCCGTAACAGCCATAGAAAAGCGAAACTGGTCTTAATATGTGGATGAGGGGGAAGTTGTGATGAAGTTATCACTATTTGGGCAGCGCAGGAGATTGCGGAGAGGCGCCCAGATGGCTCTGGTTACCGCCGCAGTGGTTGGAATCGTGATTTTGGCCAACGTCCTGGCAACCAGGCACCACTGGCGGTGGGATCTGACCGCCCAGTCCCGGTTCACCCTGTCTCAGCAGACCAGAGATGTGCTGGGCGGCCTGCAAAATCAAGTTGATATTACCGCTTTCCTTGTTGCCGGAGAAGAGACATCGGATCAGATCGAGGTTTTACTAAAGGGGTATGAGTACGCTACTGACAAAGTTAAAGTGAAAACTGTTGATCCGATAAAACAGCCTTCGCTTGCCTACAAATACAATATCAAGAATAACGGCACCATCTTGATTGAAAGCGGCAGCCAGCAGCGTCGCATTGAGCCGTATAACCTCTTTGGAGAAGGTGACAATCCTTACTCCCCCGAGTTCAGGGGAGAGCAAGCCGTCACCCGCGCTCTGATGGACCTATCCCGTCAGTCCGCCACGGCGGTTTATTTTCTGGCCGGCCACGGGGAAAAGAGCCTGGATGGGGAACTAAGCCGGACAAACGATTACCTTACAGGTGAGGGGTATACGACCCGCCGTCTTGAACTGCCCCAGGAGGGGAAAATCCCCGGCGACGCTGCCCTTGTGGTTGTTGCCGGACCACGCAAGGACCTGACAAAGGAGGAAAAGGAATTATTGTTTAAATACCTGGACGGCGGCGGGAAGTTGCTGGCGCTGATGGACCCGCCGGGCTCCCTGGGGATTCCAGCCGGCTGGCAGGAACTGCTGGACAGGCTGGGGGTGAATATGGCGCCGGCGGTAACGGTTGACCCTCAGCGGGGTTACTTTGGCGACGCCCTCACCCTTGCTCCTTTCCTGGCTGAACACGAAATCACCGAAAAGCTTGCCGGCCAGGATCTGGCGCTGGTTCTGCCGGGGACAGTGCCCCTAAGAGTTGAAGAAGGGAAGCAAAACGGCTATCAGTACAGCCCTCTTTTAAGAACCAGCGACAAGGCGTGGGGCGAAACAAACTTGAAGGAAAATAACGTAAAGAAGGATGACAGCGATTTAGCCGGTCCCCTTACTCTGGCAGTTGCCGTGGAAAAAAACCAACCTTCCCAAAAAGTAGACGTAAGCTCATCAAATTCCGATGAGGCCGGTGTCGATAATACCGCCGCTGCCGGGAGGTTGGCCGTGGTGGTTGGCAACAGCGCCTTTATCGGTTCGGATATGGTCGACATGCAGGGCAACGCGGACTTCTTTATGAACGCCGCCGGCTGGCTGGTGGGCAGGGACAATATCATTACCATCCGACCCAAAACATCGGAAGCCACAACGGTGCAGTTGACCAGGGAAAGCGCCCAAAAGATTTTCTACGGCACGGTAATTCTTTTACCTATGGCCGTGCTCCTTACAGGCGTCTTCGTTTGGGTAAGGAGGCGATCCCGTTGAACCGGTGGATTTCAACAGTATTTGCAGTTATGCTGTTTTCGGGGCTCCTGATCTTTACCCTGGTTTATGACAGGCCGGGCGACACGGAGAAAAAGAACGAGTCCTCCGCCATTCTCAGCCTTGATGCCAGCGAAATAAAGAAGATCACCCTGGCAGGCCCGAAAGCTTCCATTACGCTGGAGCGGGACGGTTCCGGCCCTGAGGGGCGGGGATGGCGTATTACCACCCCCGGGGATTATCCCGCCGATGATTCCAAGGCGGAAGACCTTGCGTCCGCCCTTGCCGGCCTTGAGGCCTTGAAGACAATCGAAGGCGGGGTGGTGGAATCATTGTCCTCCTTCGGACTGGAACGGCCAGCGGCCAGCGCTGAGTTATCGACGGCCGACGGGAGTACAAGGACCATTTTACTTGGCGGTAAAACCCCGCTGGAAGACGGTGAGCAGTCCTACTACGCAATGGAAAAAGGCGGGGCTGCTGTTTATACCATATCCAGCCGAGTGGCAGACCTTATTCTCCTGGATAATCTTTCGGAATGGCGACGGGATTGATGCTGGAAAGAGATCTTAATGGGCCGGGCCATACCAGCATGGAAGAGCTTATATCTAAAAATTCTTTTAAAAAAGCAAAAAGATCGTGACAAAAAGGTTGCGGCAGTATATTATGATAATAAAGCGAATGTTTGAATGTGTTTGACGACATTTTCAGACATAGAAGTTAATCATATTGGGGGAATTGCCGTGACAGAGAAAGAAAGCCATAAAAACAGTTTTACCGAAGGTACGGCCCCAGGCAGTTGTGGCTGCGGCGGCTGCTCAGCGTCTTCTGCAGAGAAACAGGACCAGGCCCAACGCACAGTCTTTAGGCTGGAGGGACTGGACTGCCCTGACTGTGCCGCCAAGCTGGAGAAAAAGATAGCCGGGCTGCCCGGTGTGGAAAGCGTAAAGGTGAACTTCGGCGCTGCAAAAATGGTATTGGAACATACCGTCTCCCCCCAGGCCGTGATAAAAGCCGTTGCTGACGCAGGCTATACGGCGGTTCCGGAAGGATCGGAAGGGGATTTGACGACCACTCAGTTTCGCCTGACCGGACTGGACTGCGCCGACTGCGCCGCCAAGCTGGAGAAAAAAGTGAGCGGCCTGCCGGGAGTGGCAGAGGCCAGGGTGAATTTCGGGGCTTCCAAGATGACGGTTCGCCACTCGGCATCGATAGAAGCTATCCTGAATGCCGTGAAAGAAGCCAATTACGACATCGCGCTGGAGTCCGGAAAAGCCGGGGTGCAGCAGCCGGAAGGCTTCAAAAATAAAAAGCTTATCCTGACATTGCTTTCCGGGTTATTCCTGGGAGCCGGATTGGTTTTATCATTCTTTAAAGTATCAGATGATCTAGTCGTGCCTCTTTACCTGGCCGCCATGCTGGCCGGGGGGTTTTACACAGCAAGGAGCGGCTTTGCCTCTTTGAAGTCCCTGAGTATGGACATGAATTTCCTGATGACGGTGGCGGTGATAGGTGCCGCGGCCATCGGGGAGTGGGCGGAGGGCGCCACAGTGGTGTTTCTCTTTGCCTTTGGCAATACCCTGCAGTCATATACGATGGATAAAACCAGAAATTCCATTCGCGCATTGATGGATCTCTCCCCGAAAGAGGCGCTGGTCAGGCGCAACGGTGAGGAAGTGCGTCTCCCGGTGGAGCAAATCACGGTAGGCGACATTATTATCCTAAAGCCCGGCGAGCGTGTAGCCATGGACGGGATCGTTATGGCCGGCAAAACCGACATAAACCAGGCTCCCATTACGGGCGAGTCCATGCCGGTGGCAAAAAAACCAGGGGACGAGGTTTACGCCGGGACTATCAACGGGCAGGGCTCCGTGGAAGTGAGAGTCACCAAGCTGGTGGAGGATACAACCCTGGCCAGGATCATCAACCTGGTGGAAGAAGCGCAGGCCCAGAAGGCCCCCTCCCAGCAGTTTGTCGATGTTTTTGCCAGGTATTACACGCCTGCGGTCATCGCCTGCGCTGTCCTGGTGGCCACGGTGCCCTGGTTGGCCTTCGGACAACCCTTTCAGCTGTGGTTTGAGCGGGCGCTGATTCTGCTGGTAATTGCCTGCCCCTGCGCCCTGGTCATTTCCACCCCGGTATCCATTGTCGCGGCCATCGGCAGCGCTGCCAAGAGGGGTGTACTGATCAAGGGTGGGGCCTACTTGGAGGAAGCGGGGGCACTGAAGGTGGTGGCCTTTGATAAAACCGGCACCCTCACCGAGGGCCGTCCGGAGGTTACAGACGTAATACCGGCAGCAGGGAGCACTCCAGAAAGGGTGGTGGAAATTGCCGCCGCCATTGAGAGCCGCTCCCAACATCCCCTGGCGGAAGCAGTCCTCCGTTATGCCCGGGAAAAGAATATCACCGTGCCTGAGGGGGAAGATTTCCGGTCCATTACCGGGAAGGGCGCAGAGGTCAAAATCGGGGGAAAAACTTACTATATCGGGAACAGCCGGCTGTTTGACGGCCTGAACATCCTTCTGGACAGCTTGCGTAATCAGTTGACTGATTTGCAGAGCCGGGGCAGGACGGTGATGGTTGTCGGCACCGACAGAGAAGTCCTGGGGATGATTGCCGTGGCCGACCGGATCAGGGAGAGCAGCAGGGCAGCCGTGGAGGGCCTGCGACGGGCGGGCATCGAGCATGTAGTGATGCTTACAGGTGACAACGCCGGGACGGCCCGGACCATCGCCGGTGAACTGGGCATTAGCCAGTACCGGGCCGAACTGCTGCCGGAAAGCAAGCTGGACACCATTCAGTCTTTGAAGCGCCAGTACGGCAAGGTTGCCATGGTGGGCGACGGGGTAAACGACGCTCCGGCCCTGGCCGCCGCCACGGTGGGCATCGCCATGGGCGGAGCAGGCACCGATACCGCCCTGGAGACCGCCGACATTGCCCTGATGGCTGACGACCTGTCCAAACTTCCCTACGCGATGGACCTAAGCCGGCGGGCGCTTAAAATTATCAAACAAAATATCGCCTTTGCCCTGCTGGTCAAAGCCTTGTTCATCGCAGGCACTTTCGGGGGGATCACCAACCTCTGGATGGCGGTTTTTGCTGATACCGGAGCAGCACTGCTGGTGATTGCCAACGGAATGCGCCTGATGCGCGTAAATGGAAAAGCACAGGCGGCAGGCGTACAGGAAAGTGGGATACAGAACGTTTTATATAATGAGGCTTAAATATATTATACAGGAGGGTAACAACTTGTCTGATAAGGTTCATTACGGCGGTCAGGCGGTAATCGAAGGAGTGATGATGGCCGGTCCGGATGAAATGGCAGTAGCGGTGCGCAGGCCTTCGGGCGAGATCGTCATCGAAAAAAAGCCTGTTCGCCCAGTGGGAAAAAACAAGAGTAAAATCCTGAAAATACCCCTTATTCGCGGCTGTTATGCGCTTTGGAACTCGCTGCGCCTGGGCATTTTCGCCCTTATGTTTTCCGCCGGGCAGGCCTGCGGGGATGAAGATGAGCTGACCTGGCGGGAGATGGCAGTCACCACCGCGGTGGCACTAGTTTTGGCCATCGGATTATTTATCGTTCTTCCGGCCTGGGGCGGGGGATTGCTGGCAAGCTACGGTTTGAGCGAAGCCCTGGCGAATCTTATTGAGGGTGTTTTTCGTCTGGCGGTATTCCTGGGCTATATTGTGGCTATTTCCCGTTTAAAAGATATACGGCGGGTATTCCAGTACCACGGGGCCGAGCACAAGGCAATCAACGCTTTGGAGGCCGGGGACGCTTTGGAGGCGGGCATAGTCCTGCGCCACAGCACCAGGCACCCCCGCTGCGGCACCAGCTTCCTCCTCTTTGCGGTGGTGGTGAGTACAGTGGTGTTTTCAGCAGTGGGCGATCAGTCGCCCCTCTGGCGGATTATATCCCGGCTGGCGCTGCTGCCGGTGGTCGTCGGGATCAGTTACGAATTAATCAGGGCGGCGGGCAGGTTCCCGCACTCAAAATTTTTTGGATTTCTGAGCGCGCCCGGAATGTGGCTGCAGGGGCTCACAACCCTTGAGCCGGATCAGGAACAGGTGGAGGTGGCCCTGGCCGCGCTGCAGGCCGTCAGGCAACCGGACGTACGGGTGCAGGTAGTATAAAAACAGGAGGTTATCAGAAATGGGTTTTGATGATCTGTTTAAGATTTTAGGGGGTCACCATCGTGGAGGACATCATGGCGGTCACCATGGAGGCCATAACGGAGGTCACCACGGAAATTATGAGGATGATTGCCAATACCGCCGCCCGGATCGGTGTGGTCAGCAGCGGGAGGAGAGTGCCTTCTGCCCGTCATGCTCCGCGCCGGTGCAGGCCGGGTTCCGTTTTTGTCCCGGATGCGGCGCGGATCTCAGACGCAGTCTGCAGTGTGATGGATGTGGAGGGAAGTTGCCGCCTGGGGCGACCTTTTGCCCGGGATGCGGCAAGGAGGCCAAAAAGAAATGAAATAAGGAGACTGCCCTGATTTGGGCGGTCTCCCTCCAATATACCAGAGGTTTACTAATATGAACAATTACACAAATGTAATCAAATACAAATTTTTAGCCCCGGTATATGATACCCTTATCGGAAATCGCATCTTTGTTGAGGCCAGAAGGAAAGGCTTTGCCCTGTTGGAGTTTCAACCAGGCGAAAGTATTCTATTGGTCGGTGTCGGGACCGGGCAGGACTTGCCTCTTCTCCCGGACAATGTGCGCGTTGTTGGGGTCGATATTTCAGATGCAATGCTGGCGAGGGCTGGTAGAATAGCGAGAGGACGCGATATAAAGCTGATCAACATGAACGCGGAGATATTGGAATTTCCCGGCGAGACTTTCGATACGGTTGTTCTTAACTTAATCCTCAGTGTAGTGGAAAATCCTCAAAAAGCAATGGCGGAAGCTGTAAGGGTACTGAAGAGGAGCGGCAAAATACTTGTATTTGATAAATTTCTTAAAAAAGATCAAAGTCCCGCCATCGCCCGCAAGTTATTAAACTCAATAACAACTCTGATGGGAACAGATATAAATAGATACTTTGAAGATATTGCAAGGGAGTTGCCCGTTAAGATTATTCATGATACGCCTTCCATATTTGCCGGGGGCTACAGGATAATTTTGCTGGAGAAAATATAAATTTGGCACCAATGATTTACAGGAATTATGCTTACATAATTAATGGTAAAAATTTTTATAGTATAGTAAAAGCCGGGGATCGCCGGACGGGCGACCGTTTAAATATCAGCCGCCCGCCCAGAGTATTTTAAGCTGTTGCCAGTCCCTGTGGTCCATCCCGGTTCTGCCGCCGGACATGTTTTCACGTCCTGGTGTTGTTCGTGGCTGTGGGGCTATCGCTGCTCCTGCCCGGTTCCGGGTCAGGACAGAGGAGGCGCTGGTGTTGAGGCAGGCGCCGGTGCCGGGACTGAAACAGGGGCCTGCTGGATGCGGGTAGCGTCGATGACGACTGCCTTTCCCGCGGTGTTTAGGTCGACTGTAACCACATCTCCCTGTTGCAAGTCCTTTGTTGTGGCCGGGTTGTTGTTCAGCCAGACCGCTGCGCCGGGGGCAACCTCGATGGTTTTGCTTGCCCCGCCGTACACACTGACTGTAACGCTGCCGGCGTCCGTCGCAGTGACGGTGCCGAGGGTTTCATCGTTCATCGCGGCGTCCAACCGGCTCATGATAACGGTCATCTCCGCCCTGGTAATGGGCTTGTGGGGCTGGAAGGTGCAGTCCGGATAACCCGTGAATATGCCTTTTTCGGTAGCGAGCTTTACATATCCCGCCATATCGGCCGGCACGGCTGAAGAATCATTAAAAGGAAGATATGTGTCTTGCACCACCGTGGCCTGGGCGTCCAGTCCCAGTGCCCTCACCGCCATCTGGGCCACCCAGAGTCGGGTTGCCGGATCTTCGGCCTCCAGTTTATAGTTATCTTCGCCGGGTATGAGGATCTGTTTGCCTACCGCCCAGTTTACATAGTCGCATGCCCAGCTTGGCGCGTCTACATAGGTGGTTTGGCCTGTTCCCTGAGGAGCGTTCTGGCTGCGCGCCATCATGGTTACAACCTCGGCCCGGGTCACCGGCTGGTTGGGTTTGAAGCTGCCATCGGGATATCCTTTCACCACGTCATTGTCCAACAGCTTCATTACATATGGCTCCGCCCACGCTGATTCCCCCATGTCGTGGAAGTTGAACTGTTGGCTGTTTTGGCCCTTTGGCCCGTGACTGTCATGGCTGTCGGCTTGTTTATCGCCATCTTCCCGATCATCCCAGCCATCGCTCCTGTGATCCGATGACTGGCTATACCCGTTGTTGCTTGTGTTGCTGCTCCCTCCGGAATGGTCGCCCTCGGACTCGCCGCGGTAGGCGAAGGCCGTCCCTGTTATGGCTAAGGACAGGGCGCCGGCGAGGAGGATGGAAAGCCATTTCTTTTTCATCGTGGATACCCCCTTGGAAAAATGTTAGATTAGCTGGTTTGTAAAAGACTTGATGTTGAAATATCATACCCCCTTTTTTTTGCCGTCTCATACTCTCTATAAGCGTATTCGTGAAGAGAAATTGATTTTGGCTGGGTAGATTGAGAAAAAAGTGCACATTTGCCAAATTTTTTTTGCAGCGGTGATCTGTCTTGGGATTCTATTATTTTCAACCTTATTGCTGTGCCATTATCCCGATAGGCCCCGCATAAGATTAACTTAAGCTTAGTGGATGAGGGGGTTTTAAATTGCCGGGAGGAATTGTTTTTTCCACGCTGGTGGGAGCCGGTATGGGCGGTGTGAGCACCGCAATGGGCAGTATTGCAGGTTGTATGCTGGGAAGGTTCGGAGAGAAAATTCTGCCGGTGCTGCTTTCGGCTGCCGCAGGGATTATTCTTGCCCTGGTTGGTTTTGAGCTGTTTCCCGAAAGCGCCGCCACAGGAGGCTACACGGCGACTACACTGGGCCTCCTGGCCGGTGTTTTCGCCTCTTACAGGTTGGACGGCATGAGCCGGAGGGTCGCTATCATTTCCTTTAAAAAGGGGGCAGACGTGTACCTGCGATCGGGACTGCTGCTGGCCCTTGGCATAGCCGTCCATAACTTTCCCGTTGGCCTGGCAATGGGCTCGGGATTGATGAATGATGTCAAGACCGGGACAGATCTTGCTGTGGCCATGCTATTTCACAATTTCCCCGAAGGTCTGGCTATGTCCATTCCGATGGTTCTGGGAGGAATGGACCGCATCTTCATAGTGTCAACTGCTTCTGCCGTCGCCGTTCCTGCAGGTTTCGGGGCTTTTCTGGGATCGGCCTTCGGTTATATTCCTCATGTGTTTCTGGCAGTTATCTTTGGAACTGCTATAGGGACAATTCTTTACGTGACCTGCCATGAAATCATAGGACCTCTGTTGAAAAGCCGGAAATACTTGATAGTAAGTTTCGGGTTGATTCTAGGCGCCTTAGCGGGGAGGATGCTGGCTTTTCTGGTAAGCCGGTATTAGTGGTACGTTTGTTAGCAACTAAAAGATAAGGTTTTAAGTAAGCTTAATAAAGTACCAGGATGACTATTGCCGTTCTTTTTTAATGAATTTAAAATGCGGGTTGGTCCAATACTAAACCTATTAAGTATTTAGGGAGAGGATATTTTGGTATCGGGTACCAAGGAACTATTTCTTCAGGATTTACACTGTGCCGACTGTGCGGCAAAAATAGAAGAAAGAATTAAAAATATACCGGGTGTCACCACAGCGACGGTAAACCTTGTCACAAAGAAACTAATCATTGAAACAGAACATGTGGAGGAACTGGAGCAGGTTGTTCAAGAAGTGCGGAGCATTATAAGAAGGCTGGAACCGGACGTTGTAGTTGCTGAAAAGAAGGTTGACTTTGTTCAGAAAAAGGCCTTTGTGCTTATGGGGCTGGACTGTGCCAGCTGCTCTTCAAAAATTGAGGGAAAGATTAGGACCATTCCCGGAATTAAAAGCGCGGAGGTTAATTTTCCGGCGAAAAAGCTGATGGTGGAGGTCGGTCCCGATGTTAAAAACACTGATATCCTAAAACATATCAGGGAAACCATAGAAGGAATTGAGCCCGGAGTACAGGTCAGGCCGGCGGATGAAGCCTATCAGAGTGTCACCCGGGAGGAGGAAAAGCGGGGGGAAAGACTTGAAACATTGCGATTGGCTGTAGGGGCTGCTTTTTTTGTAGTCGCCCTGCTTTTTAAGTTTACGTTCACCGTTGAGGCGGTGCTGTATGGCATCAGCTATGTGCTGGTAGGCGGGGAAGTTCTCCTGAAAAGCGTACGAAATATATCCAGAGGTCTGGTTTTCGACGAAAATTTTTTAATGAGTATAGCTACATTGGGGGCTTTTGCCATCCGGCAGTTTCCCGAGGCAGTGGCTGTCATGCTTTTTTACCAGGTGGGGGAGCTGTTTCAGGATTACGCTGTCAACAGGTCCCGCAAGTCTATAACAGCTCTTATGGATATTAGACCGGACTTCGCCAATATAAAGACAGGCAATGAAATTAAGCAGGTTAGCCCCGAGAGCGTAAAAATAGGGGACATTATAGTGGTCAAGCCAGGTGAAAAAATTCCCCTGGACGGCAAGGTGGTGGAAGGAACCTCAATGGTGGATACTTCCGCCATGACCGGTGAGTCGGTGCCCCGGGAGGCCGTGCCGGGCGGTGATGTGCTGTCCGGCTTCATTAACAAAAGCGGTGTGCTGACAGTAGAAGTGACAAAGGAATTCGGCCAGTCCACGGTTTCCAAAATACTTGACCTGGTGGAAAACGCCGCAGGGAAAAAAGCGCCAACGGAAAATTTTATCACCAAATTTGCAAGGTACTATACCCCGGTGGTGGTTTTCGGGGCCCTGGCCATCGCGCTGATTCCCCCTCTTTTTATTCCTGGGGCCACCTTGAGCCAGTGGATATACAGGGCACTGGTGATTCTGGTTATTGCCTGCCCCTGCGCTCTGGTGGTCTCAATTCCCCTGGGCTTTTTCGGGGGAATAGGCGGTGCTTCGCGTAACGGAGTACTTGTTAAGGGAGGCAATTACCTCGAAGCGTTAAACAATGTTAAGATCGCGGTTTTTGATAAGACAGGCACTCTAACCAAAGGGGTTTTTAAGGTAACCTCGGTGGTTTCGGCGGAAGGCTTTACAGAGGAAAAACTGCTGGAGTATGCTTCATATGCGGAAGTGCACTCCAACCATCCCATTGCCCGGTCTATTATGGAAGCATACAACAGAGAAGTAGACACCGGGAAAATAGAGTCCTACGAGGAGATTACCGGACACGGCATCAAGGTAAAGGCAGAGGGAAAAGAGATACTGGCAGGCAATGTGAAATTGCTGGACAGAGAGGGCATTGGTTTCCCGCGGGACAATAAAGCTGGCACGGTGGTTTATCTGGCGGTGGACAAAAAATATGCCGGACATATAGTGATTTCGGATGAAATAAAAGAAGACTCCCCCGGGGCCATGAAACAGTTAAAAGAGCTTGGAATAAGGAAACTGGTTATGCTTACCGGGGACAACCGGGAAGTGGGCCAGGCGGTTGGTAAGGAACTGGGGCTTGACGAAGTGCGGGCGGAGCTGCTTCCGGACCAGAAGGTGGAAGAGGTTGAACGGCTAAACAGGGAAAAGAGGCCCAAGGAAAACTTGCTGTTTGTAGGGGACGGCATTAACGATGCCCCGGTACTGGCCAGGGCTGACATAGGCGTGGCGATGGGAGGATTGGGGTCGGATGCGGCCATAGAGGCCGCCGATGTGGTGCTGATGACGGACGAGCCTTCCAAGCTTGCCTCGGCCATTAAAATTGCCAGGAGGACAAGGGCAATTGTATGGCAGAACATAATACTGGCCCTGGGAGTCAAGGGTATTGTCCTGGCTCTTGGAGCCGGGGGCCTGGCTACCATATGGGAGGCGGTATTCGCTGACGTTGGAGTGGCCCTGCTGGCCATATTAAATGCAATGCGGGCAATGAGGTATAACCCGGCTTTACTGGGCGCAATTAAAAAGGGGTGATATTAATGGAGAAAGAAAATAAATCAGATGAGTATTGATCTTTCATGGTCGCCCTATTAGAAGCGGCAGGTGGACAATGATATGAAAAAGTACGGAATCTGGGTATTTTTGTTTCTATACCTGGCAGTGATTTTTGTTTTTGCATTTGTTGATTTTGGTGACATGATGAATTACCAACTTTATACCATTGGCCTTAAAAAGGACAGGTTTGAATACTTGCCACCAGACCCTGAATCCCCCAGTGTTTTTGAGAGACAGGGGGTATGGCTGACTGGCTATGGACCTGATTATATGGGATTACTTGTTTATGCAACAGCGGGAGCAATTACTGCATTTTTTATAAGAAGAATACTACCATACAGAACTTAATCATAATTTGTTTCTAAGAATGAATGAAGCAGTTATAGCATGGAGGACAAAATGGCTGAAAAATTTATCGAGATATTAAAAAGGGAATTTGACCTGAACGAAATGGACATTAATCTTTTACAAAAAGTAATTCGCAATATAAACGGAGATGACCGCAGATATTATTTCAGGAATTTAAAGCCCAGGGAAAAAAACTTTGAAAAGACACTTCAGTCTATTTATGACTCCCTTGAGCCGGACTCCAAAAAGCGATGGTTGGATACCGTGGTTAAAAGTATGTTGGAGCGGGGCGGAGAGCCTGATATTACTGATTCAATTGTAATGAGGATTATTGGGCCTGTCTCTGTATATAATCACATGAGGCTCAAGGCGGAGAAAGAAGGTATTTTGTTAAAAGCGTTGACTGGTTTAGGTGGCATGGGTGCGCTACTTGTTTTGGTAGTCGCGATAACTGCTGTATTACTTTTTTTTATTGCCGATAAGTGAAATCTAATAAATTACAGCATCAAAGGGGAAAGATATGTACAGTACAATTCCATAAAAGTGGGGTTTATTAATTGGATTGGCTGGCATTGATTCCTCCGTTGGTTGCATTGGCTTTGGTTATTCTGACCCGCAGGGTTATTCTTTCACTTGCCTTGGCGATAGTCGCAGGTGCCTTTATATTGAAAGGTCTTTCCTTGGATGGATTTGTGGTGGCCATAAACTACCTGGCCGGTGCAGTAGCTGAAAAAGGAAATGCTTATACGCTTTCCTTCCTTATTCTTTTTGGCGCATTGGCTGAGCTTATAAAGGTAAGCGGAGGGATTGCCGGATTTACAAATATTGTGGGCCGGTGGGTCAAGTCGGAAAGGAGCATTTTGCTTGTAGGATGGGCGATGCTCCCTTTTACATTTTTTGATAATTCTTTTCGTATTTTAAGTGTGGGAGCAATGCTGGAGCCATTGATGGAGAAAGTAAAGGGGTCCAGGGAAAAACTTGCTTTTGTAATTACCATTACAACGGGTCAGGCAATTGTTCTTATCCCTCTGGCAACCGCTTACGTGGGGTACATGGTAAGCCTGGTTAGGGCAAATATGCCGGAAAACGCCATGCTCACCCCTTACGATGTTTTTTTAAGGAGTCTGTTTTGGAATATTTACTCTCCGGTTATGCTTGTACTGTCTTTGGCAGTAACCATATGGGGTTTGAGATACGGTAAAGTGAGGCTGGAAGCGGTAGGTGGCGGGGCGGAAAAACTAACAAAAATTCACCTGGAGTATGAAAAATATATTAATGAACTGCCTTCAGAATACCCGGCCAGGGTGGGCAACCTGTTGCTGCCTGTCATAATTTTGCTATGTGGAACAGTGTTCTTTTTCTGGTGGACAGGCAAAGCAGGGGCTGGCTCTTTTTGGGGGGCACTGGGAAAGGCTGATTTTTCAGTTTCCATAATGGCAGGGACCTTCCTGGCCTTGATAATAAGTGTCATTTTGTACTGGTTGCAGGGAATCAGCTTAGCGGAAATTGAGTCCCATATAATAAAAGGGGGGCAAGGTGTTTTAAGCCTTCTGGTTATCCTGGTGTTGAGCTGGACTCTGTCAAGAATAGTACAGGATTTGGGTTTTACCAGATACGTTATTTCCAGTTTTGCCGGCAACATGCCGACATGGGCCATACCTACAGCCATTTTCCTCTCTGGCGCGGCCATTTCTTACGTAATAGGTTCTTCCTGGGCTACCTGGGCCTTGCTCATGCCCATGGCTGCCGGCTTTGCCCAGGCGGGAGGGATGAACCCGGCTGTGCTTTTCGGTGCCGTTTGGGCGGGGGGATCTGTTGGTGACAGCACCTCTCCCTTGTCCGACATTCCAATACTTGTCAGCAGTGTCATAAAAATACCGGTTGCCCGGTATGCAAGCGGGGCGATGCCTTTTGCCCTGGGAGGAATAATTATATCTACACTGATTTATATTGTTGTCGCTTTATAGTTATATGGTACTTCTTAAAAGACTCCCTCGGGGAGTTTTTTTTTGAAATTTTTTAAACGTACCCAACAAAATATGACACAGATCCACGAATTACTAATAACAGCTTAATTATTAGGAATAATTTGGTATTTTGTGAAGGGGGTGGTTAATGGCTGAAACAAATATTTTCTCTATAACTTAGCACACCTAATTCCAGCCTGTTTGGAAACGGGGGAGAAAATTTCTTGGGGTGAATTGTTTAAAAACAAAGGGCTAACTTTCGGTCCTAACCCGTCAACTAACCCCGTCGGTGTAGAAAGTGGGTATTTAATGAGAAAGGCAAAATTGTTTTTAAGCACCTTGTTGTTGGGGATGACCCTGTCTGTTTTACCCTCATTGGCTTATGCCGATACTTATTATACGGTTAAATCAGGAGACAGCCTCTGGAAGATTTCAAAACTTCACGGTATGACTGTGGAACAACTTCAAAGGTTAAACTCCCTCACTTCACCTTTGATCTTCCCGGGTCAAAAACTAATTGTTGCAAAAGAAGCCGGGAATATCAGAACCACTGTAGTTTCCAGAGGGACAGGCCGTATGGATACTATTATCGAGTATGCAAAATCATTTGCCGGTGTGCCGTATTTGTATGGCGGCCAGTCGCCCAAAGGATTTGATTGTTCCGGTTATATCATGTATGTTTTCAAAAACTTTGGGATCAGTCTACCCCGCACCGCGGCAGAACAGTATTACCGGGGTGCGAGGGTAGGTGCCAATGATGCCAGGCCCGGTGACATTGTTGCTTTCGGAAGCGCCAGGAATATTACCCATACCGGAATATACCTGGGTGGTGGAAAATTCATCAGTGCAACATCCAGCCAGGGGGTTATGGTTTCCCCGGTTTATGACGCGTACTGGGGGAAGCGACTGTTAGGTTTCAGCAGGATTATCCCATAGTTTTAAAACTCCCGGGAATTCCGGGAGTTTTAAAACTATGGGTTTTGAGCCGTCTTGATTTAGTGGTTTTATATTAATGGGATTATTGGGGAGGCGTCTCATGTTTAAAGGTTGGACTAAAAAAGCAATAGCACTTATTCTTTTCACCGGGTTGGTTTTAAGCTATGGTACAGCCTACGGCGCCAACCTGGAAGATATATTGCAGCAGACCAAACAAAAGCTTAATCAGGTTAAAAGGCAGGAAAGTATAAAGAAATCTGAAGTAAAATCATATTCCGGCGAAATAAACGCAATCGACCGGGAAATTAATATGAAAAATCGTGATATAGAAAACCTTAGTGAGCAACTGGCTGTCGCGCAGGCAAACCTGGCACAGAATGAAAAAGAATTAAAGCAAGCCGAGGTGAAAATGCAGGAAAGCAACGGGGTAATGCGCAAAAGGGCACGGGAGATATACATGAACGGCACGATCAGCTACCTGGAGTTACTTTTGTCTTCCCGGGACCTTGGCGATTTTGTGAACAGATATGAATTGATTAAGCGGATAGTGGCCAGAGATGTAGAGATTATAAAAGAAGTTGAAGCTCTTCAGAATGACCTGGCAAATAAGAGGCAGGAGTTGGTTCAGCAGAAGGATACCATTGCCGCATTGATGACCAGGCAGCAGGGGGCGCGAATGGAACTGGCTTCCAGGAGTGAGGCCAAAAGGGATCTGCTGGCCAGGGCCAATAGTGATTTGACCAGGTACCAGGCCGAAGTGCAGCGGCTGGAGGAGGAAGAGGAAGCCATTATCAGCCAGATGGCCCGGCAGAAAGGCGGACAGCAGCCGGCGGCCACGGGCGCATTCATCTGGCCGTTAAAGGGTTATACTAATGTGTCTTCACCATTCGGTTATCGAATTCACCCCATTTTAAAAACCAGGAAGTTGCATGCGGGAATGGACATTCCCGCGCCAACAGGGACTCCTGTGCTGGCAGCCCAGAGCGGGCGGGTGATCGATGTCAGTTATATGAGCGGGTACGGCAATATAGTAATGCTGGACCACGGCGGTGGGATAACTTCGCTGTATCCTCATTTATCCGCCCAGTTGGTTAAAGAAGGACAGACGGTAACAAAAGGGCAGGTTATCGCCAAAGTGGGAACAACCGGTATGTCCACCGGGCCGCATCTTCACCTTGAAATCAGAAAAAACGGCACCCCGGTTGATCCCAGAAGTTTTTTATAATGAAGATATTCTGAGGCGGTATTTCATTAGTGGTTACATTCAACCAAGGACCAGTATATATAATAAACTGTATATTTTTCATATAGAGGTTACTATCTGAAAAAGGCTTAAATGTTAACTTGTTTTTCGCATTTCTTTTTTAAGATATGTGACATTCCTGTAACATTTAAATGTTATATTCATTATTGCGGACCCAAAAACCTATTCATCGTAAGGAGGTTGTCACTTTGTTAAAAAAAGTTACCCGTACCATAGCCTGTGCAACTTTATCAATAAGTCTTCTGTTTGCTTCCATGGCCCTGGTTTCCCCGGCGGACGCGGCGGTTATAAAAATGATTCCGAACGGCAACGGAGGCTATAACTACCAGGTTGTCAACAATAGCACCGGTTACGGTTCTTCCGGCAGCAGGGTGTCCATAAAACTGCCGCCTTCAAATAGTAATCCGGCTCCGGCTCCGGCTCCGGCTCCAACTCCGACTCCGACTCCGACTCCGACCCCGGCACCGGCTCCAGCTCCGACTCCGGCTCCAGCTCCGACTCCGGCTCCGGTTCCGACAGCGGGACTGACAGCCAATGAGCAAACCATGATCAATCTCGTCAACCAGGAGCGCGCTGCCAACGGCCTGCCTGCCCTGCAGGTGGACATGCAGCTGGTGCAGCTGGCCCGGATGAAGTCTCAGGATATGATCACCAACAACTATTTCGGGCATACATCCCCCACCTATGGAACGCCCGGACAGATGCTCACAAATGCCGGGGTAAGCTACAGGACCGCCGGTGAGAATTTAGCAGGCAATCGCAGTGTGGAGGCAGCCCATACCTCCCTGATGAACAGCTCGGGCCACCGGGCCAATATACTGGGTAGCAGCTATACTCATGTAGGTATAGGTGTGGTGGCCGGTGGTCCTTACGGCCTGATGATAACCCAGATTTTCGTCGGCAGGTAGACCGTTAATGTTATAGATAAGGAAAGGGGCTGTCCAAATAGGTCAGTCTCTTTCCTTTTGGAAATATTAATTTAAAACATAAAATCAAAAACTACCCCACCTGGGCAGCCATTTTCACCAGGTTATGGGTAATACTCAATAAATCCCACTCTATTTTTAACTTGACTGTAGATTTTGGGAAGGAAAGTTGGTTAATGAAAATATTGGTGGTAGATGACGAGGATAAAATACGCAATATTGTAAGAATGTATTTTACCAAAGAAGGTTTTGGTATTGAAGAGGCCGCCAACGGGAAACAGGCCCTTGAGAAAATAAAGACAGAAAAATTTGACTTGATTATTTTAGATATAATGATGCCGGATATCGACGGCTGGACGGTTTGCCGCGAGGTGCGGGCCAGATCATCGGTCCCCATAATTATGCTTACGGCTAAAGGTGAAGAAGTGGACAGAATCGTCGGACTTGAGATGGGCGCGGACGATTATGTTGTAAAGCCTTTCAGCCCGCGGGAACTTCTGGCCAGAGTCAAAGCAGTGCTGCGCCGCACAGCCCGGAGCCCGGTCAACGGGGAAAACAAAGAAAATATAAATGCCGGCACTAAAGTATCAGTGGAAATAAACCCCGAGACACGAAGCGTTACTGTTTGCGGGCAGCCCGTGTCTCTTACGGTAAAAGAATTTGACCTTATATACCACATGAGCAGGCATCCCGGCAGGGCACATACAAGAGATGAACTGCTGCAGGAGGTTTGGGGGTTTGACTATTACGGCGACACCAGGACGGTGGATACCCATATCAACAGACTCAGAGACAAGTTAAATAAAGTGCCCGGAAGCCCGGACATAATCAGGACAATATGGGGAGTTGGCTATAAATTTGAGGTGGTGGAATGAGATTTCTTAAAAAAAGCATTGTGGCCAAGCTATGGCTGGCTATTGTGATTCTTGTGCTGATAATCACTTGGGTTACAGGCATGGTTCAGTCCAATATAATTAAAAAAGTGTACTACCAACAGCAAACGGATAGCATTCTCCGCCAGGGGAACGAGATTGCCGGCGCCTTGAGCAATGAGGAAAACGCCCGGGAAAAAATAAGCCTTATTTCTGAGATGACCGACACAAATATTATGCTGGTGAACCGGGACGGTTATATACAGGAATGTCACGGCATGGGCATGAACATGAGTTCAACCAAAATCAGCATTCTGGATCACCATGGCGACTTGATAACCATGGAGGATTTAAAAAAGGTATTAGCCGGAGAAAGAGTAATAAAGAGCGGCATAAATGAAATCATCGGTGCAAAGGTTTTGTCTGCCATGGTGCCGGTCACAAACGGGGGACGCACCACGGGTGCGGTAATCGTAAGCAGTTCGATAGCCGCCATTGAAGGACAGATTTCCGAGTACCAGAAAATTATCCTGAACGTAGGCATAGGGGGCATTATTTTAGCCACATTCCTGAGTCTGCTCTTCTCCCGCTCTTTGTCACGGCCCCTGGTACAAATGAATAAAGTGGCCCGGGCCCTGGCCAGGGGAGATTTCAGCAGGAAGGTGGCTGTTAAATCCGAAGATGAAATAGGAGTCCTGGCCAATTCACTCAACACTTTGTCTGGTGATTTGCAGGAAAAAATCACCGCCCTGGAAAGGCTGGATCAAACCAGAAAGGATTTTGTAGCTGGAATCTCCCACGAATTAAGGACGCCGCTGACTATTATTCAGGGCTATGCGGAAGCATTAAAGGACAATGTGGCTGAAAGTGAAGAAGAACGCCGGGACTGTATTGATGGAATTGTTGAGGAAACAGGCCGGTTAAGAAGACTGGTTTTTGACTTGCTTGATTTGAGGAGAATTGAGTCCGGACAGGAGAACATTGAACTGTCAGAGTTTGATATTTCCCCGGTTTTATTAAAAGCAGCAGAAAAAATGGGGGTTTTTATTGAGCAAAAAGGAATTGCGCTTGACCTTGATATTCCTGAAAATATCCCCCCTGTACTGGCAAATCCGGACCGCCTGCAGCAGATACTGTTTAATCTTTTGGAAAATGCGGTGAGATATACCCCCACAGGCGGGAGTGTCAGGGTGAATACTGTTGTGTTTAACGGGTTTGTTAAAGTTAGCGTGAAAGACAGCGGCCCCGGCATACCAGAGGGCGAACAGGAACTTATCTGGGAAAAATTCTATAAGGTTGACAAGTCCAGGACCAGGAGAGAAGGCGGCGGAACAGGGCTGGGACTGGCCATAGTAAAACGGCTGGTTGAAAAAATGGACGGCCAGGTATACGTGGAAAGCACTCCCGGCCAGGGAACAACCTTTTCTTTTACACTAAAGACAGGAGTAAACCCCAAATAGCTTTCAGCCATCAGTTATCAGCCATCCTTAAAAAATACTTTATTATCAGGACATTGGCCGTTATTAGCGGCCTATTGTCTGATTACTGAATGCTGAATTCTGATAGCTGACAACTGATGCTTATAAAACGTGATAATTTTGTTATATATCCGTAATAGGTTTGTTAAATCTGTCTGGTAGTATTAATCGTGAGAAATACGAAAAGGGAGTGATATCATGTTCGGAGGAGTATTCGGTAATTTTTACTGGGGTATTTCGATGCTGCTGCACATGCTTATTCCTATAATAGTTATTATTCTGGCTATGACCCATGCCCGGTTTGTCGGACACACAGGAGTGAGATAAAATACTCTTGTGGAGGGCGAGTAAAATGGCAAATAAAGGTAAACGATACAACAAGGAGTTCAAAGATAGCGTTATCCGCATGATA